>JAFGJN010000133.1 GCA_016929055.1 Candidatus Zhuqueibacterota bacterium
ATGTACGATATCCGTATTCGGATTTTTTCCCACCTGCAGGAATTGCCGCTCTCATTTTTCGATCGCAATCCGGTGGGACGGCTGGTCACCCGCGCCACCAACGATGTGGAAACCCTGAATACGCTCTTGTCGAGCGGAGTGGTTTCGATTTTTGGCGACGTCTTTGTACTGATCGGCATCATCGCCGTCATGCTCAAGTTAAACTGGCAATTGGCTTTGCTTACCTTTACCATTCTGCCGCTCATTGTTTACGCCACTTCGCTGTTTCGTGTCCGGGTACGCGATTCTTATCGCAAAGTGCGCACCCGAATCGCTCGCATCAACAGCTATTTACAGGAAAACATTGTCGGCATGTCAGTCGTCCAGATCTTTAACCGCCAGGAACGCAACCATCAGCATTTCGACCGACTCAATGCCAGCCATCTGCGCGCCTATCTGCAAACCATCAAGTATTATGCGATCTTTTATCCGGTCATCGAATTGCTCGGGGCCGTTTCTCTGGCACTGATTCTCTGGTACGGCGGGCTGAAGACTCTGCAAGGCGCGCTGACACTCGGCGTTGTGGTGGCTTTTATCCAGTATACTGAGCGTTTCTTTCACCCGATCCGAGACTTGTCGGAAAAATACAATATCCTGCAAAGCGCCATGGCCTCCAGCGAGCGCATCTTTAAGCTCCTCGACGAAAGCCCGCAGATTCGAATGCCGGAAAATCCGCTGACACTCGGTGCTATTCGTGGCGAAATCGAATTTCGCAATGTTTCTTTTTCCTACAACGGAACGGACTGGGTGTTGAACAATCTTTGCTTTACCATCCAGCCGGGAGAAAAAGTGGCGATCGTGGGTGCCACCGGAGCTGGCAAGACCTCGATCATCAGCCTGATTTCTCGAATGTACGAACCAACCCAAGGCGAAATTCTGATCGACGGCATCGATATCCGCCGCCTCGAGATCGATGATCTTCGACGGGCGATTCGCCTGGTTTCACAAAATATTTTTATCTTTTCCGGCACGGTCGATTACAATATCCGTCTTGCGGACGAGACCATTCAGCCGGAACGGGTCGAAAAAGCGGCCCGCGATGTCAATGCTCATCTGTTTATCGCACGAATGAAAGACGGTTATCAAAGCGAGCTTTTGGAAAACGGCAGCAATCTCTCGGTCGGGCAAAAACAATTGCTCTCTTTCGCCCGGGCCCTGGTCTTTGACCCGCGCATTCTCATACTCGACGAAGCGACTTCCAGCGTCGATACCGAGACCGAATTTCTCATCCGCGACGCCATCAACAAACTGATGGACGGTCGCACATCGTTGATTATCGCGCATCGGCTGTCGACCATACAAAGCGTCGATCGAATCATTGTTCTGCACAAGGGAAAAATCCGCGAGATAGGAAAACACGAAGAATTGCTGGCGAAACGGGGAATCTACCATCGCCTCTATCAGCTGCAATACGCCGGAGAAATCAGCACTGACTCGGTGCAATCGTCCTGACCAGTCCAACCACCCACAGGTGAATTACGGGTATTCGAAGCCTTTGACCGCTTTGAGGGGAAAAATGAAAACCTTGTATTCGCGTTACACCTTGTTTTTATTGCTTCTTTTTGTTGTGATTTCCGGTTGTCGTTCGTATGGACCGGTTCCGCCAGTGCAGATCACCGCTCAACAAAGCGCCCAACCGATCAAATTTCGCGACCACGACGATCAGGTTATCTATTTGATCATGATCGACCGATTTGCTGACGGCGATCCAACAAACAACAGCGGTAACAATTCGGACAGCCATATTCTTTTTGACCCGGAATCAACCGACGCCCGGGCGCTCAAAACCTATCAAGGCGGTGACCTGCGCGGAATCATCGACAAGTTGGATTACCTGGCCGGGTTTGGGGTCACAACGCTGTGGCTGACACCGGTTATGGACAACAGCGACCGGGATTATCGCGGCTGGTGGCCTTATCATGGTTATCATCCCATCGACCATTATCGGATCGAAGAACATTTCGGCGATATCGGCGACCTCCGGGAATTGATCGCCGGCGCTCATAGCCGGGGCATGCACATCCTTCTCGACATGGTTCTCAACCATGTCGCTTACGATCATCCCTGGGTAGTCGATTCTGAATTGTGGGAAAATCAAGGCTACAAACACTGGTTTCATCCACACAGTTTGACCGATGAAAGCACCATGATCACCAACTGGGAAGACCCAAAAGAGTTGGAGCGCAAAGAGATCGCTCGTCTGCCTGACCTTGCTCAGGAAAATCCACACGTCGCTGATTTTCTCATCGATATGTCGAAAGAGTGGATCGAGCGGACCGGTTGCGACGGCTTTCGGCTCGATGCCGTACGCCACGTCCCCAAATCCTTTTGGCGCCGCTATACCCGAGAGATCCATGATTTTGCCGGCCCGGGCTTTTTTCTCGTCGGAGAGGTTTTTTCCGGCGACATGGATTATCTCGCCGAATACGGGGATCTCGGTTTTGATGCGCTTTTTGATTTCAGTCTGCATTACGGACTGATCGAAACGGTGGCTACGGGCGGATCACCGCAAAGATTGCGCGATATCCTGACCAAAGCAGAGGAGACCTTTTCGCATCGGACCTGTCTTCTCGTTCCCTTTGTCGACAATCACGATGTCGAACGCTTGATTTCCAATTGTACGGAACCGCTTCGCCCGCGTATCGAGAGTGCTTTGGTGCTCTTGTTCGCCCAACCCGGCATCCCGAGTCTCTATTACGGCACCGAATTGATGCTGCCAGGCGCCACACCGCAGGACACCGTAGAAGGCGATTTCCTCAATCGTCGTAACATGCCCTGGCACCTGCTGGGGAATGACCAACGCGATCTGCGCTCCTTGATCCGAACCCTGGCAGATTGGCGCAAGTCGCCGGCACTGCGCCGGGGAAAACGGCACGATTTGATCGTCGATGATGCGGTTTATGCCTTTAGCCGCAGCGATGCGGCTGAATCGTTCATCATTGCTGTCAACACAGCGAACCGCACAACCCTGCGCAAAATCGAATTGCAGGGTATTCCGGACGACACGCCTATCGCCGATTGTTTTACAGCCGATACAAGCAGGGTCGAACAAGGCACGCTGACTCTGACGATTCCGGCCAACGGTTGGCGGATGCTGCATCTGGAAAAAGTCCATACGAGCGGGGGAAAAAAGGCATGGCAAGAAGGATAGAGTGTCCCGACTGCTGACAAGGAGGCCGAAATGTTTGATCATAAAACAGCATTGATAACCGGAGCAACAGGTGGAGCGGGGCAGCATGTAGTGGAAGCCTTTTTGCGAGCCGGCGCTCGAGTCGTCGCCAATGCGCGAAATGAGTCAAGCCTTCAGGAGATGAGACTTTCGCTCGCAGCCTTTGGCGATCGCTTGTTTACCCATGCCGCCGACGTAACCGATGAACAAGCGGTCAAAAAGTTGTTTGCGCGTATCGACACCGATTTCCACAGCCTGGATATCCTGATCCATCTTGCCGGAGGCTTTCAAGCCGGCAAAAGTGTTGCCGAAACCGGATTCGTTGAATGGCGCCACATGATGAGTCTGAACCTCGAATCCGCTTTTCTCTGCACCCGCGAAGCGATGTCCCGTATGACAGCGCAGGGTTACGGTAAAATCGTTCTCACCGCCGCTCTGGCTGCTATGTCTCCCAAAGCCAAACGCGCCGCCTATGCGGTCTCCAAGGCAGGGGTCATAACCCTGATGCAGATGCTGGCTGTTGAAGGCAAGCCGCATGGAATACAGGTCAATTGCATCGCTCCGAGCATTATTCGCACCGATGCCAATGCACAAGCCATGCCGAATGCCGATCATTCTTCCTGGGTGGCCCCCGAAAGGCTGGCGCGCACGCTGCTGTTTTTGTGTACAGCCGACGCCGACGATGTCAGCGGCAGCATCGTGGAACTGCCCGGCCGTATTTAATCAAGGTCATCGAGCTCGGGACGTCGAGCGCGTGATTCAGTCCAAGCCTGGTATAATATCTGGATTTTTTGCACTGGGCAGGCAAACCGGGTGATCCGCGATGCTTCTTTGTCTTCCAGAGTGTGATCAGCCATTTTCTGCAGAATCAGACCAAAACCGCTCGCATTTAGATCAACACTCTTCCAAGCCAACCCCCTGTTGCAAATCAACCGACCCTTTCGCCCGGATTGGCGAACCGTTGCTCTGCAACAGGGGGTTGGCTCCGCTGTTTAGGGAATGAAATCCGGTTTAGAGATTGGATTTCGGCCGCCGTTTGCCAAACAAAACGGCACACGGTGCGTTCTTGGTTACCAATTCATTGAGCTGCGCGCAATAGAGCGCAGCAAAGGTGCGACAACTGTTGGCGCCATCCAGGTGCTCCTCCTGGGGAAAAGAAGCATGTTCGCATCGCAAATCGCAAAACTTGATGCGCGACGTTGTGACACCTGCATTGCCGGCGTTCTCGGTCTTGTTGGTCATAGATGCTCTCTTAAAACAATTCTCCCTGCACATCGACCGGATTGGTGCGACGTGCGTTTTCCAGCTCTTCGATCCGTTCTTCCAGTGCATCGATAATCATCAGATGATCGCCCGACAAGAGCTTGCAGTTGAATTCCGCCTCTATACGACGCAAAGTATCGTCCATATCCGAAGACATTTTCTGCAGCAAATCAGCGTCATTGTACCGACTCCAGTAGACCGACCACTCGGGAAGTTTGTTCTGCGTCACCTGTTGTTCCTCCTGTTTATCCATGAAACACGACACGGGTTTGGCGATAATTGTGATCCGGTCGCTTTAAAAACTATGTCGATAGTTGATCGAGTATTCGCACCCCACCAGACTGTCCGAAAATGCACGCGCTGCGAATCGATCAAGATCTAATTTACGACAAATAAAAGTTTTCCATTTTCAATTGGCCGGGTTTTTGACCAGAATTTCTTCGCCAAAATGTGAAATTTCATAAAGGCGCAGAGCCGACAACAAAAGCTCTTTCCAGGCGAACACCCGTTCCCGCCAGGTCTGAAGCTCGCCATCATGCGCCTGCCCGTTCTGACAGCGACCGGCAATGTCGGAATCGATACCTGCTTCCAGCAGTTCGAGGCGGCGGGCAATATGTGGTTCTCTTTCCTGCAAATCGCCGTAAAAATCGGCGGCCTCCATCCCATATTGGCTTTTAAATTTCACAAACACTTGTGATATCTGGGCGGCGGTACGTTCAAACAGCTGCAGTGGCGAGTCGGTCGACCCGTCCGTCTTATCGACAGCAAGAACCGACGGCACTTTACAAAGCGTTGCAGACATGGTTGGCCTCTCAAAATTTGCGCAACAATCCGCGCACCTTGCCGATAATGCGCAATGTCGGATCATCGCGGTTCACATAGATCGGTTGCATCGTCTGATTTTCAGGCTGCAGCCGAATTCGTTCTTTTTCCCGATAGATGCGCTTGACCGTGGCTTCATCCTCAAGCAGCGCGATAATGATCTCGCCGTTGCGAATATTCACACCGGGTTCGACCACCAAAAGATCGCCTGGATAAATCCCCGCATCGACCATGCTGTGCCCCTGAACCCGCAGCAAATAGGTGTTTTTATTGCCGACCCAATCCGAATCGATGAAAAAATCACCCTCTTTCTCTTCGACCGCGAGCACAGGTTCGCCCGCGCGAACCTCTCCGACCAAAGGCAGCGCTTTTGCCCTTGCCCCTGCTGTCAACCGATCCTGCGCCAATCCCAAAGAACGCGATTTGCCGCGGCTCAGTTGCGTCAGATAACCCTTGGCCTGGAGAATCTTGAGAATCTTGTGTACGCCAGCCGTCGACGATAGCCCGACTTCGTCGGCCAGTTCGCGTACTGTCGGCGGAAAACCGTGCACTTGCGCATAGTCCACGAACAAATCATAGACCTTTTGTTGCCGCGCCGTCAATCGCTCGAGTCCGGCCATTCTCCTCTTTCCGATAGTTGCGATTATTTGTTTCTTTTTAGGTGAACATCTGTTCTCCTTATTATACATAAAAAGTGTATTTTTGTCAAGTATTTTTTTCAATCCTGAATCTGGTTCCCCGGCTTTTATGTTTCAAAGCGCATGCCGCGTATAGCACAGCAGAAATTTGACCCATGTGCGGCCACCAATCAGTACTGGCGCAGGGATCGATTCAAACCTGTAGCAGAAACAAAAAAAAAGTGCTCGGTCTGGAGGGGAGGTCAGTAGGAGATGCGATAGCGATTTTTTTCAAAATAGCGGATAAACAGCAATCCGGCGATAAATCCGCCCACATGGGCGAACCAGGCCACGCCGCCCTGGCCAGGCGTCGTGGTGAAACCGCTAAACAGCTGCATAAAAAACCAGAATCCGAGGACAAAAACGGCAGGAATGCGGATAATGTCATAAAAAATAAAAAAGAACCAGATAAACACATGAACGCGGGCGCGCGGAAAGCGCAGCGCATAGGCACCCAGGACCCCGGAAATGGCGCCGCTGGCACCGACCATGGGAATCGATGAGGTCGGATCAAAGATGAAATGCGACAAAAAAGCAAAGACGCCACACAACAGGTAAAAAAAGACGAAACGCAGACGTCCGCAAATCTGTTCGATATTGTCCCCAAATATCCACAGATAGAGCATATTACCGAGCAAATGGAGCAGGCCGCCATGTAAAAACATGCTGGTTAACACGCTCCACAAATGTTGACCGCGAATGAGCAAAGCCGGCACGGCACCGTAGCGTTCGATAAAAACTTGTGCCTCCGGGCCTGACAGAAAAAGCTGATGCCCAAAAACAATGACATTGACGGCGATCAATGTCGCGGTAACGAACGGAAACTGCTGCGTCGGGTTGTCATCTTTGATGGGAATCATGCTCTATTCTCCGGAAGCATTTGGCGGCAGCACCCAAAAGTTCCGTTCGGCGCTGCTCGAGTTGCCACAACGATCTTCGATGACGATGCGAACCCGATGGTGCCCGGGGTCCAGAGACAGACGCGGGCGGTATGATAGACGTTTGGCTTCCGGATCGAATTCGGCCACAACCCGTTCCCCGTCTACAAACATCGCCATCGACGGCTCGTCTTTTAATCCGGACAACCGGTCCCAAACACGGGACTGCAAAAGAGGCCGGGGGTCGCCGAGTTGGGCACCTTCGGCTGGCAGAAAATCGCTGATTTCCGGTGCTTCGTCGTCGCGTATGAGGCTAAATTCGCCTAAACCGCGAATACGGGTGGAAATCGTGTTTTTTTTGTCCCCAAGGCGGTTACCGAGAAAGACCCAACGATCGTCTCCGACCCGAGTATAGATGCCGAGCTGTTGTGGCCGGGATTCATTTATCGGACATTCAAATGTCAAATCGACGCCCTGATCCATGGGCACATCCATCGGCTCGAAGTAATAGACACGCCCGACAAAGCCGTAGGGCAGAGCGGTATCGGCATCGACGGTCTGCATACGGAGAAACAAATCGCGATACAGGGAACCTGCGGTAAATCTGAGATCCACTCTATCGTCTTCGCTGCTCACTTTTTTATCCCTGCCCTGGGCAATCGGAATCACCGGAAGAATCCAGGACTGCAGGTTCCGGGTTCCAGCAGGATCCCGATAGAGCAATTCGAAGGAAATGGGATAAGCGATCTCCTGACTCAAGTCCCAGGCGCCAACAAACGTGCATGCGCCAGTGGCTAAAAGTGGCACCTCCTGCCGATCACCGAGGGTATTCCAGCCGGTCAAGACCGGCAGGACGCAAAGGTCTGAATCCGCCTGCAATTCAAAGCGTACAAATGTGTCGTAATACTCGCTTTTTACCGAAAATCGAATATCAGAATCTCCTGCCTGCAGTGGATTCGGCAGTTCCATCGCAGGTTTGGATTCCGGTGGAGCGGCGATCAGCCGTCCATGGACCGTCGCTTCGTTTCCCCAATAATCGATCGAAACGATACGAAAGCGATACTCGCCGGGCGACAACCGGGTCAGACTGCCGGCGGATAGGCCCGTAGACTGGTGGGCGTCTCGTCTCTGATCGAGCGAATCGGCGATCCACAGCGCACCATAACCGGGTTCGCGAGAAGAATAAAACCAGAGCTGATTGCCGATATCTCGCCAGAGTTTGTAAAAATTGCCAAGATTATTGACCCGCAAGCGGTAATCGCGATCCAAATCAGCTTGACGGTTCAACGAATAGGGAAAACGATCATAAGTGGCCTGAAACACCAATCGATCGTCGATCCAGAGCTGATTCGTGTAGGTGCTGAATTTGTTGGTGATACCGTCCATGGTATCGAAAGCGGACAGGCCAAAGGCGATTTTTCCGTAGGCGATGATGGGTCGATCGAGTCGATATAGCCCCCGGCCTTCGGCTATCGGTGTATAGACAACCGGACGCCAGTCGTTGTCGACAGTCGAAAAGGCATCCAGCGGCTGAACCGATATGCCGCGCACAGTGGGCGGCAAAGAATCGTCCACCTGATAGCCTTTATGCAACGGATTGATCGGATGGCCGTGCGGATCGCGCATTTCGAAATGAAGATGGGGGTAACCGACGCCACTCTGACCGGTATAGCCCAACAAATCTCCCTGTTTGACCGGAAAGCGATTGCGATCGAGCCAGAGATCGATGCTGTAGCGTTTTCGCCGATCTTGCTCGGCCCAAACGACATCAGCAATCGAGTCGATAAACCGTTTGAGGTGGCCATACACGGCAACTTCCCCCGTATCCAGGGTCAGATAGAGAGCCAGACCATAACCGTAAGGCGAGATTCGAATACGCGAAACATAACCATCCCGCACGGCATAAATCGGATAGCCCTCGCGTCCCCAGGTTTTGACGTCGATTCCGGCATGAAACCGACCAGGACGAGATTCGGCAAAAGAGGAGGTCAAAGCACGGCTGGCGTTGGTCGGCCAGATGTAGTCCTGAGCCACGGCGTTTGCAGCCGGGTTGAGCAAAATCCAAAACGAGCAGACAAGCGAATAGCGTTTACAGCGTTTTTTCATCGGTCGGTTCCTGTTTCTGGTGCGATCCGGTTCTATTATTCCTGCCGGTGCGGTCATGGAGCATCGGAACAGCGATCGAACACTCGGGCGAGTTCCTGTGTTTGATAACGCCGTTCATACCGGGAGAGATCTGCGGCATCATCGACCCGAACTTTAGCGGCCAGCAGCTCACCGAGCAATCGGACAATGTTTTCCACATCTCCGGTTGCAGCGCTGCGGACATGCGGCAATCCGTTCAGCAAATCCAGTGTGTCCGGCACATCGCTAATCACCAAAATCGGTTTTTTACTTCCGAGGTATTCAAAAGTCTTACCCGGCACAAAAGCGGCGTCGGCGCGACCGCGAGCGATGAGTAAAAGCGCGTCGGCATCGACCAATTCCTGCAGCGCCTGTCGGTGTGGCAGATACCCGCATCGTTTGACCTGGCTGTGCAATCCGTTTTCAGCGATCCATTCGTTCAGTTTTCCCGTCAGGTCATGACCGACAAAGCGAAGCACGAGACGCGCCGCCGTATCTGGCCGGAGCTGTTTCAATCGTTTGACCGCCTGAAGCAGCGTATCCGGTCGACTGAATTCTGTGATTGTACCGCAATGGCAGAGAACGAATCGGTTATCGACGCGCCGTCGTGGAACAGGGAAATCGGCCGAGTCGAAACCGTTGGGCAGATAGAGACACTGTCGGGCACCCAGCGCCTGCATTTGCCGTTGGATAGTCGGTGTAACGGCGATGACCGCATCGGCCAGACGCGCCACACGGCGCTGGTTGCGCAGATTAACGCGCCGGTGCCAGGGGGTCGGTTCACGTACCACGGCGCTCCCGCTCCAGCTGTCGCGAAAATCGGCCACCCAGGGCAAAGCTGTGCGCCGTTTGATCTCGGCAGCGATCAGTTGGGCCGAATGGGGCGGCGAAGTCGAAAAAAGCGCATCGAACGATTCTTCCCGCATCAGGCGGTTGACAGTCCGAAGCACCGCTCCTTTCCAGCCGATTTTGGCATCGGGCTGAACAATTAAAGGCAGAAGATGCTCATTCACAAATGAGAGCACACCGGTTGAAGAACCCGCGACCGGCCCCGCTGGTTGGCTCGGCCGCAGCCGAGCCAACCAGCGCTGCGGATCCCAGGATTCCGTTCGAATGACCCGGGTTGTTGCTGTTTCCTGCAACAGTGTCGGATCCTGAGCCCAATAGGCGATGGGTTTGACGGTAACAACGGTCGGCTGCCAGCCGAACTCGGGCAGATAACGAGCGAATTTGGCCGCGCGCTGGGTCCCGGCCAGCCCGAGAGGCGGAAAATAATAGCACAGCATCAGCACCTTTTTCACCGTTTTCTCCCGAGCAGGCGAATTTTTTCAACAGCTTTGCCGGCCCACATGCGAACGATGCAGGAACGCTGGTGCTGCATCGATTTCCAGAGCAGCGCGACGCGCTGAAACAGAGGATTTCGGGACAGCAGCGCCAGCCGCTGCATCTGCCGAATATGCAGTTCGTGGTACATGGGTGAAGCCAGACGCCGAGTAGGGTGCAGATCGTATCGGCTCCAGAACCCGGCATTCCACAGCTGCCAGTTGCGCTCAAGCGTCCCGATTGCCCGACGGCACAGGGCGTGTGCCGCATCGTCTTTAAAAAAGCGCGCGTAATTGTCGAGTCCAAAAAGGGCAAAAACAAATCCATTCAGCACATGCGAAGCGGGCAGAGTGGGATATTCTTCGAAAAGGATGTCGCCGCCCGACAGGCGATCCACCACTCCCTTCTCATCCACAGAATAAAAAAACGGCGTCACGGCTCGTTTAGCCGTTTCCAGGCAAAGCTTCGATGAACCCGCCTGGTAAAGCCGCAGCAGCAAAGCGATTCCCTCACCCTGGGCCATTGCCGAAATCCATGGCGCCCGGGGGCCGTAAAAGTCGAGATCATAGCGATAAATCCAGGCGAATTGTCCTTCCGCCCAGGGTTCGAGATGATCGATCAGCCACTCGCCACAGCGTTCGGCAGCTTGCCGATCAGACTGCCCTCCCCCATTTCGCCACTTTTGCAGATGGGCGAGTCCGTATTGGGCGATGGTAATCGGGTTGTGTCGCATGCCGATTCGGCGATTGAAAAAGGCGAGGGGAATACCGCGTTGATCCAGCGGATAGTCAAAGGCGTCCAAGCCTGTCCAGTCAAAAAACGGCTCGAGTTCGAGCGTGTCTGCAGTCATTCCCGATCGTTTTTTCTTATCCGTTTTCATTCGACTTGAACATACACACTTTTTCAACCAAAAGCAAGTTTGGCATCCGGAGAGATAAAAGAGCGCGGCTAAAAGTCTGACCGTACCGAAACCGCTTCATTCGGCGTTTTGCAGCAAATAATCGCTCTTGACGTGGAGCAGGCTTTTAAAAAGATTTTCGCGGGCTCCGGGATAATCCCGTTCCAGACCGTCGACGAGGTTTTTAACAGTTTGGCGCTGTGAATTGCCGTCGGTGGGACATTCCTGGTCGATAACAGCAAGTTGTTTTTGAAGGACAAAGCGTTTGATCAGTTTTTCTTCGGTATAATAAAAGGGGCGAACCAGGGAATAGCGTCCGCCCAGAACACGCAGATGGGGTATCATGCTGCTGATTTCCCGGCTGAAAATCATGTTGAGCAGCAGGGTTTCTACCACATCGTCTTTATGGTGTCCAAAAACGATTCGTTGCACATCGAGTCGTTCGGCGGTTTCGAATACTTTTTTGCGGCGGATACGGGAGCATAAAAAACAGGGTGAGACGCAATTTGAAGGTTGGTGCGCAATCGGACCGATAGTGGTGGTGACGATCTGCCCAGGAATCTCGAGGTCATCGAAATAAGCCTGCATGGTGCGACAGCGGTTTTGTACCGAATGGCCGAAACCGAGGTCGACATAGACCGCATAGAGTTTCAGGTCTTGTCCATAGATCGATAATCGGTGTTTGAGCAGGTAGAGCAGAGCCGTTGAATCAGCACCACCAGAGACAGCGACCAGAATCCGGTCTCCATCGGAAAACATATGGTGTTGCCAGATCGCCTTGTCGAGGCGGGAATTGAGTTTTTTATGTAAACCGGTCGCTTTCATCGGATCAAAACCCGGGACGATCTGTCTTTCCCGGAACCATGAGGTCAGGCAAGTTCATTGGATCACTGGTTTCCATGCAATAAAGATTCGAGTTTGCGCAAAAATGCCTGCTCGTCAGCTGGTGCATTCTGTACCGATCCGTTGCTCCATTCCAGAGCCCGGCGGATTTCGGCATAGGCCAAATCGACCATTCCTTCCCTGATGTGGGCCATTCCTTTGGCATAAGAGACAGTCGATAACCATCCAGGGTCACCGAGGCTTTGAGCCAGAGCCAGGGCGCGGTCGTAATCGCCCTGGGCTTCAGACCAGCTTTGCTCTTCAGCATAGAGATCTCCGAGATTGACTAGGCTGCGAATTTGTGTCTCTACATCGCGGCACTGTCGGGCCAGATTCAAAGCAGACCGATAAAGTCCAGCAGCTTTGACTCGATCACCGCTCTGATGATAGACGGCACCGATGTTGTTGTCTACTTTGGCCAATCCGCAGGTGTCGCCGAGCATTTCCAAATAGTCGGCAGCGTGGTGAAAATTGTCGATAGCCTGAGAAAAGCGGTTGAGCTGGAAATAGATCGTGCCGAGTTGAAAATAACCGCGAGAGACTGCAGGTTCGCTGCGCAGTTGTTTGGCTTGCTGCAAAAAGGTTTGCATGTGTTCAAGGGCTTGCAGCAAGTCGCCAGCCTCCATACCCGACTTGGCCAGACGGTAAAGGCGTTCGGCCTCTTCATAGGGACTGGTTGGTGGGGATGCCGGCTCGACAGGTGACGCCGCATCCGCGACCGGTGCGGCCGGCTTTTGTGCATCAGTCTGCCCAACGCGGTTACTGAGGCGCCCCAGCAGCGATTCAAATATCGGCTTGAGCGGATGAGGACGGTCGGCCGGAAGCCAGCGAAAAGCATCGGCCAGGGCGAGATGGGCCTGGGTCAGATTTTGTCGATCCTGCCAGAACAAACCCCGCAGCAAAGCACCGATTACCAGTCCAGTGCTGTCTGCGGCGTTATGCATCAGATTATCGGCTTTGGTCATAGCCTGAATGGCCGAATCTGCATCGCCATGAACCAATTCCCATGCGGCCTGATTGAGCACCACCCAGGCGTGGGCGCGGGGGAAATCGCGGCTCAGCTGAAGCGCATGCCGATAGACCCGGCGCACGGGTTGCTGAGCGCAGGGAGTGGTGCTTTGATCGCACAGACGGTGCTGTTCCAGCGCTACCGTGAATACAGCTGCCAGCGCATCGATATCGAATTTGTACAGGGCTTCACCCAGATCGACATCGATTCGATCCGAACCCAATCCACCCCAGCGAGCAGAAATGAGTGCGGCAAGAGAGCGAAGCGTATGCAGGGGAAGCGCCACACGGGTGCGGCACAATTCCGGCACTGCCGGCCGCAGCGGCAATAAAGAACCGAGATCTGTATCGGTCAGAAAGGAATCCGGAGGAAATGAAAGATAATAACCGGTCGGAGCGACGCGACAAAACAAGGCCGAGGCAACATCCGGCAGGTAAGTTTCCGATACAGCTAACCATACCACCAGATGCAAAGGCGGCGGCTGTCGCTGGCCGGCGACGGCGCTCACACCTTCGATAACCGCAGCCAGCGCCTGAAGTGTACGGCCGTTGGCTGAATCATCGTAAAAAAAATCGAATCGCAGAACCGAATCCGGCAATGAGGGTTCGATCGAAATCGTTTCGATCCGCAAACCACCCCATTCGTCCGGTAATTGCATTCGCAACTGCTCGGCCCAACCGGCAGTGTCCGCATGCGCAACGGAATCGGCCGGCTGACAGATCCAGAGAACCGGACTCGCTGCGTAAACGGTGGACAAACCCCAAAAACCCACACAAAAGATCAGGCGGATTGATCGAATCATACGCTTTCCTCAGAAATCAAGCCGCAGACGCTATGGTCGTTCCTTTGCGTCTGCATAAATTCAGGCTGCTGGTTGGAACGGGAGCAAAAGCCTGACCCGGCAACCGATTGGAACCACAGCGGCAGATTTAAATTCGGCGGCGGAGCCGAAGGCGTTTTGCAGGCGATCCTTCACTCGCTCATAGAGGAGCCGCCGTTTTTCCATACACATCTCTGGCTGTGAATCGAACCCCTCCCCCATGTCAAGAAGCTCGATCGCCAGGCGATTCTTTTCTTTATGAACAGAGATCGATACTCGGGTTTTGCCCTCAAAGGCTTCCACCCCATGGCGGAGGGCGGTCTCAACCAGAGGTTGAAGGAGACAAGAAGGAATCATGACCTCCCGGCAATCGTCATCGATCTTTAGCGATCGCTCCAGCCTGTCCCCAAAACGCGCACCCTCGATCTGCAAATAGAGGTCGATGCATTTGAGTTCATTCGAGAGATAGACCCACTCCTGTCCCTCTACCTGCATCACGGCTCGGACATAGTCGGCGAGTTGTTCCAGCGTTCGACTCGCTCGGGGTGCGTCGAAATGAATAAGAGCCTGAATATTGTGCAGGGTGTTAAAAAGAAAGAGCTGACTGATCGGAACGGTTTTTTCTGGACCGGAGCCTTTGTTCGCCATCACCTTTTCTCGGCGTGGCGCCCAACATGTCTTGCTTGCGATCATCGCCGCACCACCGCCGACACCTGCTAGCGCTAAAAGTACGGCGGCTAACCGCAGCGGCTCGGGAAAAACACTGCATGAGACGGCGATCAAGATCCCGGTGAAGAGGATCCAGCAGACGATCCAGGCGATGCGCATAGTTTATCCTTTGCATTCCATCGAGTAATCAGGGCAATCGGCAAGGGAGCGGTGATTTCGAAAACCAGGGCATATCGGGGAACGGATCGACCAAAAGCAGGCGATATCCAACCGGGCGATCCATGCGGACCGCCTTTTTCCAATCGCGCTTCGACCGACGCCCTTGACTTCCAATGTACAGTTAAATCAGCACTTTTAAAAGAAAATAATAATCGCTGATCCTGGGGTTTTTCTGTGCTTTGGCAGTCACCGAGATGAAAAAACCAGGTGACACGGTGCAAACCATGACCTTCGATCACGTCAACCACGCTCCAGACACCGGAGCGATAGCGCAACCGTCTTTGCACCGAGATGCCGTATCGCCGATACCCATCGTGGCAAGCGATTGCTTCTGCGTCCTTGTAATCGCATCGGCCGCCGACACAGGTCGCCCGCGGTGTTGCCAGCCACTGAAAAGGCCCGCCGGAACGTGCGAATTCCTGTCCATCGACCACAAAAGTGTTGTGAGCCCGGCATCCCCTGAAATACGATCGCTGCGACTGGGCGCCCAGATAGAGATAGGTCCCGCCGTCGGTGAGCAGGGCTTCCTTTTCGTTGCTAAGCCAAAAGCTCAGGGTATCCGCATGCCCATGGGCCACCAGAGGCGACAGCCCCATGGGACCGCCGTCCAGCCAGCCGAACTGGCGCAGGGTGCGATCGTCTGTTTCGATCGTCGCCAGACCACCATTGTCGAACCGGCGCAGACGGACCATCTCTGAGGGCCGCGATAAAGCCGGCGGCCGGTCGAGGTTACCGTTCAACCAAAAAGCCCATTCGCCTGCCCGAGCTGTTTCGCCCGTCCCGGTAGCCGGCGCTAATCCGGCCTGCCAGGCGGCGAGCAGCAGACTCGTCGCACAAGCAGGATAGAGGCCGGGGCGCAGCGCTTCACCGCCATCATCGTCGCCGATCGGCCAGAGCGCATCTTCCGGAGGCCAGGCGGCGATGAAATCCACCATTGCCCGAACGCGTTGTTTAAATCCATTCGGCAGCGAACGTCCGCAGGATCGAGCGGCCAGGCCAACCATCAGCGCATAGACGAAAACATAGCGCTGATAGCAGAGACTCTGCTCCTTGAGAACACCGTCCGGGTAGACCTGACGTTCGATTTCGCGAAAAACGATGGCAAACCCGGTATCCCTCCAAGTGCTGCTGTTCCGAAATTCAGGGAACCAGCAGCCGACCAGCGCCAATCCGGTGGCTTCGCCGATCAAATGGTTGTTGGCACCGGCGCCAGCGGAGAGAAAGGCGCAAATCGCATCGGCCTGCCAGGCAATTGCAAAGCGAATGGCGGAACACAGCTTTTCGTCCAACTCGCTGTTTTTGCCGACAATTGCCAGCGTCCAGGTCCAGCTGATCAGGCGCAAGGCCATTTCCAGGCTGCTGACGGCGTTGACACCGCAAAAAGGCGCATTGGTTTCCAGCCAGCTGCGCCATTGATTGCACAGCTCTTGCAGATATCGAGCCTCACCGCTCAGACGATAAGCTTTGGCCAGAACCAAAAAATGCTGATGGCGGTTGAGCTCCCAGACATAGCGCACTTCACGCACGCTAGCGGGAGACCAGACATGGCGAGGTCTCATCGCTCTTAATGGAATTGTCCGGTCGCCCAACCAGTCATAATGCCAATCGATTTTGCCGGAAAATCGATGCCGGCAGTTAAGAATTTCGAATTCATGTTGGCAGAACCGATCAGCATGGCGAAGAATTTCCGTTTTGTAATCCGAAAAGCGGTCGGCATAAAGAGAGCATAAATCATGCCGAGTGTATTTCTGCCACGCAAACAGCTTTTTTTTCCAGAGGTCAAAATCGGCAGGATGGGTATCGGGAAAGAGATCCCGCGATCGGAAATCGTCCTGGGTTCGTCGTCTCCAGCGGCGTTGCAATCGGTAACGCCGAACAACGCCGCCCAGACGATCCTTAAGTTCGGTTATACCGGCGGCGCGCAATCGATTCCATAACACTCGGCCCTTCATATCTCGTCCAGATTTGACCGCTCGGATGGAGAATGCGGTTGTCGCGGCGATCGGCTGGCACTGGCGCGGCGGATGGCGTCTTGACCGAATTGCTCCTTGACGCGATCCATGAGGCGATCGATCGTGTCCACCTCTGACCGGCCGGATTGAAACAAATCGAGCTGAGACGCTTCATCCTCGAAATGAGAAACCCCGACGCCGATGAGTCGAACCGCCTGACCGCCGCGATCGAAAGCCTGAAACAAGTCGCGCGCAGTATTATAGAGTTCGCCCGAATTGATCGCCGGATGCGACAGGGTGCGAGCGCGGGTAAAGGTGGAAAAATCAGACAGCCGGATCTTGATCGTTATGGTGCGACCGCGATAATATTTGCGGCGCAGTTCATGGGCCAGTTCATCGCACAATGTGCGCAAAGTCGTGAGCAATTCATCGGTGTCATTTCGGTCGTGAGAAAAAGTTACTTCTTTGCTCATCGATTTGACCTGTCCAGCGGCCCCTACCACACGGTCGTCTATGCCGTTGGCTAACCGCTGGAAATGAAGCCCGTGGTCTCCAAAAAACCGGACCACCTCCCGCTCGCTCATTCGAGCCAAATCGCCGATGCGGAAAATGCCCTGTCGATGCATCAACGGCAATGTGCGCCTTCCCACACCCCACAGCCGCTCGATCTCAAGCGGCGCGAGAAACGCTTTTTCGGTACCGGGCATCACAATGACCAAACCGTTCGGTTTTTGCAGATCCGAAGCGATCTTGGCAACAAATTTGTTGCCGGCGACACCAACCGAAGCGGTTAAACCAATCTCCTGTCGGATTCGATCTTTGATGGTTTTGGCGGTCATTTCAGTGGAACCGAAAAACTTAAAAGTCGAGGTTATATCGAGAAAAGCTTCGTCGATACTGAGCGGTTCGACCAGCGGGGTAAAATCATGCAGAATTGCCATGATCCGCTGCGATATTCCGGCATAGCGTTCGCCGCGCGGCCTGACAAACAGCGCATGGGGACAGAGTTTCCAGGCACGGGTAATCGGCATGGCCGAATGAATGCCGTAGCGCCGTGCTTCATAACTGCAGGTGGAGACGACGCCGCGACCTTTGCCGCCTTTTGGGTCGGCCCCGACTATAACCGGTTTGCCGCGCATTTCAGGATGATCCAGCTGCTCCACGGCAGCAAAAAATGCATCCATATCGATATGTAAAATAACCCGGGGCATTATTCCTTTCCAAAACCGGTTTTTTATGGTTTCACTGGTGTTCCAATTGAGGACATAGACCAGCCTAAACCATTTAAAAACATATATTCCGATTTTACCGCAAATGAGTCGAGTTGAGTCCCGTGATCGGAGACCTGAGGCGGATCATTTGTATTCGGTCTAGAATTCCTGCAACCATTGTCGCGGTGTCTGGCCGGAAAACCGCATAGCGGTTGTAACAAGGGTAAAATAAAAAGAAAAATAGACGGGCGCAAGCGTTTCGGCGGCAGGTGAGGGTCAAACAGAGAGGGGGAGCATAAAATGCTCGATATGCGTTTGCCAATCGATCGCCTCTTTCCAGGTTTGAACAACCAGGCCGGAGCGGTTGTTGCCGGTCAACATTCTCGACACAAAGAGTCCGTGGTGATAGAGACAGAGTGTGGGTTTGTTCAAGTTCAGCGCCGCGCACACTTCATAGCCGACACCGAGTGAAGGGTTGGAAATTTCGGCAATCAGACAATCGCATTGCGCCAACCAGGCCATATCCCGTTCATAGATCTGCAGAGCGGTCAATCGCTCTTCGTGCTGCAGAACGTGTGGATCGACGATATGCTCGGTATAGATCAAATGGCCGCTCGATTTGAGAAAGCGAACCATCTCTTGATAGGTTTGCAGATAGCGCCGTCCGCCGGAAATCGAACCGGCAAAATAGATGTTCATCGGCTCTTCCCTTGTTCTTGTTGGGGGCGCAGGCAGGCGGATGGCGCCTCCACATTCGGCTTTTTGCTGCCGAATTCGGCCCGGGGTTTTTGCACCAGGATTCGCGAGCGCACACCTTCGCGAATCAAAGGCAAAACGAGTTTTTCCAGTCGTGTGACTTGCATGAAACGGTATATGATCCAACTTGAATGCTGAAAAGCGGCTTCATTGGCACGCTCCCAACGCTCGGAGCGCAGGAAACGATTCATAAAGCGGCCCAAAAGTAAAAGCGCAGCGGGCAGTTTGGCTGCGTATTTGATCTGTTTTTCCAGCGTGCCGGTTTCAAGGACGATCAATCCGCTTTCTTCCGCAAGTCGTCGCAACTCGTCCGGCCTGTAGGCGGTGTGGAAATAGCCCTGTGGGCAATCGCAATCCACTCCATAGTGCTCAAGTGTACCGAGACCGATCCACTCGGGCCGTTTCCGGCTGTAATTGGGTGTGGTTACCAGAGCGGTGCCGCCGGGGCGAAGCACATGGCGGATAGCGGCGAAAACCGCATGCGGCTGCAGGCAGTGCTCCAGCACTTCGCTGCACAAAACATGGTCAAAGCTGTCGCCGCGAAAGCAATAGAGATTTTCCGCATCGGCGGCAACCAACCGCAAATCGGCGTCCCGCGGAATCCGGCGCAAAACCGGCACGCTGATATCCACTCCGAACCTCTCGCCGCCGGTATAGTGCATCAGGTACATGCCACCGTTACAACCGACATCGAGCAGACGGCCGGAAAAGGTTTGCAGAACGGACAGGACATATGCCTTGCGCAGACGGCCGCGCAAGGTTCGGTAAACAACGCTTTCTTCGGGATACTTTTCGCCGACCTCTTGATAAAAACGCGTCAGGGCTGTTCGAGCCGGGTCATCGCCCATGAGAAAATCACCTCATAAAGATGGGGGTTTTGGCCTTCTGATGCGCAGGCGCAGTGTTTTGAAGCGCTGCAGTTCAGATTTTTCAAAAAATCCGATGAGCACCAGGAAGAGTGCCGCACCCAAGACAACACCGATCTTGAGTACTGCATGGCTTTGAACGGCCTGGAGCTGCCCGGCAAAAAATGCGACAGCCACAACCACAACCAGTTTGATCAGCCGCCCCCATTCGTAATCAACCGGATAGAGTTTGCACTGAACACGATAAAGAGAAATGGCCATGATCAGATAAGCGATGAGTCTGGCCCACGCGGCTCCTATAATGCCGAGCAGTGGAATGAGGGTGAAATTAGCCGCCAGATTGCCGACCATGCCGGCCAGAGTGATTGGCGGCAGATATTTCGTTTTTTTATAGAGATAGACACCGATTAAAAAATTGAGATAGGCGGCATAGAAAACATAAGCGAGGAGCACGACCGGAACGATCGAGAGGCCGTCCCAATAGTCCCGTCCGATCAACGAAAAACCGCCGATACTTAGCCGGGCCAGATCGTTCAGAAAGATCGACAACAGCAAAAAGACCCCGAGACAGGCTAAAATCACATAGGTAAAGACCCGGCTAAAGACCTGTCGGGCGTTCTCCTGTTTGCTGGTGGCAAGAAAAAAGGGGTGCCAGGCAAACCGAAAAGCGGCCACAAAGAGCGACATAAACATACCCAATTTGACCCCGGCGTTATAGAGACCGGATGCCTCGAGTCCAACCAGCCGTTCCACCAGAGGCCGGTCGATGGTGTCCATGATCACCACAGCCAGTGTGGAAGGGATATAGGGCAAGGCGAACTGAAAGAGATCGTGTAGCAGAGGGCGCGAAAAAACGGCTCCGGCATGGCGAAAGATCAATGGCAGCATGAGCAAAAAAGTCAATCCGGAAGCACAGAGATTGGCGAAAAAGACGCCCTGGACGCCGCGTTTGAGGATGACGAGGAAAAGGATGTTGCCCCCGACATTGAACAGCACATTGAGGAATTTGAGAATCACGAATGGAATCGGCCGTTGTTCGGCACGCAATATCAGAAAAGGCAAAAATGACAGCGCATCGAAAAAAAGGATGCCGGCCGACATGACGATCAGTCGCGGAATCGGTATGCCGAGTTGTAGAGATTCGGTGGAAAAGAGCAGACGCGCCAGGGGTTCCGAGGCGACGATCAGACCTGTTGTAAAGAGAATCGAGGAAAAAAGGATGGTATAGAAAGCGGTGGAAAAAATCTCTTTCCGATCGCCGCCCTCCTCTTCTAGAATGTAGAAACGAAAAAAGGCCGCGTCCAGACCATAGGTATAGATAATGGTGAGGATGGCGATATAGGTAAATAGGATACCCACAACTCCGAATTCCTCACGGGGGAAAACATTGGTATAGAGTGGCAGGAGTAGAAAGTTGATGGAACGAGTGACGATATGGCCGATACCATAGACCGCGGAATGCTGCAAGAGTTTTTTGATGCTGTAAAAAACGGACATGATACCTTCTTTTCGCTTTTGAGGTCAGGGAACCGAGAGTGTATAGAGATCCGGCCGGCGATCCTCCAGGAGTCGGTTATGCGGCGCGATCTGCTTCTTCAAGGCGTCTTGTGGATCGATATCGACGCTATAGACCCCGACGGCTGTAGCTGGTGCGCGGAACAGTATTTCACCCCGGGGTCCGGTGATCTGGCTCTTGCCGGTAAACGAAAGATTTTGTCCGCCTCGGTTTTCGCCGCCAGTGCGGTTAGCGGTCAGGGCAAAAACGCCGTTTTCGAGACACCGAGTGATCATGGCTTGCTGGCAATAGGGCAGAACCAGATTGGCGGGATGACAGAGAATCTGCGCTCCCTGCAGAGCCAGCGACCGTGCGGCTTCGGGAAAAATCCAGTCGAAACAGATCATTGCGCCGACACGAATCCCGCCGGCCGACCAGATCTGAAATGGGCGGTCGCCCGGTGAAAACCACTCTTTTTCCCGGTCAAAGAGATGGATTTTTCGATAGGTGCCGATCCATCCCGTGGGATCAAAGAGAGCGGCGGAGTTGAAAATCACATCGCCGCTGCGCTCGGCAATACCGGCGATGATGATCGCTTCGAGTTTACGAGCAGCTGCAGCCAATTGACTGGAAACCGGACCTTCAGGAATCGCTTCGGAGAGCGCCCACACCTCGTCGCGACAGGCAAAGGCATACCCCGAATGAAAGAGTTCAGGCAATACATAAAGATCGGCCTGATGGCGATGCATCAACTCGATTGCCTTGCGGGTATTTCCTACCGAATCGCCGAAACGGGGGTTCAGTTGAACGATAGCTACTCGCATACCATCACTCGACCGGCCAAGTCAGCCGGCCCGAAAAAAGGTTCATCGTTCGGGATCATCAATAGGCGCCGTTCTCCCAAACCGTTTCGAGCATGGCGCGATAATTATCAAACCGCACATAGTCGGGCACGGTGTTGCCGGAACCAACACAATAGCCGCCGCCAGGAGCCACCTCGCGCAACAGCCGGCTCACTTCGGCCGCCACCTCTTCCGGTTTTCCTCGAGCCAGCAGATCCACGTCGATGTTGCCGATCAGACAAAAACGATCACCGTAGCGATCTTTGACCTCCCGGATGTCCCAGGCCTGCGGTTCGATCGGCTGCAAAGCATCGATACCGATGTCGACGAGTTCGTCCATCACATCCCACATCTTGCCATCGGAATGGTAGATGAACGGGATATCGCGATCGCGGCAGATGCGACCGATTTGGCGCATATAGGGGAAAAGATAGGTGCGCAGCGCTTGCGGCGAGATCATCAGTCCGGATTGATAGGCGATATCGTCGCTGTAAAAGAGCGCGCCGACACAATCGTATTGCGCCATGCGAGCAAAGAGCTCGACAATGATGCCGCCGACGCGTTCAAAGATGTTTTGCACCAATCCGGGATTTTCAACCAGTGCAAAAGAAAAGGTCTCGAATCCCATGAATTCCCAGGTAAAGGTAAAAATATCGCCATATTGGCCCACCACCTGCATGCCCGGCGGCAAAAGTGCTGCCGCGGCATCAAAGTCGCGAAACATCTCGTCCTCGACTTTAGCCCAGACAAAGCGATCGAATTCTTTATCCGATGTAATGATCCCCTTTCCTTCGGTTCCCCAGGTGCTGCGGTCGAGATCGCCGTCTTCTGCCCGCTGCACCTTGCTTTCGCTTTGAAAACCACCGGGATTCATGTCGATGACAGGAGAAAGTTTGATGTAATCGTATCCGGCCAGGCGATAAAACTCGATGCGGTCGGTCAGGGTTTCAATCGGCCGGCCGATAAAATCGGCCATGATCCGGGGATGAATACCCAATTCCATCAGAGGAACGCGATCGGCCTGACCACGCTTGAGCGTTCGACGCAAACGATCGAAATCGGGTTGGTAAGGAGCGGTCTTTGTATGCATAAGCACTCCTGCATCAAGATCAGGTCTTGCGATTTAATCGAGTTGTCGGATCGACTCGATTGATGGTGCGCCGATCCGATTCATCTCTAAAGCACTGCCTCGCGGTTCAGTTCAAATGAGCCAACCCGGGGGAGAAATGAAATACAATTATCGACGCCAGTCATCTTTATTTTGCTGCGGCCTCGACCAGCGCCCTGACGGCCGAGACCACCATCAATTCGCATTCCGCAGCCGGTTTCGTCGCCTCTTCCAGATCTGCCATCGCTTTGTCCAGCCATTTCTTTTGCTCGCGTTTACCGCGCGACAGCCGATCGAGCGCCTGCAGACCATGCTCGGAGATGAGGGCCAGGTTTTTCGACAGGGGCTGAACGTCGCGAATGATGGGTGAACGGCCAAAGGTTTCCTGCAGTGCTGCATCGTTGTCGTGCCAGAGTTGCAGATGGGAACGAATTTCAGCCGCTTGCGCGGCATCGCCTTGTTCGAGAAAATCCGCGACCAGGCGGCGGAATTTCCGCGCTGTCGGCTGATCGGGTCGCGCCGCATCTGCCGCGCGAGTGTAAGGAGAATAAGAGGTAAAGGTTTTTCCCTGGCGATGGCGGGTATAGATCTTGACCGGCTCCAGGACGTCGATCAGCGTGCGCAGTGCACGGATATCGCCGCCATCGGCCAGTCGGCGCAGCATCATGTCGCTGTTCTTCAAATGGGTAAGCCCGGCGGATTCCAGCAGATAGCTGATGCGCTCGAGTCGTCGATACATATTATCCACATCGGTCACCTCGCGCGGTGACCAGAGACGTTCGGCGATTGCCGCGGTACGCGGCCAGATGCGCGAATCCACTGTTTCGGGCGTGACCAGTTCAGCCCAGCTCGTGGCTTCGCCGCCAAGAATGCGCTCGGCTTGTTCGGCTGTCAACGGCGCATCCGCTGGCAGCGGGTCGTTCGAATAGTGAAAATCGGTCGGCTGAATCAAGTCGATGTAATAGCCGTTGGAGAGTATCGATCGATACCCTTCCTGCGCAGCCCGAATCAAAGCCTCCTTGCCACGCCAGGACTGAATGACGATGGTTTTCGGCATGCCGGGATGGAGAATCTCGTCCCAGCCGACCATCTTTTTGCCGTACTTGTTCAGCATTTCGAGAACACGGTTATTAAAATACATTTGCAGAGCGTGGTTGTCGGCTATGCCCTGTTCTTGCATATAGGCCTGGATCTCGAGGTTGGCGTCCCACTGTTTGCCGTTGTTCTCGTCGCCACCGATATGAAAATAATCATCGGGGAAAAGGTCGGTCATTTCGGCCAAAAAACGGTCGAGAAACTCGTAGGTCTCTTCGCGCATCGGATTCATCACCGGATCCATAATGCCCCAGGTACGGATGATCTCATAAGGGCCGGGAGCGCTGGCGAGTTCGGGATAGCCGACAAACCAGCTGGTGGCATGCCCGGGCATATCGAACTCGGGAATCACACGAATGCCACGGTCGGCTGCATAAGCGATGACCTCCTTTACCTGTTCATGGGTAAAGTAAAAACCGTCGGAACCCATCTCGTGTAGTTTGGGAAATGTTTTGGATTCGATGCGGAATCCCTGGTCTTCGGACAGATGCCAGTGAAAGACATTCATCTTGATCATGGCCATGCCGTCGAGGTTGCGTTTGATAACCTCCAAGGGCATAAAGTGGCGGCAAACATCGAGCATCAGACCACGCCAGGGAAACCGGGGGGCATCGTGAATGCGCAGAGCAGGCAGATAATAGCCTTGCTCGTCAGCGGCAACGCATTGCAGCAGAGTCTCCAGTCCGCGCAGAATGCCAATATCCGTAACGGCGTTCAGCTCGACGCCAGCCGGGCTGATGATAAGGCGATAGCTCTCATCTTCAAACAGTTCGAGTTGGCCTGTGCGGTCGCAGATCAAACGAACGGCAGCGCTTGAATCCCGGCTGTCGGGGGTGATCACATCCTGAGCAAAAAAGAGGCCGGTGCGGTCGTCGAGCCGCCGGAGAAACCGGGTTGCGGCGCGCGCCAATCGCCCGCTGACCTCGCCGTCCACAGCCACCAGCAGGTCGGAATCGATGCGATAGCGTCCGGAATGCATCTCGATTTTCTCCGGCCAGGGCATGAGAACCGGCTCAGCTTCCTGCGCATCGAGCCGCACGGCTGAAAAGAGCAGAACAACGAGCAAAAAAACAGCGCTGTAATGGATCATGGTCTCTCCCTTTCGCTTTGGATAACGAATCCGGGGGAAACGAAAGCAGTCGGCCGGATCCCTCAGCGGGCGAGTTCTTTCCACCCGCGTTTTTGCAGATCGAAATAGATAATCGCCGCGGCCGCTGCTCCAACCACAAGATAGGCAGCAGCTTTGAGATAGTCGGCAAAGATTAGTTCACCGATGCCGAACAAAGCGGCATAGACAACCACAACGCCGCAAAACCAATCGAGAAACAGGCGGCCGAATCCCGAATCCGATTCGACCTCAGGCAGTTCAGCGGCGATCGGTTTCCATCCGATTCCGCCGGGATGGGTTTTGCGGTAAAACGCGTGCAAAACATCGCGGGTAACCGGCCGGGTGATAAACGTCACGATCAACCAGACCGCTGTTGTGCCGAGCACGGTGGGATAAAGGGTGATAGGCGACTGCATACCGAAGCCGTAGCGAGCGATCGGATAGATGATCAGCGGTGCGATCATGGCGGAAATTTCGGACCAGGCGTTGATTCGCCACCAGAACCAACGCAAGATCAGCACCAGCCCCATACCGGCACTGGCATTGATAATAAACTCCCATGCTCCGGAGATGCTGTTGAGAAAATACCGGGTGAGAAGGAGAGAAAAGAGCATCAACAACAGGATGCCGATACGGGAGATGAGCACAAAGTGTTTTTCGTCTGCTTGACGTCGTACAAAACGTTTATAAAAATCGTTGATCAGATAGGATGTACCCCAGTTGAGTTGTGAGGCGATGGTCGACATGTAGGCAGCAAGAAAAACCGCGATCAGCAGACCGAGCAATCCGGTGGGCAGATAACGCAGCATCAGTTTGGGATACATGACGCCGGGATCCACCGTATTTTCGTATTTTTCATAAAAAGCGATAAACTCGGGAGTTTCGTAGAGGGGATCGCCTGACTTTTGCAGATCCGGTTGGCTATAGGCAGCGGCAACCTGGTCAAAGAGCACCGGATTTTCCTGCTGCAGGATTTCAGGCGATTCGGCCCGCGGCAGGATGACCAGAGCGGCCAGCGCCACCAGTATCCAGGGCCAGGGCCGCAAGGTATAATGGGCGATGGTGAACCACAAGGTAGCGAAAAAGCTGTGTTTTTCGTCCTTGGCAGACATCATGCGCTGCGCCACGTATCCTCCGCCTCCCGGATCGGCGCCCGGATACCAACTCGACCACCATTGCAGCCCGACATGGGCGAAAAAGGCGCCCACCGAAAGAGCCAATGCGCCGCCGGTTATGCCGCCAATCGATGCTCGGCCGATGCGCGGAAAAAAATCGAGGATCTGGGGGGCGAGCTGGGCTTTGAGGTTGGCGGAGCCGCCGATCTGCGGCAGCTGCACCACGATGATCGCCAGAATGATACAGCCCATCATGGCAAAGACGAACTGAAAACTGTCGGTGCGGGCTGTTCCCAACAATCCCGAGGCCGAGGAATAGACAGCGATAATCAGCGCGGCGATTACCACCAGCCAAAAAGAATCGAATTCGGGCAGAACCACGTGAAAAATTTTTTGCATCGCTTTGTGCACCCACCCCATAACGATAGCGTTCATAAATAAGCCGAGATAGAGGGCACGAAACCCACGCAGAGCGGCGGCCGCTTTGCCGGAATAGCGGATTTCGGCAAATTCGACATCGGTCATAATGCCGGCACGGCGCCACAGACGGGCGAAAAAGAAAACCGTCAACATGCCGCCGATGGCCAGATTCCACCACAGCCAATTGCCGGCCACACCGTTGCGCGCCACCAGTTCCGTTACCGCCAAAGGTGTATCAGCCGCAAAGGTCGTGGCGACCATGGCCGTTCCGGCCAGATACCAGGGCAGATTGCGCCCCGAGAGAAAAAAAGCCTGGGTATCTTTGCCGGCGCGACGGGAATAATAAGCAGCGATCGAAAAAATCGTTGCAAAAAAAAGCAGCACCACAGCGATATCGAACCAGTGGATCTGCATGGTTTCCTCCAAAGGTAGGGTGCAACGAAAGGGGTTCAGGCAGCGGCCACGGGATTGCGCAGAACACCCATGCCGTCGATCGTTGCTTCGATCGTGTCGCCGGGGCGAATCGGAAGCGTTCCTTCCGGCGTGCCGGTGCAGATGATGTCACCAGGGACCAGCGTGATATGACGGGAAATATAGGCGATAATCTCGGGGATGGGCACCACCATATCGCGGGTATTGGCGCGCTGGCGAGACTCGCCGTTGACCTGCAATTCCATTTGCAGAGCGTGAGGATCGGCTACCGACTCGGCGGGGATCAGATAGGGCCCCAGGGGACAAAAGCTATCGAATCCTTTGCTCAGCGTCCAGGGATGGCGCTTTTTCATGTCGCTCAGCTGCAAATCGCGGGCGGTAACATCGTTGACGATGGTATAGCCGGCAACCGATTCCATGGCTTTGGCAGCGGAAACGCGCGAGGTCTGCTTGCCAATGATTACCGCCAGCTCGAGCTCGTGATCGACGCGGCCAATGCCGTCGGGTATGCGCACCACACCCTCGTGCGGCAACAAGCTGGAAGCAAGTTTGCTAAAGACAATCGGTTCATCCGGCACTTGGCTCCCCCACTCTTCTGCATGGGCGCGATAATTGCGGCCAAGGCAGAGGATCTTTTGCGGCCGGCTGATAGGCACGTCATAACGCACCGGTTTGCGCAGGCGCACATCGTCCAACGAACGAAAATCGCGCACCGTTTGCAGCACCTCCTCAAAGGTGTCGATAGCAAAATACTCCAACTCCACCATCACCTGAAGAAAATTCAGGCTCGGGGCATGGCGAAAATTCTTAAACTCTTTGAAAAACTCCCAGATACGTGTGAAATCATAACGCCCATTGTCGGTGTCGATTCCGATTCGGGGTTCTCCTTTTTCGGTATAGAAGGAAAATGCCTTCATGTGTTCTCCTATCCATAGGCGGTTGACGCTTCAAGTATAGGAAAGCGTATAAAAAAAAACAAGCAAAAAAGATCGCTACAAACAATCGTATCCTGAGACAACCTATTTAGAAACAGTTTATTGCAACTTTCGTCCTCAGATGCTAACATCCTAAATATCTGCCGAAATCGGGCGCTCCTCTTTATAGCTGACCGGCATCACCCTCCTCTTGTGCCTTGCGCCGGTCGATGCGATCGGTAATCCAGCGAAAAAGGAACAGGCTGGCAAAGGCCAGCACGCCGACGCCGGCAAAGACGTACCAGATATAATGGGCATGGGCATAGACCTCGGGCATGGGCGCCTGCCCCGCCAGAGCAGCCTGGTACTGCTTTTGCACCGCCAGCGGCAGCAAAGTGGGTTCCGGACAAAAAGCGTTGAGGAGATAACCGGAAGCAATAAAACCGATCAGCCAGGCAAAAAAGATGTTCAAATGGGAAAACCCCATATAGAGACCTTCCTTGCCGTCCGGAGCTTGTTTGGAAGCGAATTCAAGATAACGGGGCGACAGGAAACACTCGGCCAGGCCTTGCAGAGCAATTCCCAGACCGAGCATGAGGGTGATGGGATGCAGTGCTATCGCACCGATCGGTACCGCGGTTCCGAAAATGCTTTCAAGCAGTGGACTGGCGCTGATCATCAGCGCCGAAAACGGGATCAGCAGCAGAGCGATGGCGATAGAGCTCACCGGTCTGATCCTGCGCACGAGGTGGGTGATCGGCACGACAAAAAGCACCACCATCAGAGGATTGATATTGGCCAGCCATTCCGGTGCGGCGTGTTCGCCGATCATACGCAGGGCGTATTTGGGCATGCTGGCATAGAGCTGCCCCTGGATGAGCCAGAATCCGGCGGTGATGAGAATCAGCAGCATAAAACGGGTATTCGACAACACCTGGAGAAATCCCTGCCAGGTTTCGCGCAAATTGGTACGCTTTTGCACGGCATCCACGTTGCGGTAAAAAAGCAGGACCAGAAGCAAGGCGATCAATGCCATGCTGGCGGAATAGAAATTGATATATTTGAGTCCCAGCTCGGTGCGCAGCGGTTTGGCCGCCGTCTTGCCGAGAAAGGCACCAATGTTGACCACCTGATAAAAGAGCGAATAGGCGCGGGCGCGATTGAGACCATCGGAGGCTTTTGCCACCGTACCCGTGATGACCGGCTTGACAAAAGATCCGCCCAGCAGAATGAGAAAAAGCGCCAAAATCGCGGTCGCCTTGATTTGCAGCAGCCCGAGCAAAAAATAACCGCCGGTCAACAGGGTAAAAGCAGCGATCAGTGCCCGGCGAAACCCAATGCGGTCAGCAAGCGCACCGGTAAAGGTCGGCGCCAGGTAGATCAAAGCGGCGAAAAAGGCCGAGATCCAACCGGTTTCGATATCGCTGAATCCAACTTCGCGGGTGAGATAGAGGGTCAAAGCGATGAACATGCCGTAATAAGCCGCTCGTTCGAATAACTCGACGCCGTTGGCGATCCAAAAAAAACGCGGAAAGCGCCAGGTCAGTACCGGTGTGGATTGCTTGTCCATTTTTCCTCCAAGTGAATCGCTTGTCAACACTATTGTCCGGGCGTCAGCCCGAACAACCCTATATAACCAATTGATTGATAATGCGTTATGATCTAAATAAAAAATGCCAGTAGCCGGGATTTCCAGGTAAAACCCGAATTCAGTGCTTTGCACCAAATTCGTCTAACAGACAAGAAAGGTAAATTTGGGCAAAGATACCAGAAAAAGCTGACACAACACTGCCGCGCGAACGATTTTTTCGACTCCTGCTCTTTGCACCGAATCAGGATTCTATCCACAGCGAAATACAACCCTGCTTTTTTGCGGCTCAGAATTGAGGTTTCACCAGCTTCCGGAAGCACCCCCGCCGCCCGAAGAACCACCACCTCCCGAAAAACCGGAACTGCTGGAAAATCCGGAGCGGCCAAAAGAACTGGAACCACCGGACCTCAGAGTAAAACCACCGATAGAGGCCTTGCCTTTGGTTCGCAGATCCTTGTACGCTTTTTGATACCAATTTGTTTTTTTCAACAACACTTTTAAAATCGGAAACACAACAAGATAGACAACAAGGCAGGCAAACGCCCCTCGAGTGCCGATGACCATGATTGGAAACGTGGCCCAAAAAGGGATGAGAAAAAAATAGAGAAACCAGCCGACACCGGGCGTTACCACACCAATAGCAGTGAACACCCCAATAATACCAAAAATGAAAGCGCCGATGAGAATGCGTTCCATCAGGGGGATATTCGGCGTGTCAAACAAGGCTTCAGTGGATACCGGTTCCGGTTCCGGCTCCGGCACGTCACCTCCCTCCAACACATCGATAAGCGCTCGAGCGCCGTCGATGATGCCTCCCTCATAGTCACCGCTTTTGAATCTTGGCGTCATCGCCGAACGGATGATCCGACCTGCAGTCGCATCGGTAAGCGTTCCTTCCAATCCATATCCTACCTCGATACGCAATCGGCGATCGTTTGGAGCGACAACAATCAAAATACCATTGTCCTTGCCCTTTTGTCCGAGTTTCCACTCTTCAAAAACCTTGACGGCATAATCTTCAATATTTTCATCGCCAAGCGTCGGAATAGTCAGGACAGCAATCTGGTTGCCAGTCCGATTTTCGTGTTCTTTGAGGCTTTGACTCAGGGATTGAATCACCTCTGGAGAAAGTATTTGTGCCGTGTCGTTGACCCGGCCGGTCAAATAGGGGATATCGATCTCGGCCAAAACCATCGTTACCAAACCCTGCAGCAACAACAAAACAAGCCTTCTCTTCATGCGCCTTTCTCCTCGATGATTTGATCCGGCAGTTCATTCTCTTCGCTACCCGCTGCTGCGGGTTCCATCAACCCGCCCAGTTGTTCCAAACCAACCTCAAAGGCGAGGTAAATTTTCGCTCGCTTGAGCAAAGGAATCATCTCATCGAGAACACCTCGCAGGTTTTGATCCGTTAATTGGTGACCCAGACCCCGATCCGGGAGAATTTCAATCCTTCGCTCGAAAAGAGTGACCAAAAGCAGGATACCTTTGCGACTGCGGGTGGCGAACAGTTCGTGCTCCAAAAAAAGAGCTTGTGCATATTGCTTCACCTCGCTTTCAATGCGATGGGCGGATAAAAACCACCTGGCGAATTGGGGCAGCAGTATCGTCAGGAGGGCAAAAACTGCACCACCGGCCAGGGTGACCATGATGGCCAACAGAACCGGGGCTGCTCGGTAAGAAAACAAGAGTTGCAGAAAAAGAAACAAAAAACCGGACAAAGCAGCACCAAAGGCAAAGGCCTTCCAGGGCAGTTCAGGATAGCTGTCACAACGATCGACACATGCGAGAACCATCTGTGCCCCGGTGCGCTTTTCAGTTTGAGCGATAAGCTCATTCAAATGAGCATGTTCGCTGTCGGAAAAATTTTTTTTCATTTTTGCACTTTCCTATTATTTGGATTCAATCAGTCGACAACGCAAAGACTTTTTGACTCTTGAATATCACTGGTGTCCGGTCGAACGACCGGACGCTAGTGTTTGAATATATCATTTTTTTATTGGCATTTCATTATTTATTTATTCTCAGTGGTGTCCCGCGTTGGGACACCTGTGAATTATTTGATTGGTTGGTTGGGGCTGTCCGGGTTTTCGCTCGGGCAGCAGTGATTTATTCCACATCCGCGCTCCATGGCCAAAACGTCGAACATTATAGACTCTCGATTCAATTCGAACAACAGAGAACAAGTCCGATTAAACCCTTTGCGTTTGATTCATTTTTTATTAGGTTAGAAGAAAAGTATCGTGATCTCTGATCATCGAAAGGGTTTGTTTGTGGCGCATCTCATCATCGGCACAGCCGGGCATATCGATCATGGCAAATCCACCTTGGTTCGAGCACTCACCGGCACCGATCCAGATCGGCTGAGGGAGGAAAAAGAGCGCGGTATGACTATCGACCTCGGCTTTGCTTTCCTCGACGAGGGGATCGCTTTTATAGATGTTCCCGGACATGAAAGATTTATCAAAAACATGGTTGCCGGCGTCAGCACCGTCGATGCCGCTATAATGGTTGTCGCAGCCGACGATGGCATGATGCCACAGACCCGCGAACACCTGGACATCCTGTCACTTTTAAATGTACGCCTCGGCTGTCTGGTGATCAACAAGATCGATCTGGCGGAACCGGAATTTGTCGATCTGGTGGAAGAAGAACTGCGAGGAGCGGTGCGCGAGACTTTTTTACAGCAAGCTCCGGTCTTTCGCCTCTCGGCTTTGACCGGCGAGGGTATCGAACCGTTGCGCCGCTACTTGCAGGAACTCGGGCAAAAGAGCGAACCGAGGCCGGATCGAGGGCTGTTTTGGATGCCGGTAGACCGGGCCTTTACCGTCAAAGGTTTCGGTACAGTGGTGACCGGCTCGGTTGTTTCCGGTAAAGCTCGGGCTGGCGATGCTCTGGAGCTGTTGCCGGATCGCCTGTCGGTTCGAGTGCGCGGCGTACAGTCACACGGCAAACCCGCGATAGAGGTGGGTGTGGGCGAACGCGCCGCGCTAAATATCAACCTGGCGCTCGACCAGGTGGAACGCGGAAAAACCCTGGCTGCACCCGGCACCTTTTCTCCGTCCACCCGCTTCGATGCCAGGCTGGTGCTGCTCAAATCGTCGCGCAAACCACTCAAAAACCGCAGCCGGGTTCGCCTGCACATCGGCACGCGGGAAATCCTCGCCCGTGTCAAGCTGCTCGATTGCGATCAAATCGATCCCGGACAGCAGGCTTTTGCGCAATTGATACTGGAAGAGCCAGCCGTGGCCATGCGCCGCGAACCCTTTGTCATCCGCCGCTACTCGCCCATGTCGACCATAGGCGGCGGCCAGATCCTCGATGGCGATCCACCCCGGCACAAACGCTTTCGGGCCGAAGTGATCGAACGCCTGGAAGCGTTGATGGACCCGGAACCGCAGGAGAGCTGCGAATTGTTTTTGCTGCGCAGCGAGGATCGCGAACTCGGATTTGATCACCTGCAGAAACTGACCGGTTTTCCATCTACCCTATTGCACTCGGTTCTCGACTCTTTGATCAACGACGGACAGGTGCTCAAATTCGATTCAGGGGCCAAGAGTCTCTATTACCACCAGCGCCATGTCGAACGAATGCAGCAGCGCATCGTCACCGAACTCGACGCTTTTCATCACCGCGAGCCGCTGCGACCCGGCATGAGTAAAGCGGAAGTCAAGAAAAAGACAGCGCCCGAGATGAATTCCCGAGTCTTTGACAGCCTTTTGAACCGATGCGTTGAAACAGGCGATGTGGAAATTCGGACGGCTGGCATCAAACTCGCCAGACATGTCATCCGATTGTCGGCAGCTGAAGAGGAATGGGCCCAGCATATTGAACGGCTGTTAGCCGATTCCCTTTTTTCGCCTCCATCCGAAAAAGAGATCGCTGCTGCGTTGGGACAACCAGTGGAAGCGATGGTGCGGCTGGTGGGTGCATTACAGGAGTTGGGTCGAGTGGTGCGAGCCGAAGGCCAATTGATTTTCAGTAGACAAGCGGTGGAAAAAGCCGAAAAGCTTCTTCTCGACCATGCAGCGGGGTCGAAGGAAATCAGCGTCAGTGAATTCCGGGACTCTCTCGGCACGACGCGCAAATACGCCCTGGCCCTGCTCGCCTATTTCGACGATGTTGGTCGAACCGAACGAGTCGGAGAAATCCGGCAGATTCGTTTGAATCGAACAGATTTATCGACGACCGCACCTCCAGCCGCTTCGGAACCTTGAAAAAATTGCACCGTTCAATCGGCAAAGAAATTAAAAACCACTCAAATCGTTCAATCATTTAAAAAAGCGGGGAGCTTATGAAGAAATCCATTCTTTTTTTGGTGACCGTTCTTTTTCTGTTCGCGGGATCGGCCTGTCAGCAGGAAAACGAAACCTCGGCACCCCCCCAATCCAAAACCGAACAAAAGGCTGTGGTCGATCCTCAGGAGACCCGACTCCAATCCTGGCAAGGAGAATTGGACAGTCTGGCGATGGAACTGAACCGCCGCCGAGTCGAGCTCGAGCGCAAAGCGGTTGCCTTGCAGGAACGAGAAGCGGAACTCGACGCTCAAGCCGACTCGCTGCACCAGACGGCCGAATCGGTTCGGCGGCTGCGCAGCAGTGGAATCCTGTCGTTGGTTGTCGGTATCGGTTTGACCGTTTTGGGACTGATCCTGATCGGCCGCAAATGGTTCGAAAAAATCCCCTCCAAAGCAAAAACAAGAACAACCGCTGTGTCCGAGAAAAAAGTGGAGCAAGTTTCCGAGACTCGTGTAAAATCCCCCAAAGAGTCTCAATCCGCCCAAGCAAAACCCGCAAAGTCAACCGCACCCGGCGCCCGTGCGCCGCGCAAAAGAACGCCCAAACCAAAATCGACCAAAGGCGGGGAGACACCCGGTGAGTCGTAATCGCGCTAACAAACAAGCCCGCCGTAGTCGATACGGGCTTGTTTGTTCGGACACAAGACAATCCAACCCATTATTCGCCTCCAAAGCATCGATCGCCCATGTCCTGTCGCACGACCGGACACCCTAGCGCTGACAAAAAAACCCGGAAAAACAGAGGTTTTTCCGGGTTGATCATCGAGAAAAACTGTACTATTCCAACTGTATAATAACTTCTTTGCCACGAAGAATGAGGTCCTGTATACCGGTGGTGTTTCGGCTATAGATGGTTCCATCGCCGGTGGTGCTGCTGTAGCTGATCTGCAAAAAGGCGTTTGTGCCTGTTCCCACCTGAACAGTCCCGGCGCGGCGAATGATGTCGGTGGTATTGACACCGCTGCCCGAGACATTCATCCAGTAATGAACCAACGGACCCGTTGCACCGGTTGCCCCGGTCGGACCCGTGAGGCCCGTTGCGCCCGTCGCGCCGCGCAAACCTGTCGCGCCCGTCGCACCG
>JAFGJN010000134.1 GCA_016929055.1 Candidatus Zhuqueibacterota bacterium
ACCGAAAAGCAAGAGCCGATCAATAAAAGCGCTCAGAGTTAAAATCAAGGCGGGAATCAAACCGGTAAAACGGCGACCGCCAAAGGCTTCATCCGCCCACCATCTTTCAACAGCACTGTTGATGTAAAGCTGCAGCAAAAAGGCAAACAGCACCCAAAACGCCAGCCGGCGATCGCGGCGCCAGAAAAGAGGGATACCGAGCAGGGCAAAAGCGAAAATCGGGTGCCAGATGACGAGTCCATGACGAGTGGAGAAAAGCGTCTGCAGCGGATGCGGCGAGAACCAGTGCATGAATCCACCGCCCTGCGGCATGGTCAATGCCGTACCATAAACCGCATGCCACATGAGCAGTTGTGGCACAAAGACCAACGCAGCGGTTAAACCCATGACAACGTTGTTCAGAACCATCCACCCCCAGGTACGATCTCCGACAAGCGCGCGATAAAATTTTTCAGCCACTGGAAAAAGGATAAAGATACCGTCCTGCCACCGCACCAGAGTGAGCAGACCGGCCGCCACACCCATCAAGACGCTATGCCGCAGAGTGTCGTCTTTGTGTCTCTCGCCAAGCCAAAGGCAGAGAAACAGAGCGTTGGTCCAGATCGACAGGGCATGAGACATCGAAGGTTGTCCGACCATATAATATAAAGCCGGAGAAGCCAGCCACAGCCCCAAAACAGCCGGGAAAACGCCAGTGGGTGAAAACCAGCGTCTGGCCAGTTCATAACTCATACGAAAACCCCAGCTGGCGTATAAAACGGTACCGATGCAAACAAAAGCCTGGTAAAAGTTACCACTGCCATCCAATGCAATTGGAATACCTATAGAACTGATCAGAATCGCAATCAAATGCGCTACCAGAAAAAACGGCAGCCAGAGCAAAGCCACACCGACAGCAAAGGGATTGGTGCGTTTTCCTGTCGCGGTGATACCGATAGAATCGATAGTATCAACTTGCAAAAGGTCATAGTCATTGGCATAATCGAAATCGCGGTCAAAAACAAAAGAGCGCAGAATGGCGTAATAGAATTTACCATCCGAACCGATGAGCTGACCGTCGTCCCGAGGCAAGGGGATGCTGGCCAAAACAACCAAACCGCAGAGAATAGCCACCAGAAGGAGCACTCGGTGGGCTTGCTGGTCATCGATGGGGTTGAAGAAGGTCATTTCTTTCTTCGAGTTGGTGAGTTTTGCTTTTAATTTCGAAAGAAATTCGGTTTCCCGGAGGATCTGACGCCCCAAGCAGAGGCCCTAATAACACGGGGGCCATCTGCTTTTGGCGCATACTGGCTGCATTTAAAAGGCAGAAGGAGGGAAAGGGCCAATTCAGTTTACCGAGCGAAGCCATTCGCATTTGTCCATGATTTTTTCGGTCGCCGTAAAAAGCGCTCCGATCTCGGCCTGGGTTCGCGGTTTAAAGACCTGAAAAGTCATCCCCTGCTCGGCTGCAACTTTGCGAATGCAGCTGGTAAAATCGTCGGAAATCACAACTATCGGCAATCGGGGGCGGATTTTGCGAATGACTGGCAAGACATCAACCCCGACATTGCCATGCATATCCAGGTCCAGAACAAGAATATCTGTCTCGTGTTCCAACAACTGCAACAAGACATCCACCCCTCGGGAAGCGAAATGGACATCACAGAATTCTGCTCTGAAGCGGGAGGATATGGCGGACCGGATCTCCGAATCGTTTGAGGCAATCAGAACCACTTTTTGTTTTCGCTTCGCTGCGCGTTTCGTGAGCATAACTTGGGTTGCACCTTTCTCGTTTGGGTCCGTGATTCGCCGATGGTTGCTTCACAGGTCGAGAGACAACTATTATGCCAGACTTGCAAAATCCCGCATTATTATTTGTTTTGTTTATATTGTTTTTATGTCATTTTTTTCATCGATTCGGTTAGCGCTTTGCCTTTTTTTATTTGCGGTTGTGACCTGAAAGCCACTGCTCGTATATTTCAGACCACAAAAAACTGGATTGGATTGTGACCGGTGGCGGGAAATGAGTAAAGTCGAGCCCGCCAGCGGAATTGGCCGGCGGGCAAAGCATCGTTTAATCGACCAGGCGTCGTTTTTCGAAATTGATATTGCGCGATTCCATCAACCGATAGATCGTTTTTCGATTCAGACCGGCTTTGTTCGCTACCTGAGTGACATTGCCGTTGCAGGCCAGCAACAGATTCTCCAGATATTCTTTTTCGAAATCTTCGATGATTTTGGATTTGGCCGATTTAAAATCGAGTTCTTCCTGATTTTCCACCGAGACATGAGTCATCAGGCCAGGACGAAATTTTTTCGGCAGATCTTCCAGGCGTATCACCGGTTGGGTGGCTTCCGCAATCAGGCTGAGGATCAAACCCTGTAGCTCGCGCACATTGCCGGGCCAATCGTATTCTTGTAGCGCGACCAGAACCTTCGGATCGACTTTTTCCACCTCGACGATTCCGGTGTCGCGGTGCTGACGTAAAAAATGGTGCACCAAAGCGGGTATATCTTCCTTTCGCTCACGAAGCGGCGGGATACGCAGTTGGATCACATTCAAGCGAAAAAAGAGATCCTCACGCATTTTCCCTTCGGCCACGAGCACTTCCGGATCCTTGTTGGTGGCGCTGAGAATGCGTACATCAATTGCATGCTCTTTGAGGCTGCCGATGCGGCGAACGCTCCTTTCCTGCAAGACCCGCAACAATTTGTGCTGCATGTCGAAGCTGACTTCGCCGATTTCATCGAGAAAAATCGTGCCTTTGTCGGCCGCTTCAAATAAACCGGCTTTGTCGATCGTGGCGCCGGTAAATGATCCTTTGACATGGCCAAAAAGCTCATCTTCCAGCATCGTCTCGGGCAGAGCACCAACGGCAACCGGTATAAACGACTCTTTGCTGCGTGGACTGTAATAGTGGATACCTTGCGCCATGATTTCTTTTCCGGTTCCTGTATCGCCGACAATCAGCACCGTGGCGTTGCTCTGAGCGATGCGTTTGGCTTTTTCAAAAAGCTTGAGCATGGCCGGACTGGTTCCGATAGCGCCGTAAAAGACTCCATCGTTTGTCAGCTCCAGTTTGCTGCGCAGATAGGCGTTTTCCCGCTGCATATGGGCAAATTTGATCGCCCTCTCCACCGGAACCAACAAGTCGTGGTGGGTGCTGAACTTTTGAATAAAATCAAAGGCCCCTTTTTTAAAAGCTTCAACGGCACTCGGCACTGTCCCATAACCGGTATAGAGAAGCACCACAATGTTGGGATCGATGCTTTTGGCCTGTTCCAGAATTAAAAGTCCGTCCGTCGCGCCGTCCATTTTCATGTCGGTCAATACTACAAGTGGTTGTTCACGTCGGATCAGATCCAAAGCCTGATCTTTGTTGGTGGCGGTCAAACACCGATATTTGGCGCCTTTCAGCAGCTTGACCACAGAGTCCAACACGGTCTTATCGTCATCAACAACCAGGATGGTACTATTGCTTTGTGTCATCGAATCCATTGCGGTCTTTCCTTCCTCTTGGTTCTCCCATGGGCAGCAGTATCGTCACTGCCGTTCCTTTCCCTGCCTCGCTATCGACCTCTAGAGTTCCGCCGTGTTGCAAAACAATTCCGTAACTCACCGTCAGCCCGAGGCCGAAATGGTTCGCACCTTTGGTTTTGAAAAAAGGCTCGAAAATTTGATTGATGTTTTCGGCCGCGATGCCGCAACCGTTGTCGCGAATGACCAGTTTGAGACAATCGGACTGCTTTCGATCCCGGCTGCTGCTCACTCGAATCAGTCCACCTGAATGGGGTAGAGATTCGATCGCGTTGCGCAGGATGTTGATCAAGGCCTGTTCCAATGTAATTTCATTGCCGAGGAGATAAGGCAAATCATCTCTCAAATCCAGCCGAAATTCGATAGACGATCGAGATGCAATCAATTTTGCCAGTTCAATCGATTTTTCAACCACGGAATTGACGTTGATATACTTGAAGCCTTTGGACGAATCGCCGCTAAAAGATTCCAGAGCATTGGTGATCAGAGACATGGAATAGAGCTGATCCTGGATCGAACGCAATTCTTCGCGCAACGGTGTGACGGCAGGATCGGAAGCTGTTTGCAGCACCAGACTGCCGACCCGGTTCAAAATTGCGGCGAGAGGATTGTTGAGCTCATGCGCCAGATTGGCCGCCAAAACACCCAGATTGGCCATCTTGTCCTTCAATTGATCGCGCTCACTGGCGGTACGGCGGTCACTGATATCCTCAACATCGACGACAACACCGGCTATTCGGCGTTCGTTTACTCTGGGAGTGACCGTCAAAATAATCCGGCCCATTCGCTTTTCCGCCACCCGCAGCGTCAACTCTTTTTGACTGCAGCGGCCCTCATCCAAAGCCACAAGGCACGCATGCCGCACAAATTCACAGGCGGATTTGGGTTGGAACCGCAATTCTTTGTCCGGCTCGAGATGACGAAAAACATTCAGGTCATCGGTCAGCCGGCCGCTGAGATGAATGATGCGCAATCGATCATCCAGTTCGATTCGGTGGGTTCGGTTCTTCACATTTGCTCCCTGTTTCGGCACGCGATTGTTCCGCCTGCGGATTTCGCGGCAACACAATGGTGACGACGGTACCGGTCTCCGGCTTGCTGCTGAACCGCAAATCGCCACCATGGGCAATTATGATCGCGTGAGCGATGGGCAGACCCAAACCGGCACCGTTCTCTTTTTTGGTCGAGGCAAACGGCAACAGGATGTGATCGATCTGATCTGCCGGAACCGTGGTGCCACTGTTTACCAGTTGCATGATAAACCGATCTTTTGCGGTTTCATAGACCGCGTTCAACTTGACCTCACCGGCAGGCCCGGCCGCTTCCAGAGCGTTGCGCAACAATTCCAATAACGCGGTTTCCATGCGATTTTCACACACCACCATATCCGGCATCTCCGGTGCCGACGACCACTCGACCCGCACTTCTTTATAGGGCCTCTGGATATGAGCCATAGTGACCACTTTGTCGAACAGCGAAAAAACCTGAATCGTCTGCAAATCATCGGGCTCGTGATTCTGAAGTAATCCGATCCGCTCGATCAGCTTTTGCATTTTTACGGCGTTTTTATGGATGACGTCCAGTTCCGTAAAAAGTTTTTCGTTGTCCAGCGAATTGCCGATCTCGTACATACGCAGGATATCCATCTGACCCATCATCACCGATAGCGGATTCTTGAGATCATGAGCCAGTCGGCCCATAAAAGATCCCATTTTCTGTGCGCTCTCCATTGCAACCCGGCGATTCAGACGCCCGGCCAGTGTTTGTATCGATTCCGAATAGACGAGGATCACCTGCAAATCCGCATATTTGCCCAGCCTTTCAACCGTGTGGCGATACAACGGCAAACCCTCGCTTGATTCGAGAATGATCTCTTTTGCTCTCTCCTGATTTTGCAGACACCGACGTATTGAATTCTGCAGCCGGCCCATGCCGCGATAAGGCTGAAACGAAAAAAGGTTGTGGCCGAGCACATGCGTTTTGTGTCCGCCTTGAGCCCGATAAAATGCAGCATTCGCTGTAATGATCTGCTGTTCAGGGTCTATAACAACAGCAATGCCCGGCAGGGCATCGAGCATATCCCGGTACAAGAGGTTGAGAGACGTCAATTCCTGAATCTCTTGGTCACCAGCTGTTTCTCTGTCCGATTGCATGGCCAGAGAAACGCAGACCTGCGATACACCGTCCCGATCGTCCAAAACCGCTGCTGCAAGAGCGCAGTAATAGTCGGCAGAGCCGTCCAATGGTCGCGGAAATTGCTGCATGGCGCTGCAAGTCTCGAACACTTTTGCCGCCGGACACTTTTCACAGCGCTCTTTGCGGTTATACAAAACCTGATGGCAGCTCTGGCCCTTGCGGATGCGATCATTGCCGACCAGCCGCAACAGGCTGTCGCTGTATCGGCCCAGATGATACCGTTGATCGATAAAAAAAACCGGCTGGTGAACGGAAGTTAAAAGCGCCTGGAGTTTGGCGTACTGGAGAGACGATATTTTCCCCGCTTTGCCCCCTGTCCGGGGTAATAAAAGCATCACGATGCCCTGCAGAGCGGTATCCTTGATGATGGGATAAAATTGAACCGTATAGGCTTTTTTTCCATTCGAATCGTATAGAACCTGCTTGGCAGGCACATTGTTGAATTGGGCCGTCGGTGTTTCAAAAATCAGATTGATAAATACAGCCAGACCGGTGGCGACCAGATCCGGATCCTGAAGAACCGAAACTCCGATCAGATCCTTGCCGCTGCGACCGGTAAAGTCGCGTTGATGATCATTCGCCCAAACAACCGTTCCACGGTCGTTCAGCCAGATCAAGCCAAAAGGCAGTTGTTCGACGATCTTTGTGCAAAAAAGGTCGACCCAGGATGACTGAGGAAAAGGGGGTGTGAAAAATGTCGGACCCATTCATCCCTTCCTTTTTTGGGAGTAAACGCCTGATGATGGGTGCCGAACTTTAGTTGCGAATATCTCTGTCCAGGCTCAATCGATTGAAAATCAAGCCGCCCCTGGCAATTCAAGATCCAAAATGATCGATCTCATGTCGGGACAGTCAAATGCGCATGAAAATGAAACAAATGAAATATAATATGCCTGTCCCTAAAAAGCAACATATTTTTGCTCGATAAACAAAATAACGGTCAAGCTGAGACATTTCCGCCTCACTCGGAATTTGATCGCTTTGGTGCGGCACGGCGGTATTTTTTCTTGTTTTTCAAACATGCGAGCGCTAACTTGTATCATTGATGAACAATCAAGAGGGTCCGGTTGCCGGACACTCGGCCATAAAATTTTTTTTGCACTATTTTTCCTTCGTTTGCTTCGGTGTTGATGAATGATTTGGCTCTAAGCGCAGTACTGCATTAAAAAATATTTCTTTGGAAACCCATGTCGGCATCCAAAAAATCGATAAACCCGGCACTCCCGATTCGTACCTGTATCGGATGTCGAAACCGGCATCCCAAGCACCAATTGGTGCGTCTGGTGGTGGTGGATGGACGGCTGTGCAGAGACGAGAGGCAAAATTTGCCGGGACGGGGGGCCTATCTGTGCCGCAACGCCAGCTGCTGGCAAAAGTGCAGGAACGGGGGGCGACTGCTGCATGCATTTCGGCTTTCAGCGCTGAATGCACTTGAGATCGATTGGCAGGGCTTGGCCGAATGGTTCGAGAAGGCCGATAACGCGCGGGATGAATCGGAGAGCAAATGACGAATGAAGAAAAACTGCTGAGCTTGATCGGACTGGCGAATCGTGCCCACAAGCTCGCCATCGGCCGCGAGGCGGTGTTCGCTCGGCTGAAACAGGATCGAGTGGATTTGGTTTTGCTGGCTTCCGATGCATCCGAGGATGTGGTCGACAAGCTCGTGCCGTCTACAGATCCGGTCCCCTATCAGCGCATGCCGCGCTCGCTCACCAAACAAGCGCTGGGAACCATGCTTGGGCGCAAGCCGGTCGCTGTCATCGCCGTCTGCGATCCGCATTTTGCCGGGGGGTGCCGGGTACTGTTACCGCCCGGCGAGCGTATTCTTGCGCCGCAACAAAAGGGACAAAAGCGGCAAACCCAGGCCATAGCAACTGATCGTCTGTCCGATTCCCACCCAAAGGGCCGTGGGCGCATAGGGCATATCGGCGGCCAGATGCAGAATCCAGGCGACGCCCAGAGCATTGATCAAGACCGGCGGCAAAGGCGCCAGCCAAAACGCCGAACGCCGTCGACTCCGCGCCAGGGCCCGGGTCAAAAGAGCCGCGGCCAGGGTCAATAGGCTGCCGAAAAAAATGTCAATCGGACCGTATCCACCGAAAATATTCGCCGCCATGCAGCCGAAATAGAGTCCCCAGACGGTTTCCGGAAAGACAAAAGGCAGTACCGCCAGCGCTTCGGCCACGCGAACCTGCATAGGCCCGTAACTCAACGGCGCCAGCAGAACCGTGACGGCGGCATACAAAGCACCGACAAGCCCGGCCAGGGCGATTTTTCGTGTGGGAAAAGCCATTTCTATGCCTCCGATCGGGGCGGATGTTTGACTCTGGTACGGATTTGTTGGTCGATTTTAGACAATGGAACGCTATCGAGACCAACCTGCGCTAAACGATTCAAGCGCAGTCACACATAATGCTCTGAATTCGCTGCGCAGCACCGAATTTGGGCACTGCTCGCAAGAGTGCAAAGATAGGTTTTTTTTTCGTTTCGTGCAATTCCTTTAAACCGAATCCGATTCAACCGATGGGAATTCCGCCATGATCAAGACCCGCCTTCTGCTGGTCTGCTCGCTGGCAACAGCGAGCTGGGGACAAATCCTGACCTGGACACCGCTCTTTCCCACCGCCGAAGATACGATCACCATCATCTACGACGCCACTCAAGGGACGGCGGGACTGGTCGGGGTTGCCGATGTCTATGCCCATACCGGAGTGATCACCAATCTGAGCGATTCTCCCAGCGCCTGGCGCTATGTCAAAACCTCATGGGGCGTCAACACCCCGGATACACGCATGGAGAGCGTGGGAAACGACAAGTGGCGCATCCGCTTCCACATCCGCAGCTATTACGGGGTTCCGGAAAGCGAAACCATTCGCGAATTGGCCTTTGTTTTCCGCAGCGCCGACAGCAAAAAAGAGGGAAAGGATGTCGGTGGCAAGGACATCTTTTTGCCGATCTATCAGCAGGGAATGAACATCACCCTGCTCGCCCCTTCGCCGATTCCGGTTTTTGCCGAACCGGGCGACACCGTCGCGATCCGCGCCGCCGGTTCGCAGGCCGATTCGCTCTTTCTTTACATCGACGAAGAGCGGCTCGCCTGTACCGACCACGACACGCTGGCTTTTGATTTGATTGTCGCAACCCCCGGCAAGCATGTGGTGCGCATTGTAGCCCGCGACGCCGGCGGCGGCGAAAAATCGCTGCGCTTTTATATCGCCTCCATCGGCCCCCAGCTCGTCCAGGAACGCCCGCCCGAGCTACAGGACGGGCTGACCCGGCTCGGAACCAACCGCTTCGGCTTTTCCCTCCTGGCACCGTACAAAAAATTTGTCTATCTCATCGGCGATTTCAATGACTGGGAAGCCGAACCGGAACAACAAATGATTCTTACACCCGACAGCCTGCGCTATTGGGTGATCGCGGAAACCCCTTCCGAATCGATTCTGCGCTACCAATATCTCGTCGATGGTTTGCTGACGATCGCCGACCCCTACAGCGAGCTCGTGCTCGATCCGTTCCACGACAGCCAGATTCCGGAGGAAATCTTTACCAATCTTCCCCCCTACCCGGCCGGCAAAACCGTAGGAATCGTCTCCGCCTTTGCACCACAACTGCAAAAATACGCCTGGCAGAACAAGGACTGGCAAAAGCCGGATCCCGCAGAACTGGTGATCTATGAACTGCTGGTGCGGGATTTTCTCTCCAGCCCTTCTTTTCGCACTCTGACCGATACCCTCGGCTACCTCAGCCGCCTGGGGGTCAATGCTATCGAACTTATGCCCTTAAACGAATTCGAGGGCAACGACAGCTGGGGATACAATCCCTCGTTCTACCTGGCGCCGGACAAATATTATGGCCGGGGCGAGGATCTGAAACACCTGATCGATACCGCCCACGCCCATGGAATCGCCGTGATTCAGGACATCGTCCTCAATCACGCCTACGGCCAGTGTCCGCTGGTGCAGCTCTATGTCGACGACATGGCCCGCAATCCCTGGTTCAATGCGCGATCGCCGAATCCGGTCTTTTCCTGGGGCTACGACTTTAATCATACCAGTCGGCACACCCGCGACTTTGTCGATCGAGTGCTGGAACACTGGCTCACAGAATACCGCATCGATGGATTCCGTCTCGATTTCAGCAAAGGCATGACCAACACGCCGGGTGACGGCTATGCCTATGACCCAGCGCGTATCGCCATACTCAAACGAATCGCCGACAGGGTTTGGGCTGCCGATTCCACCGCTTATGTGATCCTCGAACATTTTTGTGAAAATCGCGAGGAGCGCGAGCTGGCGGATTACGGTATGCTGGTTTGGGGCAATATGAACTATGCCTATAACGAAGCCACCATGGGCTACCACGACAACAGCAAATCCGATTTCTCGGGCGTTTCGTATCAGACGCGAAACTGGTCCAAACCGGCGCTGGTGGGCTATATGGAGAGCCACGACGAAGAGCGCCTGATGGTCAAAAACCTGCTATACGGCAACAGCAGCGGCGATTACAACATCAAAGAGCTGGAAACTGCCCTGGCACGCCAGAAACTGGCGGCTGCATTTTTCTTCACCATTCCCGGCCCCAAGATGATCTGGCAGTTCGGGGAAATGGGATACGATTATTCGATCAACACCAACGGCCGGCTCGGGCGCAAACCGATTCGCTGGGATTATCTCCAGGACGACCACCGCAAGGCGCTTTTTGAAACCTATGCCGCTCTGATCAAGCTGCGCCGCACACAGTCGACATTTCAAACCAGCGACTTTTACCTGTCTGCCGCTTCCCCGGTCAAACGCCTGGCCCTGACCCATTCAGAGATGAATGCCGTTGTCCTCGGCAATTTCGATGTCATTCCGGCCTATATCAATGCTAATTTTCAGCACAGCGGCGCCTGGTACGACTATTTCTCCGGGGATACCTTGCAGGCCGACTTTAGCCAGACGGTCATTCTCCTCAATCCCGGCGAATTCCGCATCTATACCGATGTCAAACTGGAAGCGCCGGAAATGACCACCGGCATTGCCCCCGAAATTCAAAGCGGGGTGCGGGATTTCGTTCTCTATCCCGCCTATCCCAATCCCTTCAA
>JAFGJN010000135.1 GCA_016929055.1 Candidatus Zhuqueibacterota bacterium
CCGGGCACACGATAGAGATACAAGTGATCTTCAAGTGTGGTCAATCCGGCGTTGAACAATTCTCTCGAGTGTTCATCGCCATTCAGCAGATGATATTCATAGAGCCCAAAAAGCGCAAAAATAAAGCCATTCAAAACATGATTGGGTTCGTTTGCCGGGTATTCTTCCATCCAATAGTAGCCGTTGTCATCGACAAACGCGACCCAAAAGAGCTGATCGCGTTCAAACTGGTAATAGCTGGCGAAAATTTCATGGCTGATTTGGATATAGCTTTCTTCTTGCGTGTCGCGATAGAGATTGACAAAGGCCGAGAGCATTTGTCCCTGCGCCATGCCGGACACCCAGGGTGCTCGCAGAACCAGATCGCTGCCGCCAAAGGGCCAGTCAAAAGGGTAAGGGAAATAGAGGGCGTCTTTGAAGCGGACAGCTCTGTCGAGCGCCGCCTGGGCGAATTTTTCGCTTTCCTCAATATAGCGTTGATCGCCGGTACGATGGTAGCTGGCGAGAAAATGCAAAATCTTTTGGGCGATTTGCACGGGATGATAATATTGCTGGTTCTTGTAGGGAAAAACAATGACACCGTTTTCGTCGGTATCATAGTCGTCGAATGGTGCGGGCACCCACCAACTGTAGGGTCGATCGTTATAGCTCAGCTCGATAAACGGATAGTCGCGATAGAAATAGTTCGTATTCCAGGCCAGCTTTTCGTTTGTGGAAAAATCTCTCTGGCAAGAGGATAAGATCAGGATTAGAGAAAGCATCCACAATATGTTTTTTTTCATCGATTCCCTCGTTATTCCAGTCTCTCGGGCAGATCAACGCTTTGGGGGATGACAAAAAATTGCAAATTGCTGATGTAGGCTCGTCCGGCAAAGTCGCGGTTGGCCATAAATTTTACAGACGCTTCCCGGGTTTCACAATCCGCGACAAATCTGAATCGCACTCGATTCCATCGTCCGGCTCGTCGTGCGGATCGCGAGGCAATCGCATCGGCGCTCCCCGGAGCATAAACCCCGATCTGGACATCGGTGGCTTTTGAGGATGAATCAGGCTCGACAAAGATTTGGGCTGTCATTTGGTAGGTCTGATTGGGCAAAACCGGAAACCATTGACCCAATTCGCCAACCTGATCTTGCGTTGTTTTCTCGATCATCAGGCAGGATCGATCATTAAACCGTCCGGTCTGTGATGCAGAAAGGCCGGAGGAAGTCCAGCCGGGCGGATCAAGGTGCTTTTGGGCATCTTGCAGCAGAGCGAGATTCTTTGGCATCAGAATCCGGCAGAGACTGGCAAGAAAACGGATATCCGCCGGGCCGATCCAGCGTTTACTGGTCTCTGTTTCTGCGATTCGATAAAAAGAGTCGAGCAGTGTTGGTCGGTAATCCAAAGGATTCAGCGCAATCAACACACCCCACTCTGCCAAAGCTGAACGGATCTGGTTGAAATCGGGCGGATATTTGCGCCATTCAAAAGGGGGGCGTTTGGCATCGACATAGCCCGCAAAACCGTCGACATAGGCATTGACGCTTCCATCCGCATTGATCAGATTTTTTTCCAGGGTGTTGAGAAAAAGAGTGATATCCTCATCTGTAAAGACTTGACCGTATCGATAAAATGTATGGACCATCTCGATTTCTGCAGAAGCGTGGCTGACGTCCTCTATCCAGAATTGTTCGTTCGGATCCGAGCGGAACGGCCGCTCTTGCGGATAGTAGCGCCAGATGTAAGCGCCATCTTTGATCTCGAGTTGGGACTTGAAATCCTGCGCCAGCGATCGAGCGATTTGGCGGTGGTGGTGGCGTTTTTCGGCTGTGAGGTGCGAGCTCTGGCCGAGGTAAAAATGCACCAGGGCGGCCTGAGCCATATAGTTCCAGGCCGTGACGGCTGCGCCCGGATAGTCGATATAGTAAAAACGGGAACGATCGCGTTGTAAAGCCCAGGAATCGAGATGATTGATGATCGTCAGGATCGAGTCGGTAATGCCGCGGGCGTACTTTTGATGGGCATCATTGACCGGATAGTGGTCACACAAGTGGCAATAGCGGGCCATCGGCGTCAAAATGTAAGCTGTGATCAGGTGTCCCTGAATCGAGTCGCCGGCAGTAAAAGAATGAAAGCTCTGCCAGACGGGATAGGCGCGATCAGGCCGAATGCCGGCAGTTTTCCACCTGCTGTTGGCTCCGGCGACATAGGAAACAATTCCAGGTTCACGATTGGTGTCGAGATTGGCGAACATATTGGAGATTCGTTTTTTAGCCTGATCGAGAAAATGGATTTGCCCGGATATCTCGTACATATCGAGCAGTGCATTGAGGTTGTGCCGTTCCTGCCAGGCATAATTGCCGGCGTACAGTTTGTAGGGAGGGCGCTTTGTTTCTGCTTGATCGGAATAATCCTTCATCTCTTGCTCGACCATCTTGTTCAGACGGCCCCACTGATCGACCGGCTTGGAAAACGAGCTCGAGTTCAACAGGCATACAAGCGCAGCTGCACAACCCAGTCGAACGCTGCGGCAGAGCCAAAGGATTCGTTGTCTTTTTATTGTTTTTAAGACAATTTTTTTCATCGTTTACACCGCCCTTTTATTTGACCTGCGTTTTGCGCACAAGAAACCAGGCGAGCAGGGCAAAAATCGTCAGAGACACAAGCTGGCCGCTGATCTCGCCCCAGTGCAGGCCCAGCCCTTGAGGGCGGCCGGCAAAGAATGCATAGGCCGCGATCAGCACACCGATAATACCTTCGCCTGCGATCAATCCGGATCCAAGAAGAATGCCCTGTTCCTTGCGTTTCGCCACCATCTCGACATCCTGTCGGGCGCTTTTTTCGATAAAATAGCGGATGGTGCCGCCGACGAAAACCGGGGTCATGGTGGAGAGGGGCAGATAGATGCCGACGGCAAAGGGCAGCGAGGGGATGCCGAGCAATTCCGAAGTGCCGGCCAGGGCGGCGCCTGTCAGCACCAGCCCCCAGGGCAGGTCGGCCTGCAGCACGCCTTCGATCACGGTTTTCATCAAGGTCGCCTGCGGGGCCGGCAGTTCGACCGATCCGAATGTAAAGGCGCGGCCGAGCAGCCACACGGCAGCGGCGATAAAGAAAGCCGATGTGGTGGCGCCGATGATCTCCGCCAGCTGCTGTTTGCGCGGTGTGGCGCCGATAATATAGCCGGATTTGAGGTCCTGGGAAATATCGCCGGCGATGGAGGAGGCGACGCAGACCACCGTGCCCACAGTAAGGGCCGCAGCCTTGCCGAAATCGTCGGTCCAGCCGAGGGCGTAAAAAATCAGGCTGGTACCGAGCAGGGTGACGATGGTCATGCCGGAAGTCGGATTGGAGGAAACGCCGACCAGACCGACGATGCGCGACGAAACCGTCACAAACATAAAGGCAAAAACAGCGATGCAGAGGGCGCCGATGAGACGCACGACAAAGCTCGATCCGATGCCGAGAACATGCGGGGTGAGAATGACCACCAGCATGACGATCAGCGCGCCCACGGCGACGACGCCCATGGGCAGGTCGTGGTCGGTGCGGATGGGTTTCGCCAGGTCTGCGCTGTTCTTGCGGCGCAATTCGCCCAGGCCGATTTTGAGCGAACTGAACATGGTGGGAACGGATTTGACCACGGTGATGATGCCGGCAAAGGCCACTGCGCCGGCGCCGATGTAGCGGATATAGCGGGTCCAGATCTGGTGTGCTGTCATGTCGCGGATCAGCATCTCGCTTTCCGGGAACATCGGCTGATTCAGGCCGCTGCCGAACAGTTCGATCAGCGGAATGATGCCGATCCAGGAGAGCAATCCACCGGCAACCATGATGGCGGCGATGCGGTAGCCGAGGATATAGCCGACACCGAGCAACGCCGGTCCCGCTTCGAGACCGATCTCTGCTTTGCGCGGCACCGGCAATTTAAGGGCCAGCGTTTCGGGCCAGAGGTGAAGAAATCCGGTAAAAAATTTATAGACTGCACCGACGCCCAAGCCGAGAAAGACGTTTTGCGCTCGCGATCCGCCTTCGTCTGCAGCCATGAGCACCTGCGCTGCAGCCGTGCCTTCGGGATAGGGCAGGGTGCCGTGTTCCTTGACGATGAGAAAGCGGCGCAATGGGATCATGAACACCACGCCGAGCACGCCGCCGAGCATGGCGAGCACGCCGATCTGCAGCAGCGAGGGATCGAATCCCCAGAGAAAAAGCGCCGGAATGGTAAAGATGATGCCCGAGGCCAAAGACGAACTGGCC
>JAFGJN010000136.1 GCA_016929055.1 Candidatus Zhuqueibacterota bacterium
GTCGACTTTATGCCGTTCCGGCACCAGATGCATCAAAAACTCGGAAAGAGGTTTGACCATCCAGATAAAAATAGAGACCAGCAAAATATTGAATGCGCTATGAGCGAAAGCGATGCGACCGGCGATCGGCATCGCTTCCGGCAACACCAGCTTGAGCAAGGCGATATAGCCGGTAAACAGGGGCAGCATGCAGAGAACACCCAGAACTTTGATGGTAATATGGGCATAAGCTGCTCGCCGGGCCCAGGTGGTAGCTCCGAGTGAAGCGAGATAGGCAGTAATCGTGGTTCCGATATTTTCGCCGAGAACCAAGGCGACGGCCGTATCATAGGTGATCATTTCGGTTTGGGCTAGAGTGATGGTAATGGCAACCGTAGCGGAAGACGACTGAATGACCGCAGTTACAAACGCACCGACCAGCACGCACTGCAGCAATCCGGCAAAGGTTTCCGGCGAAAAACGCGCGAGAAGCAGAATAAAGTCCTGGTTTTCGCGCAGGGGATAAAAACCGGATTTCATGATTTCCAGCCCGAAAAATATCATGCCCAGCCCGAGTGTAAACAAGGAAGTAAACCGTGCCCGATCGACTCGAACAAAAAGATAAACCAGCGCCGAAAGACCCAGCAATGGCAACCCATAGTCGGCGATTTTGAGGCTGATGATCCAGGCGGTGATCGTTGTGCCGATGTCGGCGCCGAGAATAACGCCGATGCTCTGGCGTAGCGTCATGACACCGGCGTTGACCATACCCACGACCATAACTGTGGTAACCGAGCTGGATTGAATCAGTGCGGTGATGCCGGCACCGATCCCCGTGGCGATGAGTCGGTTGTCAGTCACACGGTTGATCATCTGTCGCAGTTGGTCGCCAGCAATCGCCTGTATGCCGTCCGACATGTAGCGCATGCCCAGCAAAAAGATGCCCACACCCCCCACCGCTTTAACAATCATGTTGAGAATCAATTGCCCGTCCACAGACGCTCCCGACTATAGTCTGTTTTTAACCTGCCGTCGGTGAAAGGTATGAAAATCCGAAATAAAGAAAAACATTTTTCTGATCCAGGTTGGGTGCTTTCCTTTGAACAGGGTTCTGTCACTCTCTGATCGAAAGGTGATAAATTGACAAACGATTGCTTGACTTTTTTTGTCGATCCGGGAATGCGCTGAAACTTATCAGTGTTATATAGGTTTATGAAAAACAAACCAGTTTTACACAAGCCAACCATCGAACAGGGGCAATCGGGTTACGATCTGCAACGGGAAAACGATCAGATGAAATCCATCCTCGCCGGTCTGGCGGAAGGTGTGATCGTCGCTGATGTAACGGGCAGGTTTATCTTTTTCAATCGAGCCGCCCGAGATATTCTCGGAATCGGATCGCGCGATATTAATCTATCTGAATGGACGAAAACCTATGGGTGTTTTCATCTCGACCGCCGAACCCCCTACCCGGCGGAAAAACTGCCCCTGGCCCGCGCGCTTGACGGGGAAACCGTTCACGATGAACCCATTTTTATCCGCAATCGTTTGCGTCCGGAGGGAATCATCATCCAGGCCAGCGGCAGCCCCATTCGGGATGAGGAAAATCGCATCAGCGGCGGCACAGTGGTCTTTCGCGACATTACGGCAACGATTGTCGCTGAGGCTCAGCGCCAGCAGACAGAGAGCCGTCTGACGGCACTATTTCGGGGCTTTCCCAATCCGACCGTCATCTGGCAAAAAAAAGCCGATGATTTTATCCTGATCGACTCTAACGATGCCGCGGTTGAATTCACTCAAGGACGGATCAAAAATCTCCTCGGATCCTCGGCCAAAACCGTTTATGCCGGAAACAAAGTCATCCAAAGCGATTTCGATCGCTGTTTCAGGGAAAAAACAACACTGAAACGTGAAATGCCCTACCGCCTGCTCAGCTCGGACGAAGAAAAAATTCTTTCCGTCTCCTATATCTATGCCCCACCGGATCTAATTCTGGTGCATCTCGATGATCTGACCGAACAACGTCGCAACGAGCGTGAAATCCGCCGGCTTTCCAGTGCGGTCGAACAAACTGCCGACAGCGTGGTTATCACCGACCGCGCGGGTATAATCGATTATGTCAATCCAGCTTTCGAGTCGACCACAGGCTATAGCCGCGAGGAGGCGATAGGACAGACTCTTCGCATCCTCAAATCGGGTAAACACGATTCCGAATTCTATCGCGATTTATGGAGCCATGTGCTCAGAGGGGAATCTTATCAGGGATTGATCATCAACCGCAAGAAAAATGGCGATCTTTACTGGTGCGCCGAGTCGATCACACCTATGCGCGATGAATCCGATGAAATCGATCATTTCATCTGTGTGCTCAAGGATATTTCCGAAACACGAAAACGCCAGGAGCAGGAACTGCAGATGCAAATCGCGCGCGAGGTGCAGCAGCGTTTGATCCGTACCACGCCTTCTATTTCCGGCTTTGATATCGCCGGAGATACGCGTTCGGCCGTGGAGACCAGTGGCGACTATTTTGATGTTATTCCTCAACCCGAAAACAAATTTTTAATCGTCATGGGCGATGTGAGCGGTCACGGCATCGGCCCGGCGTTGATCATGACGGCAACCCGGGCTTTTTTGCGCGCCCTGGCCCAAACCGAGCTGGATCCCGGCACTCTGCTCACCCGGTTAAACCGCGAATTGGTTGCCGATCTCGATCCGGAACGATATGTTACCCTGGTGGCGGTACAGATCGATATGCAGAA
>JAFGJN010000137.1 GCA_016929055.1 Candidatus Zhuqueibacterota bacterium
CACCCCGCCTCCCAACGCCACCACCACTGCCTGGCGTGTGGTCCGGTTCTCGATCAATTGCGTGTACAGACGCTCCGTCTGAGCAAGTGATTTTGAATCCTCTCCTGCAGGTACCTCGAACAATCTGGCCCGAAAACCTTTCGATTGTAGTCGATTGAGGAGATCGAGGCCGTACAGGCGCTTTACATTTTCATCGGTAACGATCACCCATTCATCCGACATACCGTACTGGCGCAAGCGATCGGGAATCAAGTTCAAAAGGCCGCATTCGATTTCGATCGAATAGCGGCTATTTTCGACCTCGACCCAGAGCGTTTTCACATTTCATCTCCAAGTGTCACGAAAATATCCTGTGCGGTTTGCACAGCGCTTTTTTCGTCGCGGCTTTCGAACCGGTAGGGTGCCCGGTCATAAAAAGGTTGTCGTTCCGCCAGCAGTTCCTCAATGCGCGCGCGAAGCGATTCGGGTGTGTGATCGGCGACCAGAGGTCGACTTTTATTTCTCATCAATCGCCGAAACAAAACATCCACCGAAGCATAGAGAACGATGATGACACCGCTTTTCTGCAATGCGATCCAGTTGTCCGTATCGATAACAGCTCCACCGCCCAGCGCCACAACCACTTCTTCTAGTCCGGCGACATGATGCACAATTTGTTTTTCAATTCGGCGGAACCGGGCTTCCCCGTCTTGATCGAACAGCTCGGCAATGCTCATACCAGCTTTGGCTTCTATCAGTTTATCGGTATCGATAAAAGGACGCCCGAGAAAATCGGCAAAAGCTTTGCCAACTTTAGTTTTCCCGGTCGCCATAAAGCCGGCAAAATAGACGTTTCTACCATCCCAGGGGTACATGGGGCAATTCCTTGAAGCGTTCTTGCATCTCTGCGATTGAATCGCCTCCCAATTTTTCCATCAACGAGTCGGCCAGGGTTATCGCTAGCATGGCCTCGGCTACGACAACAGCAGCGGGAACCGCGCAGACATCCGATCTTTCCCGAAAAGCGGATTTGGGTTCCAGTGTGACCGCATCAACCGATTGGAGCGGACTGGCCAGGGTGGGAAGCGGTTTCATGATGACACGAACGATTATGGGTTCACCATTGCTCATGCCGCCCTCGATACCGCCGGCATGATTGGACAGTCGGTGGTATCCGTTGGTTTTGTTGTAAAAGATCTCATCGTGAACTCGGCTGCCAGGGAGCTGAGAGACCTGGTCGCCGATCCCGATCTCGACCCCTTTCATGGCATTGATACTGAGCATGGCCCAGCCAATCAGTCCGTCCAGACGGCGATCCCAGTGAACATGGCTTCCCAACCCCACGGGCACATTTAAAGCGACGATTTCAAAGGCTCCGCCAAGCGAATCGCCTCGAATTTGCGCTTCATCGATGGCGCTGACCATTTGTTGGGCCGCAACAGGATCCGCACAAGCAACCGGACACGCTTCAACACTGTCCATCAATCGCCGCCAGTTTTGCAGCCGTTCGAATTTTTGATCAGCTGGACCGCTCAGGAGGGAAAGCGCCGAGCGCGAGGAATCAATTCCGCCGATGCGGGTGACATGCCCATAGATATGAATGCCGAATTCACTCAGAAATCGGCGAGCGACAGCTCCAACGGCAACACGTACGGCGGTTTCGCGTGCAGAGGAGCGCTCGAGAATGTTGCGCAGATCGTCGTGCCGATACTTGATCATACCGGCAAAATCAGCATGACCGGGACGCGGCATCTGCAGCTTTTCCACTGCTTCTGCGACCGGTTCCACCGACATTTTGTTCACCCAGTTCAGCCAGTCGCGGTTTTCGATCAGCAAGGCGATCGGACTCGCCAGAGTTTTTCCATAGCGCACACCGGAAAGAATGGTGGCGCGATCTTTTTCGATCTTCATACGCCCACCGCGGCCATATCCCCGCTGTCGGCGCCGCAATTCGGCTGCGATATCGCTTTCCGAAAGCTCTAAGCCGGCCGGAATGCCTTCAATGATTGCAGTCAAAGCCTGGCCGTGCGATTCGCCTGCGGTTAAAAATCGGAATCTATTCATTCGTTCCCAATCGGTTTTTCAAAAGACGACGGACCGTTTTGAGATCAGCCGGATTCAACTCATATTTTTCCTGTTGCCAGATGTTCAGAGAAAGCAAACCCTGAAAAATCAGCATATCCAATCCATTTTGTATCTCGGCGCCCTCTCGCCTGGCGTCGTGCAAAAGGCGGGTAATAGCGGGATTGTAGATCAAATCATAGACGAACTGACCGCTGCGAAACACGCGGGGATCGGCTACCAGCGTTTCGGAGGTAAACGGATGCATGCCCACAGAAGTGGTGTTGATGATTATGTCCGCACTGGCCAGAGCGTCGGTAAAATCCGCCGGCTGCAGCGCGATGGTTTGTGACAAGTTTAACCGCTCGCGCGTATAGCGCGCCAGAGATTCAGCGCGTTCGATTGTTCGGTTCATAATCGCCAGTCGCGATACCCCGAGAGCGCATAGAGCATAGGCGATTGATCGCGCAGAACCGCCCGCTCCGATCATCACAACCGAAGCATGACGAAAGCGATCCCGTTTTTCACCAAGTGAGAGAATAAAACCCTCGGGATCGGTAACGGCAGCGTGAATCTCCCCATCGACAGGCCGTAGAGTGTTCGCGGCCTGCAGGATTTCCACCTGCTCATCCTGCATATCAATCCATTGCAGGGCGGCTTCCTTGTGAGGAATGGTGAGATTGACCCCGCCGAATCCCAGGGCGGGGATGGTGGCCATCGCCTGGCACAAACGACTCGCCGGAACCTGAAAGGCCACATAGACGCCATTGACCCCAAAACGTTGCATGAACCAATTTTGCATAACCGGCGACAAACTGTGAGCTACCGGATCGCCGAAAAGAGCAAAAAGACGGGTTTTTGCATCAACGCTGAACACTCTGCTCCAAAATTTCGAAAAATCCGGGAAAAGAGACCTCAACGCATTCGCTGTCTTGAATGACCGTCTCGCCTTCGGCGATGAGCCCGGCAACGGCGAATGACATGGCGATGCGGTGGTCTCCGTGACTATCGATGACTGTACCTTTCAAGGGTGTTGGACCTTTGATAACACAGCCGTCTTTGGTTTCGCGAATATCGGCGCCCATTTTTTTCAAATTGCTGCACATTGCCTTCAAGCGATCGCATTCCTTGATGCGCAGTTCTTCAGCATCACGGATGGTTGTCACACCTTCTGTCTGGGTGGCGGCAACGGCCAGGATAGGCAACTCGTCGATAATTTTGGGAATCAATGATCCCGCCAGGGTGGTAGCTTTCAGTTTCCGATACCCTGCGGTCAGATGCGCCCGCGGTTCGCTGTTGAGTTCCGTCACATCGCTCTTGTGAACATTCGCCCCCATCGCCGCCAGAGCATCCAGTATTCCAACACGCGAGGGATTGATGCCGATATTGGTAAATTCCACTTTGGATTCTTGCAACAAGAGAGCGGCGACGAGGAAAAAGGCTGCCGCTGAAATATCCTGCGGAATATCCAACGTACAAGGCCGCAATTCCGCTGGACCGCGAACGCCGGCGCCTCCCATAGAGAACTGGGCCTCGACACCGAATTCGAGCAGCATACGTTCGGTGTGGTCTCGGGATGGCGATCGTTCGGTTACCCGAGTGATGCCGCTGGCATACAAACCGGCGAGAATGATACAGGACTTAACCTGAGCGCTGGCAATTCCGGTGGCATAGTCGATGGTGCGCAAATGACCGCTGGCACCGCGAATTTTCAACGGGGCCTTATAGTCGCGGCTTTCAATGGTGACGCCCATCTGCTCCAATGGATCGATAATGCGGCGCATCGGCCGTCGACGCAGAGATTCGTCGCCATCCAACACAGCATCAAAAGATTGCGCGGCCAGGACGCCAGCCATCAGACGCATGGTCGTACCCGAATTACCGCAGTTGAGGATATCGGTTGGAACGCGGTAACCGAATTTTCCCTTTCCATGAACGATTGTCTGGTCCGGTTGTTTGTCGATTTGGATTCCGACACCCTCGAGGCAGTGGAGAGTGCTGTTGATATCGGCAGCCCGGGACAGTCCGAAAATGACCGAATCTCCGTCTGCAATACTTGAAAGAATCAAGGCACGATGGGAGATCGATTTATCGCCCGGAACCACAATGGTTCCCTGTATCGATTTGGCTGGTTGAATCATTCGAGTTGCCATATTCACTCTCTCTTTCTGACATCAAAACCGCATTCAGTCAAGACGTCCCTGGCGCGATCGCGATCTTCCCGGGAAGCAAATGCGAGCCTCAGCGTGCCTCCTTCGTTTTCGCGGATTTTTAAGACTTCGATGTCCTTGATGTTGATCGCTTTTTGCGAAAGTTCGATAGAGATACCGGCGATCACACCGGGTTTATCCTCAACAGAAACCAATAAATCGTAATGGGGTTTGAGAAATCCTTTGGTATCCTTGGGAATTGAGAGCCGGTTTTTGGCTGCCTTGTCGAAATAGTCTGCAAGAGACCGGTCTCGCAGATGCACTTTGAGTTTTTGCAATTCTTCGATATAATCATCGATGTAGCGGCCGATCATATCGCTGTTGGATGCCAGAATATCCTCCCAAATACCATAAGGACTTGAAGCGATGCGCGTCATATCTCGAAAGCCGCCTGCCGCCATCTTTAAAAAATATGGACTTTCATCTTGGCGGTTGGCGACCAGATGCATGAGCGAAACCGCCAGCATCTGAGGTAAATGGCTGACGGCGGCGGCGATTTCATCGTGCAATTCGGGAGGCAGGAGCAAGACCTTTGCACCGATCCTTTCGAGCAACTCACCGAAAGCCCGGCGCACCTGGAAATGAGTCGGCCGGCTGGGCGTGAGCACATAGGTCGTATTTTCGAAAAGAAACGGATCGGCTGCATCCACACCGCTGAACTCGGATCCTGCCATGGGGTGCCCACCGATAAAATCAATGTCGGCAGGCAGATGAATTTTCGCTGTTTCGACGATTTGTCGTTTCGTGCTGCCGACATCGGTTATCAGAACACCTGATCGCACCTCTTTGCCGATTTTGGTCAACAAGCGCAGCGTTTCGGCAATTGGTGTGCAGAGAAAAATGAGATCCGCCTCCCGGGTTGCTTTGCCGAGCTCGACTTTTTTATAACCCTTGTCGATCGCTTTGCGCCGCAACGCGGCATCGACAATATCGGATTCATCCACACCGACAATTTCGCCGGTAAAACCCTTGCGCTTCAAGGCCAGTCCCAGAGATCCACCAATCAACCCGACACCGACGATGACAATATGGTCAAAAGTGTTATCCGTGTTCATTCCCGACCTTTCCGTCAAATAGTTTTGCCTATTGCCCAGGCAATGGTTTTAATCTCTTCCATCATACGCTGAAACTGAGACGGGTAAAGCGATTGAAAGCCATCGGACAAGGCGTGATCGGGATCGTGATGCACTTCGATGATCAATCCATTGGCGCCGGCAGCAACAGCGGCACGAGCCATCGGCACCACCTGATCCCGTCGCCCGGTACCATGGCTTGGATCCGCAATGATGGGCAGATGGCTAAGGCTCTGAACAACCGGAATGGCGGATAGATCCATGGTATTGCGAGTATAGTTTTCGAAAGTGCGAATTCCGCGCTCACACAGAATCACTGAATAATTGCCTTCCGACATGATATATTCTGCCGCCATCAACAATTCTTCGATCGTGGCCGAAAGTCCGCGTTTGAGTAAAACCGGTTTTTTTATCCTGCCCAATTCCCGCAGCAGGGCAAAATTTTGCATGTTGCGAGCACCGACCTGGACGATATCGACATAACGGGTGATAGTATCCAATTGCTTGATTTCCATGACTTCGGAAACTGCACCCATTTGCAGCTCTTGCGTGATTTGGCTGAGAAAAACCAGTCCTTCTTCGCCCAGACCCTGAAAACTGTAGGGTGAACTTCGCGGCTTGAAGGCGCCGCCACGCAAGACTTTGGCACCTGCTTTTTTGACCTCCCGAGCAATGGTGTACAATTGTTCCTCGCTCTCGATGGAACACGGTCCGGCCATGACGATAATCTCGTCGCCGCCGATGGCTGAACCGTTTACCGGAATGACGCTGTTGTCCGGATGAAAGGTGCGTCCAGCTAATTTGTAAGGCTCGGTAATGCGCAAAACCTCGTACACGCCTTCAAGACTTTCAAACTCGCGCATGTCGATGCCGCGTTTATCTCCGATCGCACCCAGAATGGTCCGGGTGACGCCGTCAACCCGGTGAATTTTGAATCCGCATTTTTCGAGACGCTGCTCGGCATTTTTAATCTGTTGCTCGGTGGCATTATCCCGCATGACGATGACCAAGGCGATGTCTCCTTTATCAAGATTGAAGAGAACGGCAAATATAAAAGATCTGCCGGTAGAGTTCGGCAACTTGTTCCGATGAAAGCGGCCCTGAATTGTTTGCAATCATGCGGGCAACGACATTTTGCTCCCGCTGTGGATCCTGTACTGCCAGATTTTGCTCGGTTTTGATACGACCGATTTGAACCGCTTTCTCCGCACGGGCGTTGAACAGCTCGAGTAATTGCTGATCGATTGCATCGATTTCCCGGCGCAATTTTTCGATGGTCATCAGATTCTCCAACTAGCAAAAAAAAACCCACTACCAGTTTTTAGTAGTGGGTGGATTGCAAATCCGCTTGGTTACTAACCCTTCCCGCTACTCCTCGAGTCGGCGTAAAAATAAAAACCGCTATAATCGGGGGTGATTTTTGTTGGAAATCTTTTCATTCGCAAAAAAAATCCAAGATTTTCTGTTCTCCTGAATTCGACGCAATGTATCGAATCAACGATCCTAACTCCTGAATGCCATTCGCCCTTACCCTCCACTTGTTTCGTCGAGAGCGATGGATTCGATTGCTGTTTTGGTATAAAAGCTGTTGTCGTAAAGCAGGGCTGTTTTTAAAAGTTAGTAAATTTAACAGAATTGTCAAGATAAATCTGGCTAAGGAATTGATTTTTTTCGGTTGAATTCCTATCTGGCCGATGAGGATTCAACCTGCCGATGTTGGTTATTCAGCTGTGTAGCGGACGCTAAAAGAATCTGTCTCGGCGATGGAGACGTGATGCATGCGCACCGATTCTGGCAAATGTTCCGCAAGCCAGTCATAAACGTATTTGGCCATATTTTCGCTGGTCGGATTGATTCGGTCAAAAGGCGGCACAGTATTGATGACACGGTGATCGAATTGCTCGATGCATTCGTTCAATAACCGGTTGAACTCCATGAGATCAATGACCATTCCCGATTGATCCGTTTCATTTGCCCGCAACGCGGCGCAAACGGTCCAATTGTGGCCATGAATGCGCTGGCAGGCACCGGGATAGTCGATCAGATGATGGGCTGCCGAAAAAACCGTCTTGACGCGCAGTTCGTACATACGTTTTCCTGTTTTTGAGGCGCTGGCTGCGCTTTGAATGGTATCCCCGAATGGGACGCCAGTGATTTGCAGCAGTCCCATTCCCACCCTGTTGGTGAAAATAGTGCAGTGTATTTTTTGAGGATCCGGTGCTTCGCAGCGAATCCGTGGTCGAGTGCCTGGTGGTTATAAATCATTCACATTAGAGTTCATACGGCGATCTCGTCCGCGTGCTCGCTGATTTTCACCACAGCCTCGATGATGTCATCCATATCTTCCTGCGTGCCGAGCAGCATATTTTGGGTAAACCAGACGGCTTGTTCGTAACACAGATCTTCGGTCACCGGACAATGACAGGTGGTATAATCGATATCGAGATGGACCTTTTTGCCCCGCGGACCAAAAGACTTTTGGCGAAAAACGGGTTGAGCATAAAGAGGCAACGAATATCCAGGACTGGCGGGAATCCCTTCTTTTCGGAGGGCCTCGATAAAAACGGACTTGGCCGCGCCGGAAAAATGGGATTTTAAATAACGAAAAGCATAGAGATGACAAGCGTGCCGGGTTATTCGCGCATCGTCACTGCAGAGCTCGATACCATCGATTTCCGCCAACCCTTGCTGCAAATAAGCAAGATTTTCCAAGCGAATTCGATGCAACTCTGGATACCGATCGAGCTGGGCGTGTAAAACCGCCGCCTGCAATTCGGTCATGCGGTAATTGCCGCCATAATAGAAATGTTCGTACCATTGACCGTCTTGACTGCGTCCGCAATTGTGGTGGGCTTGGGCGAATTTAGCCACCATTTCGTCGTTGGTTAAAATAATTCCGCCCTCACCGCAATTGATGTTTTTGGAGGATTGGAAACTGAAACAGCCGGCATCGCCCAAAGCGCCAACAGGCTTTCCATTCCAGGAAGCGCCCCAGGCCTGAGCTGCGTCTTCTATAACTTTGAGCCCGTGGTCTCGTGCGATTTGCAAAACCGCATCGACATCAAACGGGCGACCGGCAAAATGGACTGGCATAATGGCCGATGTTCGATCGGTTATTGCCTGGCGAATTTTTTCCGGGTCGATGTTGAAGGTATTTGGATCGACATCGACAAAGACCGGGATACAGCCGACGTCGACGATAGCCGAAGCCGTTGCGATAAATGTATAAGCAGGACAAATCACCTCGGTACCGGGCATGACGTCGGCAGCGACCAGGGCGATCTGCAAAGCTGTTGTTCCACTGTTCAAACAAATGCCGTATCGAGCACCCTGGAGCTCGGCAAAACGGCGCTCAAAATCGGCAGTAACGGTTCCTTTGAGTCGGCCCCATTGACCGCTTTTAATCACCTGAGTGAGGTTTGCTATTTCCTCATCTCCCCAAACCGGCCACACAGGAAAAGATTCGGTGCGTACCGGCTCTCCGCCGCGAATTGCGAGAAAAGCCATTTTTATCCTCCTAGGTCAAAAGCGCGGCATACAAAGCCGCTGTCGGCGCATGAGTGCAAATCGAATTCAGCGTCCAAGTTTCAGTCCCACAGGTTTCAAGTCATTCTCGAGCCGGGCATTGTCTGTAAAAACCAATGCCTGCATTCCCAGTTGCCGAGCGGCCTCCACATTTTCCGGACGATCATCGATGAACAGGGTCTGCTGAGGCAACAAACCGACTCGGTTCAATGCATGGGTATAAATAGCAGGGTCGGGCTTGCGAAAACCGGTCTCAAATGAAGTGATCGGTGTTTCAAAAAGATCGCCGAGGGAATAATCGCGATAGATGCGCTCGAAATGGAGTTCATCTGTATTGCTGATAATCGAGAGGCGGAGCTGCGTTCGCAGTGTTTTGCATGCCTGCATCAATTCAGTGTTTGGATCAAAAATGTCGGTATAGATCTCGACAAACCGGTTGAATGAACCGGTTGAATCGGTTGAATAATCGGCAAATCGTCGGTAGAATTGCTGAGCTGAAATCTTGCCGCACTCAAAATCGGCGTAAGCCGAGGGAATATCCTGCATGGCTCGAATGAAATCTTTTTCCGAAAGACCGAGGAATTCAGCCATTCGATGAACGAAACGCTCCATATCGACGTGAACCAGTACATTGCCGAGATCAAAAAATATCAAATCAATCGAGGTTTGGATCATTCGATTCCGCTTTCGCTTTGATGGTAAGAGGATAGGGATCGAGTTGCATGTCGCGCAAAAGCCTGATCAATGCGTTTTGCTCTTTTTTTTCATGCGCCACAAACTGAACACTGCCGTCTCCCTGAGAGCCGACACCTTTTCCACCATAGACGAGCGATTGAACTTTCCGGTCGTTGAGAATGCGGTGCAACTTGGGCGAGTGCAATTCATCGCTGCAGGCAGGAGCGACAAAAAGATCAAATAGCCGTTGCGACTCGGTCATAAGCATACCGAGTCGCCGCGAATCGCCGGCACGCAGAATTTCCCGACCGCGAGAGAGGATATCTTTGTTGAGCGGGCCGAGATAATATCGCACATCCTCGGCTATTTTGCCCACGGTTCGGGGAAAACAGGCATTTAGATCGGCGAGGATTTTTTGAGTATTTTTACCAGCGCGCAGATCGGCGACGACCATATAAATATTTTCTTTTGGATAGATCGGTTCGACGTCCAGCCGGTCACCGTCAAAGGTGAGAAAAACCGGTGTTTCAGCATAGGCGCAAGCCTGATCCATGCGGCCGCAGCGTGAAGGCGTCAGGATTTCTCCCTGGTAGGCAATCTCCATCTCGCCGCGCAAGGTCAGTTTGAGATCATAAATGCGGTTAAACGCCCGTGCCAGCAGAACGTTGTTGGCGGCGGACGACGAAAGACCCTTGCGGATGGGCAGGGTCATGCGATAGTTGTCGATTTCAATGCCACCAACATGGTAATTGGTCAGCATATGATGGGCGACACCGGCAGAATAACTGAAAAAACCTCCCTCCTCGGCGATACGCAAGAGCGATTCGGGCGCAAGATCTGTTTCGTAAGGACCGAGAATCTTGCCATCCGGCAAAGCTGATCGAATGATCAGCTTGTCGGGGTGAGCACACGCTTTGGAATGGATACCCTGATCGGTACCAACCACCAGACAAAAACCTTTGGTCAAACCGGAATCGATGCGCCGATAGCCGCCTGCCCAATCGGAATGTTCGCCCAACAGACAAACACGTCCGGGCACAAAAAGATCGATAAAAGAAGCTGCCAAATTATTCTCCGGTGTTCAAGACCGACAAGGAAAAACACAAGAGCCCCGATCGGGGCTCTTGCAGTTATTGAGACTTGAACCTCGCCCCAACGATAGAAACGAGAGCGAATTTTTGTCAGTTGATCATATCTTTGACTACCTGAACGGCCGAAGCAGCATCCGGAGCATAGCCGTCGGCACCGATCTCATCGGCAAATTTTTGCGTCAGCGGGGCACCTCCGACAACGATCTTGACCGAATCGCGAATACCGCTGGACTGAATTGCTTCGATGGTATCTTTCATCTTGACCATGGTCGTGGTCAACAAAGCCGACATGCCGACAAACTCGGCTTTGGTCTCTTTGATTTTTTCCACAAATTTTTCCGGAGTCACATCCACACCCATATCGATCACCTCGAATCCGGCGCCTTCCATCATCATGGCAACGAGATTTTTACCGATATCGTGCAGATCGCCTTTGACGGTGCCGACGATAAAACGACCGACCGGCTGGACACCGCTCTCCGCCAAACGCGGTCGAAGGATTTTCATACCGCTTTTCATGGCACGTGCGGCGATCAATACTTCCGGGACATAGAATTCGTTGGCTTTAAATTTCGCTCCAACCACATCCATTCCTTTTATCAGACCTTCCTTCAAAACCGTTTCCGGTATGATCCCCTCAGCCAATGCTTTCTCGGTCAACTGCTCTGCAGCCGGAGCCTGACCTTTGATGATGCTTTCCGCCAATTCTTCGAGAATTGCCATAGATTCCTCCTTGGTTTCCGATTGGGTGAAGGAGCGGGTGTAGCTGCCCATGCTCATTCGCGGTTTTATAAAAATTTGATCCCTTGCGGAAAGAATTTTTCCGGATGGGTTTGTTTGATAGCGATCAACCCGCTGCGAGAAACTGATCGCTCCAATTGCGATCAAACTTAATATCGGCTGATACAGGGATATTTATTACAGAACACCCTGAATCGGGTGAATCCGCTCGATCATACCACTGGCGACGATGTTTTAGCAGGTCGAATTGCTTGTCTGGAATAATGCTCAAGATACGAAACTGTGATCAAGTTGTCAACAAGATTTCAAAAACGGGATTCGGAGGGAAAGAGATCTCCAACCGATTTTCCCTGATAAATCGCTTCAATACCCCGGGCAAAGAGTTCGGCCACGGAAAGAACGACCAGCTGTGGAATCTTTTGATTGTCCGAAATCGGCAGTGTGTCGGTGGTGACCAGCACCTTGATCGGATAATCCTGAAATTTTTCGAGTGCATTGCGAGAAAAAAAACCGTGGGTACAACAGATAAAAATATTGCGGGCGCCGTTTTCAAGGAGAATGCGCACCGCTTGAAGCGTCGAGCCGCCGGTCAGAATTTCATCGTCGGCGATGAGAACATCCTTTCCTCTGGCATCGCCGATAATGGCGCCGGCTTTGACCACTTCCCTATCCCCCAGACGCTCTTTGTCGATGATCACCATCGGGAGATTCAAGCCACGAGCAAAAAGACGGGAGCCTTTGGCGCTACCGACGTCGGGAGCGGCAACAACGGCGTTGCCGAGATCGAAATTTTGTCTGAAATAATCCAGCAGCAGATCCGTTGGCAACAACTGATCGATTGGAATACGCGGAAATCCCATAATCTGCGGTGCATGCAATTTCATCGTAAGAATTCGGTTGGCTCCAGCACTTTGCAAAAGATCGGCAACCAGACGCGCGGTAATGGAAATACGGGGTTCATCCTTTTTATCCGAACGCGCATAAAAATAATAAGGCATGACTGCAGTAATGCGTCCTGCAGAAGCATAACGCAGCGCATCCAGGATAATCAACATCTCGACCAGATGATCGTTGACGGGAGGCGATGCGGTTTGGATGACAAAAACGTCGTCATTGCGCACATTTTCTTCGATCTTGACCTTGATGTTATCGTTGCTGAAACGGTGAATGGTCATTTTCCCGGGTGAGACACCGAGATGTGCACAAATGGCTTGAGCCAGCGGTGGGTTGCTCTGCCCATTAAAAACAACAAGTTGGCTGCTCATAGTTGCTCCGGTTTAGCATTCAGGATAGGAATTCATCCGATCGATAAAGGACGCTAAAAGGGAAATGGATGCACGTTTTTATGGGTCGAGCGGCTTTTACGCGCCGAAAAGAGTTTCCAACAGGCCGGGATTGAAAAATCAAACCTGGGATTTATCGGCACTTTTTCCGCCTTCGTCACGATGATGTACGGCTGTGCGATAATCTGACTTGAATTGGCTAAAATCGGGTATGATCACGCGGTGGCCGTCCCGTTCGATCAGCCCCCCGGCCTCGAATAGGGCCATAATACGGGAAATGGTTTCCCGAGCCGTTCCGGCCATGTTGGCGAGATCCTGTTGAACCGGAAGTTTGGGTATGACCCAGGCTTCTCCGCGGCTGTATCCGGTGCTTTCTGCCACATGAATCAGGGTCGAGCCGACTCGACCGACCGCATCCTGCAAAGTCAGATTCTCGATCTGGAGATTGCATTTGCGGATGCGATCAGCCAAAACCTTGAGCAATTCGACCGAAATAGACGGATACTGTTCCAAAATCAAAAGAAATTCGCTGCGCCGCAGGGTGAACAATTCAGCGTCTTCCATGGCAACGACCGTTGCAGATCGGCCTTTGCCATCCAGCAACGAAAGCTCGCCAAAAAAATCACCCGAACGCAACATGGTGATGATCACTTCACGACCTTCATCGCTGGTACGGGTAATTTTCACGGTTCCGCGCAGGATGATAAAAAGAGTTTGTCCGAGCTCCTCCTCCACCAGAATGACCTGATCCTTTTTGCATTCCCGGCGAACACATTGATCCGCAATCTGCGAAACCTCAGAATCAGGCATCTTGGCGAACAAGGGCACGCGTTTCATCAAACGGATAATCCGTTCTTCTGCCATGGAGAGGTTCTCCGGCTAATCCTCAGCGTCTTAAAAAACGAGTACAAGACAATCACTTTTACATAGCGGTTGTGCGTCTCTTTTGCGTAAAATCTCTATCGGAGACGAGCTGCAAGACAATCCCGATAGAGTTCCTCAATATGGTCGACCATACGTTTTGCGGCAAATTGCTGCTGTACCAAGAGTTTTCCCCCTTCGCCCATGGACAGACGACGTTGAGGATCTAAAACAAGTTGACGAACAGCGGCGGCAAGCGCATCGCCGTCCCGCGGAGGTACGAGAAGACCATTTTCTCCTTCGCGAACAATATCCAGGACACCGTCACAACGGCTAGAGACCACGGCAAGTCCGGCTGCCATCGCTTCGATCAACACCAGACCAAAGGCTTCGGCATGGGAAGGAAAAACAAATAGATCCATTGCTGAAAGCAGCTCCGGAACATCGGCACGAAATCCCAGTACCATCAGCCGATCGCCCAGATTCAAGCGATTGACCTGTTCGAGAATGGGTCGTGCTCGAAATTCTTCTCCCCGGGTCGGCTCTCCGATCACGACAAAACGCAGGTTGTCAAACTCGGGCGCCAGAGATTGCGCCATATGTAGAAATTCCAGATGGCCTTTGCCGATCTGGAGACGACCGACAATACCGATCAGCAGCTCGGATTCGGCGACACCCAACTCGCTGCGCATACGATTGCGAACCCCGGGGTTGGGCAAATAATTTTCAACATCGATCCCGTGATGAATGAGACAAACTTTGTCCGGCCGGAGCGGATGGGTGGCTAGAATGTTGTCCCGTATCACGCGGGAAATGGCGATCACCTGATCGACGTGCGAATAAAGCCAGGTATGGAGCGGATCGCTTTTGCTCTTTTGTGTACCGATGTGTTTGGTTAAAACGATCGCCGGTCGGCGCTCGATCGGCAAGAGCTGTACGGCCGGAATAAGCGTCCACAAATCCTTTGAGTAATGGACATGGACGATCTGCACAGGCGACTTGGTCAAAGAATGACGGAGCGAGAGAATGCCCGAAAGATCGAGATAACTGTGAGGAGCAAATGCCATGACGGGAAGATCCTGGTTTCGCAGATCCGCATCCAATCGGCTCGAGGGCGAACAATAAACAACGACCCTGTGCCCCCGATCCCGCATCCGCTGAGCCAAATCAGCGACATGCATCTCCATTCCGCCCCAGGAGGGCGAGGAACACATGTGTGCAACAATGAGCGAATCTGGAGACGATAAAGAGTCATGGGTCATAATAGCGTAATCGCCTTCCCAAAAGCGTCAAGAAACGATCGGACAAGCCTGCCCCGCGAATCTTTCGTGTCCACACTTGTGTAACATCTTGTCGCTCTTTCTATTCACACAGAATCCGGCAAATAGAGGTGGTGTTTGTGGATATAGTCAATAACCGCATCCGGAAGCAAATAGCGAATGCTCTTGCCTTTGCACACCAGTTGCCGAATGCGAGAAGAAGAGATCTCGATCAATGGCGCATCGATGCGCAAATACTCGCGAAATAACAACGACTCTTTTCGAATTTCTACTCTGGTTCGGGCCAAAACAGCAAGTTGTGCCAAGCGCAAGATTCGCTCCGGCTCCTTCCAGGTATGAAATTCGACGAGATTATCGGCACCGATGACCAAAAAAAAGTTCGAACGATCGAGTTGATATTTCTTTCGCACCTGATCCAAGGTATCGACGGTAAAAGAGGTGCCGCCTCGTTCGATTTCTTCAGAGCAAAATCCAAAATTCGGGTTATTCTGCAGAGCAAGCCGCACCATTTCCAAACGATGGTGCGGATGTGAGATGGGACGATCGAGTTTGTGCGGACTGACAGCCGATGGCACAAAGAGCAACCGATCCAGATCCAATTGTTCGCGGACGCATTCCGCTAAAATCAGATGTGCCTGATGAATCGGATCAAACGTACCGCCGAAAATGGCCACTCTCACAGCTCGGCTCCCAACTCGATAGACCGGGTGAAACCGGGTCTAGTCAATATGATCGCGGGCGTCGGCAAGATTTGCCTGGGCACGGTTGACGTATTCGTGAGAAGGATAGCGCTGTAAAAACTGCTCGAATTCACTAACCGCCTTATCGTATCGTTTTTGCTTGCGATAACATTCGCCGATCCAATAGTGCGCCTGCGGAGCGTATTTGCTGTCATAGTATTTTTCCAGCAACATTTCGAAATAGAGGATCGCAGCGCCGTGTTCCCCCATCTTGCGATATTGCTCCCCTGCGGCAAAGATCTTGCGGGCCAATTTTCCTCGTGCTTCGCGCAGCATCTTTTCAACCTGAGGAACAAACTCGCTGGTGTGATATTCTTCCAAAAATTCCTGAAAATGCGATATAGCCTGCAGGGTGTATTCCTGATCAAGAGCATATTTTGGCGACAGCTCATAATAGGATAAACCGAGCTTGTATTTGGCGTCATCCACATAATCGGATTTTGGGTAAACCTTGAGCAGACGATCATATTCGGCAGCGGAAAGGATATATTCTTTGAGTTTAAAATGGCACTCGGCCAGGTAAAATTGCGCCTGATCGGCCAAATTGGACCCGCTGTGGCTGAGCGTGATGACACGAAACTGGGTACGGGCATCCAAGTATTTCTTTTTGTTGAATAGCTCGAGGGCGGTGTTCATGCGTTCTTCTAGAGTCAGATCCCCGGATATTTTTTTTGATGAACAAGCACCCATGATCAAAATACCGGCGAGCAGGCCTGTGACAATCGCTTTTTTGCGTTCCATACAGAATCTTTCAGTTTGCGGTTAATGGCTTCGGTACGTATAAAACAAATAGATAACGACCGCGGAAACGGCCGAGACCAAAAGCGGCTCGATCCACTTTTGTTTATGAGAACTGTCCGGTTTAATCCCAACGGTCGCCGGAATAGTCGGATCCTCTATACGAGCAATCCGTCCGACCTCCAGTTCATCGACCAGACTATCACGGATCGACTCTGCCCATAAAAGCTGTTTATCATCATCGAAAACAGAAAATTGCAGGGACAATCCGACGCTGCGCTGCAGGATATCGCCTGTCTGTCGGGTACGATAATGAACATCGGTATTCAGAATATGCGCATGCAGCACAGACCCATTGATTTCATTTTCCGGTTCTGAAGCGAGGAAACGGATGTTTTTCGCTCCCCTTTGCAAAGCCCACTCACCGAGGCGTTGATCGAACAGAGGAGCAAGACCATCTCGCCGCAAAGGCCGGACAATTAGCAATGGATTTCCCTCGACGAGAGCCGATTCGGGTATGCGCTCAAGAGCGCGGCTGATGAGCCGGTCGAGCTGTTGGGCATTGGTGCTCGATGGGTTATCCGCCTGTGCAGTTAAAACCGTGAGAGCGAGAAATGCAATCAAAAGACGCCAAAGAATCATCACTAGTCATCCGTTCGTATCAAACCCTTCAAAAAATCCACCTCTGTTTTTGCAACAATTAACTTTGGGGGTGTCCCCGCATGGGACACCCGAGACCTTTTGCTGCAAAAGATATGCAAGAGTATCGGATTTTTTGCAACAACAGCCTTTTGCTGTTTCGCTCAGAGCTGCGCTTTAAAATCCAGACTGCGCCAGCGCTATTCCAGGCCATGATGATCAACATTCCGCACATTTAACGATTCGTGAACTCGGATGTTCCATCGACCGCTCGAATGCGCAATGACCGGAATCGTATTAAAGCGGTCAAAAGCACGAGCGAGGCGATACACAAACAAAAAGCGGCAAAGATATTGCCGTATCGAACATAGACGGTAGATGAGTGGCAAAGCTCCAGGTTTTCTACAACCGTTGCCGTCTGAAAAAGCGGCGTGGAAGCACGGGTTCGTCCATAAGGATCGATGAAACAGGAAATCCCTGTATTGGCACAACGGGCAATACTTTTACGCGTCTCGACGGCGCGCAATACAGAGATTTGCTGATGTTGAAAAGGCGCCGAGGTGCGACCAAACCAGGCATCATTGGTGATGACGACAAGAAAAGTGGCACCGCGTTTGACAAAACGGCGAACCAGATCGGGAAATGCGGATTCGTAACAAATGGGAACCCCAAAAACTGCGCCCCGCTTTTCCTGCATCGACTCGGCGTTGAAATCGTTCGTCAGCTGAAAGAGGGTATAACGATTGCCTCGACTATAATCTCCGACCCCTAAAGGGGTTTGCATAAGCCAATCGCGCAGAAAGGCGACCGGCAAAAAGTCGGAAAACGGCACTTTTTCGGAAAACGGTACCAGGCGCATTTTTGCATACACCGCCAAGTTCAATTCATTCGGCCGGATCATCAACGCCGAATTGAAATAGTGTTGCCTGCCCTGGGAATATTCATAATCTATAGAGCCGGTTAAGAGCGGCACCTGGTGACCGTCGACCCAGTGGCGAATCATCTGTTGGTATCGGTACTCACTGCGAAGATAAAACGGTGTTGCCGTTTCCGGCCAGACGATCAGATCGGGATTGTGCTGCAAAGCCGACCGGGTCAGGCTGTCATAGGTGCTAAAAATGCGTTCATTGTTTTGCGGGTTCCACTTTTCAAAGGGATCGATATTTCCCTGAATCAGCGCGATTCGAACCGAATCGGTTGGTGCTGGCGCATGCGCCAAGACCCAAACGCCGAAAAGAAGTGGCAGAAAAAAAAGAATCGGCAAAATCCATAAAAAAAGTTTTCGATGAGATCGACCGGAAAAACCGAACAAGAGTTCATAGAGCAAAACATTGAGGCAGACAACCCAAAAGCTCACACCAAAGACCGAAGTGTATTCGGCGAATTGAATAATCGGCAAATAATAGCTCTGCGTATAACCGAGATAAACCCAGGGAAAGGCGATGTCCCCGAAGGACTGAAGATATTCAATTGCAGTCCAGACAAAGGGCAAAAACAAAAATCCCTTATGGGGAAAACGAATGAGGATCAAACGCTGGATAAAACTGTAAAGCATAATGTAGAGCGGCAGGACCAAGAGTGCACCGATCAATCCGGGCATTGTCACATAACCGATCCAGAACAATGTACCGCAATAGATAAACAAGCCGGTCAAATAGCCCCAGCGCAATGTCTCTTTGAGCGATTGGTTCCGCAACAAATAAAACAGCGGGATCAGGGCCCCATAGGCGAGAAAACCGCTGCGAAACGGCGGAAAGCTAAGGGCGAAAAGGATCCCGGTAAGTATAGATAAAAAGAGCTTTATTTTCATTCTTCAGCGGCAATTGAGCGCGTCGGGTCTGCATCTCGAGTTGAAACGCGGCCGGACTGCTGGTTCAAAGTTCAGGCATTTGACTGCGGCGAACGCTGGCAAGTCTGTCGAGAAACGCCTGGAGAATATAGGCTGCGGCCATTCGATCAACGCGCTCCTTGTTTCGGGAAGGAGATTCTCCCAGCGCATGCAAGGTGCGATGGGCGCTGACGGTCGTCCATCGTTCATCCCATGCAAAGATCGGCACCGCGACTTTTTGAGCGATTTCCGGAATGAGACTTGACACCTGGCGGCTTTTCGGACTTGGATCACCGTGCAGATGAAAGGGCATTCCAAAAACCACACAACAGCAACCCGACTCGACAACCAAATCCGCCACCGAGCGGATAAAAGCTTTTTTCCCCTCGTTGGCGATGGTGCGGAAAGGTGAAGCCAGAACCTGCATGGGATCACTCAATGCCAATCCGATGCGTTTTTCACCATAATCCACAGCGAGAATACGACCGATCGAAAGCCGCTCAAGATTTTCCTGGCTCGGTTCGGTGAGCGCCATTATTCCTGTCCGTCGTCCTCGAGCGGTTGTTTCAAAACCTCTTTGAGCAATTTGCCGGCTTTGAAATGAGTTTTACGGCGAGCGGGGACATAAATGATTTCACCGGTCTTGGGGTTACGGGCTTTGGGTTTGGGTTTGGTGCGTTTGACTTCAAAGACGCCGAAATCCCTTATTTCGATCCGAACTTCCGGGTCGGCTTCCGCCATAAACTCGCGCAAAGCCTGAAATACACCGTCCACAACCTTTTCGGTCAGGTAAATTTTTTCTCCGACGATCCGCGCAGTCCTCTTGGAGACATCCTTCTTTGTGATGGTTTCCTTCTTGTTCTCCATAAAACTTGCTCCTTTTTTAGTGATCCTTCCATCCATCTCGCATGAACCGATCCAAGCGGCTAGCGTTTAAGAATGCTCTCCCCTCTTTATCCGGTTAGACGCGTCGGAGCGTAGACGCGCGTCGCGGCCGGAGCCGCCGGGGTTTGAAAGATAAAATACAACACAATTGGATATAAATCAACTATTTATTTAATCGATCGACCGAAATGATGCCCGGAAGTTTTTTTATTTTGTTCATGATGCGCTGCAAATGTCCGACATCATAAACTTCAAGCGTGATGACGCAATTGACCAGGCTGTTTTCAGAATTCATATTAACCGATGTAATGTTGCCGTCTTCAAGCGCGATATACTCGGATATTTCCGACAAAAACTTGTTGCGGCGTTCGCCCAGCACATAAATCCCGGAAAGAAAACGGCTGCCCTTCTCCACATCCCAGGTGACATCGACAATACGATCGGTATCCTGCATCAGACGGATCAGGTTTTTGCATGTATTGGTATGAATGACAATGCCGCGCCCTTTGGTGACAATTCCTGTGATCGGTTCACCCGGCACCGGATTGCAGCAGCCTCCGAAATTGATCATGATATTATCCATGCCAGCCACCCGAATGCCGCGAGTGGACTTGCGCGCGCGCTCGATGAATTTCTTGAGAATGAACTGATCCCCGGATTCGGAGGCTTTTTCCTCCGGCAAGAGCTTGCGGATCAATTGATCCAGCTTGATATCTCCGCGTCCGATACCGGCATAAAGTGCAGTCTGGTCCTTGAGTTTGAGGCCTTCCAAAATTGCCTCGAAACGCATGTCCTTGATCTTTTTCCCAAATCTCGCCAGCGCCCGTGAGAGCATCTCTTCACCCAGAGAGATACTGCTCTCGAATTGAGAATCCTTGATCACTTTTTTGATGCGATTGCGCGCCCGGCTGCTGACGACAAATTTCAGCCAATCTTCATTGGGGCGCTGATTGGTTGAAGTTAAAATCTCGACCGTATCGCCGCTTTTCAACTCGTGACTCAATGGTACAATCTTGCCATTGACTTTGGCCGCCAGACAATGCAATCCGATATCCGTATGAATGGCAAAAGCAAAATCGACAGGGGTAGAGTGCACCGGCAGACGGAACAAATCTCCTTTGGGTGTAAAGACAAAGACTTCATCCTGAAACAAATTGATTTTTAAATGATCGAGAAAACTCGAATCCGGCTCGCCCTCTTCATAATCGAGGACCTGACGCAACCAGGAGAGATGCTTGTCGAGATCATCCTCTCTCAAGCGGCCTTCTTTGTAACGCCAATGCGCTGCGATACCGTCCTCGGCAGTGCGGTGCATCTGTTCGGTGCGAATCTGAATTTCGACTTTTTTGCCCTGAGGCCCGATAAGCGTCGTATGCAAGGATTGGTACCCATTCGATTTGGGTGTGGCGATATAATCCTTGAACCGTTCGTGAATCGGCGTAAAAAGCGCATGTACGATGCCCAGCGCGTGATAGCATTCCTCGATTTTATCGACGATGATACGGATCGCCAACAGATCATAAATTTCTTCAAAAGGAACACCGCGTTTGGTAATCTTTGTGAAAATCGAATAGAAATGTTTGGGGCGGCCTTCAAAACGAGCGTGGATTTTGGCTTCCACCAATGCTTTGCGAATGGGACGCGTCACTTCGCTGATTGTACTTTCACGGGATTGCCGGGTTTCGCGAATTTTGGTATAAAGATCGAAATAGACATCGGGCTCCAGATATTTGAGCGACAGATCCTCCAATTCCCATTTGATCTTGGCCAATCCCAGCCGATGCGCCAAAGGTGCATAAACTTCACGTGTTTCCAGTGCGATGCGTTGTCGTTTCTTTTCAGGCAAATATTCAAGGGTTCGCATGTTGTGCAGCCGGTCGGCAAATTTGATCAGGATGACCCGAATGTCTTTGACCATTGACAGCAGCATTTTTCGAAAATTTTCTGCCTGCTGAGCCTCAAATCCCTGAATCTTGAGCTCGGATATCTTGGTGACACCATCAACCAAAACGGCGATATTGGTTCCGAACTCTTTTTCCACCCGCTCGATGCCAAATTCTGTATCTTCGGCGACATCGTGTAAAACCCCGCCCGCAACGGTTTCGTAATCCATCCGTAAAGAAGTTAAAATCTTGGCCACTTCAAGCGGATGTTCAAAATAGGGCACTCCGGATTTCCGCACTTGCGCCTGATGAGCTTCCTGGCTGAATTCGAAAGCTTTGCGCAGCAGTTTTTCATCAGCGGACGGATTGTACCGCTTGATGCGCCGAATCAGCCCCTCATAGACTTTGGAATAGGTATCATCCATCGGCTTTGCAACGCCTAAAAAAAACAATCCCTGCACGAATGCCGTTCTTTCATCCCTCACTCGGATGTTGCCGCAGAGCTGTCGAGTAGATCGATCCGCAAGGGATTAAGAATCGGACAAAAGTATTAACCTTATGTATATTAATCTTTTATCCGCAAAAAACAAATGTTTTTTTTACTTTTTGATTTTTTTTACAACCCGCGGGTAATCAGAGAGTTAACAGATAATCGTTTCTATTCCGGATTCTGTGCCAACAGAATCCCACAAAAAATATCTTGGAATTTCATTGTATTTGCAACAGTCACACTTCCCGCCTTTTTGGCGCTAATAGCCTTTTGTATTTATTGGGGATCTGGTGCTTCGCATCGAATCCGGGTATATCGGGATTTGGTGCAAAGAAACTCTTGATTGAGCATCCGATTTTTTGTGTGGAATTTGGGTGCAATCGATCAAAACAGGTCGGTGGAGACCGGGGCCATCTCTTCAGAGATACCGGGATCCTCGAAAAGAACATAGTCGCGCATAAAATTCAGGTTGACCGTGCCGACGGGGCCGTTGCGCTGTTTGGCGACAATGATCTCGGCAAGGTTTTCCTGATCCGAGTCGACTGGCCCATAAGCCGACGGGCGATAGATAAACATGACCACATCGGCATCCTGCTCGATCGCTCCCGATTCTCGCAAGTCCGAAAGCATCGGCCGGCGCTCACCTCCGCGCGACTCGACAGCTCGAGAAAGCTGGGAAAGCGCAAGCACCGGTATCTTGAGCTCTTTGGCCAGAGACTTGAGGGATTGGGAAATGGAGGCGATTTCGATCTGGCGGGATTCGTAGCGCCCCACGCCGTGCAAAAGCTGCAAATAGTCGACAACCAAAAGTTCGATATTGTGTTCGAATGCCAGACGGCGCGCCTTGGAACGAATTTCCATAATGTTCAGACCCGGGCTGTCATCGATAAAAACCTTGATGTTGGCCAGTGTACCGGCGACCATGCTCAGGCGCATCCACTCGGAATCGGGAAGTCGTCCGGTACGGGCGAGATGCGAGTTGATACGCGCTTCTGAACAAAGCAAACGCATGGCAAGTTGAATATTCGACATTTCCAGACTGAAAATGCCCACAGCCGATCCGGCTTTTGCGGCATTGATAGCGATATTCAGCGCAAGAGCGGTTTTACCCATCGAGGGTCGCGCCGCCAAAATAATCAGTTCCGAACGCTGCATACCTGAAAGCATCTGATCCAGCTGACGAAAACCGCTGCCAATGCCGGTGATGCCGCTTTTGAGTTCATGGTAACCCTGATAGGTTTCCATCGTGTCGTGCAGGACCGACTTGATGTCGATGAAATCTTTTCGTTCCTGTTTTTGCGCCAGACTGAATATCTCTTTTTCGGCTTCATCGAGCAAATCGACAGCGGTGGCACCCCCTTCATAGCACGCTTGCTGAACTTTGGTCGTCACATCGATCAGCTTGCGAACCAGGGAACGATCCAATACGATACGGCAATAATTTTCAGCATTGGCCGCAGAGGGTATGCGTTCAACCAGCTCGGTCAAATAGTATTCGCCGCCTACAGCCTGCAATTCCTGGTTTTTTTGCAGTTCACTGGCAAGGGTGAGAATATCTACCGGTTCGTTTCTCTGGTACAGAGCCGAACCGGCAAGAAAAATTTTACGATGTGCTTCCCGGTAAAAACAGGACTCGTCCAGAATTTCGAATACTGTTCCGGCGGCTTGTTTGTCGAGCATCATCGCGCCAAGCACAGCCATTTCCGCTTCAAGTGCCTGTGGGGGTATTCTTTTGGTTTCCACTGTTTCGTCGGCCATCATTTCAGCTCTTTTGGTTCAACCATTCGTCATAGGATTTTCTCAGCAACCGCACATCATCCCAGACGGCCCGCTTGAACTCGGGATAACGCAGCAAAGCAGCCGGGTGATAGGTCACAACAACAGATGCACCGTGAACAAAATGAATTTTGGTGCGCAATTGACTTAAAGGCAGGGAACTCTGCAACAGAGTTTGAGCTGCAAATCGGCCCATACACAGTATAAACGCCGGACGTATCAATTCGATTTGTTTGATGAGATAAGGCAGACAAGAGGCGAGCTCGTTGGATTGGGGATCGCGGTTTTTCGGCGGATGGCACTTGAGCAGATTGGTAATATAGACTTGAGCTCGATCGAGATCGATGGCTTTGAGAATCTTGTCCAACAGTTGTCCGGCTCTGCCGACAAAGACAAAACCCTGCTGATCTTCTTCTTCGCCTGGCGCTTCGCCGATCAGCATAATGTCCGCCTCGGCATTGCCGTTGCCGAAAACGAATGAGCGACGGCTGTAACCCAATGGACATTTGACGCAGCTTTTGATACGATCCTGTAAAAGAAAAAGATTCTTGCTATCTTGCCAGTCATCCAGCGCTTCCGGGCTCTCTTTTGGCGGCAAAAACGTTTGCAACGCTTCGCGGGGCAGGGCTTCTTCATCCCCGTAAAGTTCGATCTGTTGATCGAGCAAACGCTCGAACTGTTTGATGGCATCTTTCATGGGTCATTATTCCGAAAGCACCAGTCGACTGGCAATTCGATCTAAAATATGATCCGCCAATGCCGATTTGGACATCAGAGGTAACTCTTCACACGTGTCGTCGTCATAAAGCACAACAACTTTATTGGTATCCACCTGAAAACCAGCTCCCTTTTCGCTTGGATTGTTGATGACGATAAAATCCAGCTTCTTTTTCTGCAATTTTTCTTTGGAACGGGCGATTACATCTTGAGTCTCGACGGAAAATCCCACATGCAGTCGATTCTTTTTTTCAGCTGCACACAGACCAAGTATATCCGGATTCTCTATCAATTCCAGTACCTGAGCATCGTCGGATCGTTTGATCTTTTGTTGGGATCGATGAGCCGGACGATAATCGCTGACCGCGGCGGCGCCGATTAGCACATGGCTGTCACCGAGATGGTGCAGGACGGCCTCTGCCATTTCTTCCGCTGTTTCAACCACGATCCGTTTGACCCCGCGACAGGGAACAAGAGAGACTGGACCGCTGACCAGCACCACCTCCCCACCGCGAAAAACAGCGCGTTCGGCCAATGCGTAACCCATTTTTCCACTCGACCGGTTGCCGAGAAAACGAACCGGATCAAGCGGTTCGCGCGTGGGGCCCGCCGTAATCAGAATCCGGGTTCCGGCCAGATCTTTGACTGCGGTCAACCGTGCAGCAACGGCTTCGAGGATCTCGCGTTTATCGGCCAACCTCCCCCAACCGGTCTCTCCACATGCCAGCTCGCCCTGTCCCGGTTCAACGATCTCGTAGCCGAGATCGCACAGGCGCTTTTGATTGGCCTGATAAGCTGGATGAGCGTACATGTCCTTGTTCATGGCCGGACAGACGAGGAGCGGAGCTGTTGAGGCCAGAATGGTGGTTGTGACCGCATTGTCCGCCAGTCCGGTTGCCAGCTTGGCCACAGTGTTGGCGGTCGCAGGAGCCACCAGGATCAAATCGGGCCAACGCGCCCAATCGATATGAACGGTCCATTGGTCATCGATGCCGTCGAACAGGTCGGTCAAAACCGGCCATTCAGTTAGGGTGGCGAAAGTAAGAGGCGCGATGAATTCTTGAGCGCTCGGCGTCATCATCACGCGAACCTCGGCGCCGCTTTTGATCAATTCTCGCACCAGATCGGCGACTTTATAACAGGCGATACCGCCTGTTACAGCAACCAATATTTTTTTTCCCGCGACCATCATTCGAACCCGGCTGGTTATTCCTGCTCTTTAGCCGTTTCTTTGTTGCTGACACCCTGTAGCTTGCCCTCCAACATCTCTTGCAGCGCCACCGTCGTCGGCTTGGGAAGCTTGAGATATTGACGATCAACCAGATCGGGGTTGATCATCTCTTCGTCAAACTCTTCACTCTCGGATTCCACCATCGCCGTCTCGGCTTCGATCATTTTTTTCTGCATGTCGTTGATCTGATTGGCGCGCTTGGCGATGATGACGATCGCTTCATAGACACTGCCGGCATGCTTTTCCAATTCTTCCAGAGAAATCGTACTGATCATGCAACTTCTCCTGTATTAGACTGTTGTTTGGCCCGAATCGGAGCGCCGATCGGGCGTTTGGAACGGCTGAGTTTTTCTACCGCTCCAGTGTTTGACCACTGTATCGCGCAGCTCGTCCAGTGTCCGGTCAAGGTGGTCGTTTATAATTTGGCAATCGAATTTCTGCGCCTTTGCCATTTCCAACTCGACGCGCTGTAAGCGCCGTTTCATGACCTCGGGTGATTCGGTCGCTCGCTGCTCCAACCGCTGCCGCAAAACATCGAGATCAGGAGGCACTAAAAAAAGCAAAAGGCTCTGATGTGGATATTCCCGCTGGACGTCCAGAGCACCGTTGACATCGATATCGAACAAGAGAATTTTTCCCTCAGCCAGAGCTCTTTCAACCGGTTCGCGTGGTGTTCCGTAAAGATGGCCGTGTACCTTTTCGTATTCGATAACCAGACCGCGACGAATGCGGCGGCGAAATTCCTTTTCATCGACGAAAAAGTAATCCACACCGTCTCGCTCACCCTTCCGCATTGGCCGCGTGGTCATGGATACCGAATAAGCCAGAGGCAGACTCTTGTCCTTGAGCAAGCGCCGAATGATCGTCGTCTTGCCGCCCCCGCTCGGTGCAGAAATCAAGACCAAAAGGCCGCGATATCGGGATGATTCCTCGTTCATTCGATATTCTGAATCTGTTCGCGCATTTTTTCGATCTCGTCCTTGATCGAAACCACGATATGGGAAACCTGAGACAGGGATGTTTTCGAACCAATGGTATTCGCTTCACGATGCATTTCCTGCAACAAAAAATTCAGTTTTCGCCCCTGGGATGGTTTGAGATCAAGGGTTTGCAGGAAAACCTGATTGTGGCTGTGAAAACGCACACATTCCTCAGTAACATCGATGCGGTCGGCGATCAATGCCAATTCCATCTCCAGACGACCTTCATCGATGCTATCGCTGCTGCCGAGCAGTTTTTTGACCCGTTCACGAAATTTTTCCATTGCAGCCAAAGCTTGATCCGCAGAGAGCGTTTCTATCTGTGCAATCAATTTTTCGATCTGTTCAATACGTCGCCGAAAATCGACCGCCAAATTCTTTCCCTCATTGGCTCGCATGGCGACCAGTTGATCGACGGCTTCCTGCAGCGCCTGCTGTGCTATTTGCCACAGCGCTTCATTGGCGGTTTCCGGTGTGGGCGCAGCGATGACATCCGGCAACTGCAAAACCTCTTTGATTCCCAGCTTTCCTTTGATGCCAACATCCAACCGAAGCTTTCGGGCCATTCGCAAATAAGCTTTGACCAAATCGAGGTTCAGCTGCAGATTGCGTGTGTTGTCTTCGGAACCAGCCACAGAGATCGACACACTCACCCGGCCGCGCTGGATCTTTTGGGCGATCGAATCACGGACCTGCTGCTCGAATCCGGCAATGGCACGCGGCATCTTGGCCATCACATCGAGAAATCGATTGTTTACCGAACGAACTTCAACCAGAACTTCGATGCCGTCTGATCTAGTTGCCGCCCGACCATAGCCTGTCATACTTGTGATCATTCTTTTACTCCGGATGCGCCTGACTGCGTGGCAATCGATTCATTTTTTGTTTTTCGATTCTTACGAGCCGGTGTAAAACGTCAGTTTGATTCAATCGTTATATTAGTGATATTTTTTGAATTAGTCAATTGTATTTTTTACAGGATTTCGCAGAAACGGATCTTAGCTGCGGGGGAATCAATTTTATCTAAAGTGATCGACAATCGGCAACTGCTTTTTGCAGCAGACCGGCTGATCATTCCGATCAGCGAACAGATTTTTTTCTCCATACCGCTCCGCGCCCGTCGCAAGACGGTGGAACCAATGGCGAGGTAAAATTGAGCGTAAAATCGACAAAAGGGGTTGTGCTGGACGAGAAAAAGGTGATCAGCGACGGCCGAATCTTTCCTCTTCCAGGCGAAGGCGCACTGAGATGCGATGGGTGCTGTCCAAATGGTCGTGGCTGAGAAAAGCATAGTCGACATCCAAACGCGGAAGCCGAATTCCTGCTCCCGCGGTCAGATGGCCGACATCGTTGCCCAGACGCAGAGCGACAACGTTTTTGATGAGCAGCTCGGCTCCGAGGTGAAAATCGAAACTGACGGGAGCGACATGCGCTTGTGAAGCGATTTTTCGCCCTTCGAAACGCGTGTCTATGTCGGCCGCCAGCCACACTTCGCTGCCAAATAACGGCACTTGCACCGGCAGACCGGCGCCCCACTTGAGCGTGGGCGAGATCAACTCGGTGGTCCCGGTATTCCAGGCCAGAACGGTTGTCGTGGCATCCTGCAGGTTCACTCCGGCCAGCAATCGACCGGCAGGATTCCAGAGAACCCCGACATCGAAACCGATGCCCCAGGCCGAATGATCTCCAACACCCTTGCGAATGAATTTTACGTTCCCCCCCCAGGAGAGTTTTTCAGAAATCGGGGAAGCGTAACTGAGATAAAATGCATATTCGGCGTCACTGACCGTACGGTTGATATAGGGACGATTGTCGATACTCAAAGGCTCACCCGGCCGAACGAGTTCAGTGTAATAGATATCGTCTATGCCCAGGCGAATGAGCGAGAGCCCCAGGGTTTTATTGCGCAAGAAAGGAAGGGTTACACCGAGGTAATCGTAATTGATCACACCGCCAAACCGACGAGAGTGCATGGCCGCTATTTCGGGATAGAGAACGCTGCTCAGGCCGGCCGGATTCCAATAGCCGTAGGTAACGTCGCCCTGTCCGGCGACAGCAGCACCCCCCATTCCCAAAGCTCGCGCACCAACACCCGTGGCCATAAACTCACCCGCGTATTTGGCGATGCCGGCGCCTTGACCCGACTGCGATCCGATTAACAATCCCCACACCAGCACTCGATAAAAAAATCTGACGTTCACTCTCCAGCCCTTTCCCTGCTCCCGAAAAAACCGCCGACTAATCCGAGCCGTCGGCGAGATTCTTTAATTGATCCAATTTATTCAATGCCTCGATCGGAGTCAACCGATTGGGATCGATCTTTTTGAGTTCTTGCCGTAACTTGCGCTCGAGTTCGGCAAAGAGGTTCATCTGCTCCACTGATGAATCGGATTTTTCCCGATGTATCGCCAGTTTCGGCATCGCGTTTCCGTTCAGTGTTTCGTTTTCCAGATTGCCCAGGATTTCCTTGGCACGGGCGATGACATTCGCCGGCAATCCCGCCAATTTGGCCACTTGAATGCCATAGCTGTGATCGCACCCTCCGGGCACGATCTTGCGCAAAAAGACGATATGATCGCCCCACTCTTTGACGGCGACATTGTAATTTTTTACACGCGGGAGAATCCGTTCCAGTTCCGTCAATTCGTGATAATGGGTAGCAAAAACCGTTTTGGCCGCAAGATGCGGCGTGTTATGCAGATATTCGACCACCGACCAGGCGATGGAAAGGCCGTCATAGGTGCTGGTGCCGCGCCCGATTTCATCCAAAA
>JAFGJN010000138.1 GCA_016929055.1 Candidatus Zhuqueibacterota bacterium
AAAAACTTTCGGAATCGATTCAACCGTCTCCAGAACCGCGTCATCGGCTGTTTCGATGCGGTATTTTCCGCGATGGCGCGCCAACAGTTCGCCGTAGCGTTTGGATTTGTTCCAGTTCTCGATCTTGCTGAAATAACCGACCACACGGGTTTCGCCGTAAACCTGATCGGAACCGCAGTGGGGACAAATCTCTTCCAGCCCGCGGCTTTGGCGATTGCAGTCCATGCAATAGGTGAATTCGGGCGAAATCGTCAATTGGGCGCATTGCGTGCGTTTAAAAGTGTCGGTCACCAGCCTGAAAATCGATTGCGGTGACGGCTTTTCTTCACCGACGAAAGCATGGGTGATGGCGCCGGATTCGATTAAACAATGGTATTTCGATTGTTCGCGAATCCGTTCGACGATCGAAACCGGTGCCTCGGCAGAAAGATGGATAGAGTTGGTGTAATAAACCGAATCATCTTCGATCGAGCCTTTGACGATTTCCTCCGCCTCTTTTCCGAAATAGATCAAGTCGGTTTTCGCCAGCCGCCTGGCCGCGCTCTCGGCAGGCGATTCTTCCAGGCTGAATTTGATTTTGTATTTTCGCGTCAGTTTTTTTGCTTTGAGAAACATGTGCGCCACGATGCGCAGCCCCAGCTCACGGGCCTGATCCGATTCGTGCAATTCCTGACCGATGAGGAATTTGACCGCGTCGCTGACACCGATCAGGCCGATGATGTAGGTGCAGGTATTCAGATCCACATACGGTTTGCCATCGCACGAGGGTTGACCGATCTGATACAGGGGACGACCGCGCTCCGACATCATTTCGCTGATCGTCTGCCGTTTTTGCAGATGGGCCTGGGCACAGATTTCCATGGCAACATCGATTTCGTCCAACAATCCGGACAGCTCTTTTCGTCCTTTGCGCGCCGCGCGATAAGCAGCCTGGGGTATATTGACCGTAACGTTCTGGAATCCGCAAAAACGCATCGATTCCGGGTGTTGCAGCATACGGTTGTCGGTGATGGTCGTGCGCAAGCGGCAGCAGGCCGAAAGCGTCACCTCATCGCGATCAAAGATAAAATATGTGGATCCATTCTGGCTTGCCAATTCGCAGGCGCGCATGACGATTTTCAGCTGTTCCGGGTCCTGAAAACTCTCTTCGTTGATATGAAAATCGCACTTGGGAAATTCAAAGACCCGGCCGTTCTTGTCACCATCGGCCCACACCTGCAACAGCGCCAGAGCGAAATCCTGCGTCTCCTTTTCATAATCGCCATAGGTCATCACTTTTTCACCTCGCGCGGCAACCTCGGCCAGTATAGCCGGATCGGGATAGATCCCCTTGACCGGATCAAAGATCTCTTTCCACACCAGGCGCGGTTTGCCGTCCTCCTGGACGGTCAGATTCATCAGCGGATAACCCTGATTGTCCGTTTCATCCCGATTCATTTCAGTCAGAGCGGCCAGCGTACCGTCGGTTTTGCGCAGCAAATATTTTCCGCCCGGTCCAATTGCGGGTACTTTTTTGAGATAAGAGGGTACGCCGGTATGGATATTGAAATCGAGAAAAAGCGTCTGACCGCCGCGAGAAAAAGCGTTCTGCGAACCGTTGAAAATCAGTTCCTGAGCAATCTGTTTGAGTTCGACATCTGTCATCCCGACCAATAACGGTGCATAAAAAACATTGATATAGGCGATCCCCAGAGCTCCGGCGTAATTGGCTTGCATGGTCGCCAAAAAGGTGTTCAGGTGTCCGGTCAGCACTGAAGCGCTGCGAGCCGGACGAGAAACGGTGTTCAGATTCAGCAATCTCTGCAAACCATATTTTTTCACATATTCCACCGAGTGGGACGAACAATAAACCCGATGCGGATAACCCAAATCGTGAATGTGCACCATTCCGGTATCATGTGCCCGCTTGACCTCGGTGCTGAAAATCCGATCCAGCGCCCATTGCTTCAAAATCAACTCGGCGATGCCCAGATTGACCGCTTCGGGATTGTTGTTGACGATATTGCTGTTCTCTGTCGACTTTGTGTTCATCAGAGTATCGATGTATTGCTTGGGCGCCGAATAGATGCCCAAATCGCGCAACTGTTCCCGATAGCCCCGGGATGCGAGTTCGTTGTTGACCAGTTCGCGAATCAATGCGGTGTTGACGCAATCGACCGTGCTTTGGATCACCTGATTCTCAACGGCCTTGGCGATGGAGGAGGCGATTTCCGAGGAGAGGTTGACTTCGTTGATCAACTGCTTGATGATGCGGCTGCGATCCCAGATTCCGGTAATGTCGCCGGTCAATGACTCAACCAACAGCAGAGACGCATCCGTCGGATCCTTGGCGCTTTTGTCGCTGTTCTCCCGCACGCGAATCTTTCGCCTCGCTACATCCCGATGCTTGCGGTAGCGCTTGTACGCCGCCACGACCACGGCGTATCGGTTTTCGGACAGGATAATCTCGACCAAATCCTGTACATCTTCAATTTTCGGTATGCGTCGTCCCTTGGCATCGGGAGTCACAAAATATTCGCTGAACGGGTCGTTGAGTTGCGCGATGACCTGCTCGGTCAGAGATCGAGCGATGCCGCCGTCAACCGACTCGCCCGTCTCTCGAAATACGGCCTCAAACGCATGCTGAATGGCTTTTTCAATTTTGTCCGGACGAAACGGCACAACGATTCCGTCGCGCTTGACAAAGCCATCAAATCGCTTTTCGTTGATAGACATAGAATTCTCCTCCCAATCCAGCCGAAACTGCAGAACCGACCGGGCACTGCGGCGTCCCCAAAAAGACAACCTTTTCCTTCATGTTTGCGGTTTTGCTAGTCAATTCAGCAGATGCCTGATCAAACCCCTGGGGGAATATATAGTATGCAAACAAGAAATTCAACACAAAATGTAGTGGTTTGCACATTTTTTTTGCAGAACTGAGGGGGAAAAACGTTGCCGGCTCTGGCGAGCCGGCAACTGTGTGTAACGGGGTGAATTCTATTCGTTCAAATTGATAGCCTGGCGTCGTTTGAGGGCTTCCAGGCGCATGTGATCCTTGGCGTTGTCATTCACATCGATGGTCACCTGATCGATCTGGTGATCCGTACCGCCGGCATGGCGGACGACTTTGTAGATCGGATCCCATACCCGGCCGATTCGATAACGTTCGGCCACCTTGTTGACCAGCTCGTAATCCTCGCCGTAATTGCGGCAATAGGGCGAATCGTTCATGCCAAACCAACCCACTTCTTTGAGAACTTTGATCTTGATCGACCGGGGAGCTCCGGCACCGTTGATACGCAGCAGATTGTTGCGGCCGTTTTCCTCCGTCCATTCGTCGTGAGTAACGATAAACGGTTTGCCGTCCACCAGCACCGGCTCCACCGACCCATCGGCTTTTTTTTCATAGACCTGATAAGAGCCGATGACCATGCCGATGCAATCGTCCTGGTCATAGACCGCAAGGATCTTTTCCACCGCATCCTCAAAGAGCAGATCGTCGGAATCGAGCTGAACGTAATATTTGGCTTTGGACGTTTGCAACGCGGCATTGAAACAGAGACCCAGATTGTTCATATCGAGGACGATCAATCGTACCGCCGGTTTGTCGGCTTGATAACGATCGCCGCCCGGCATATAGCGCCGCACCTGCGCGACCGTGGGATCGCCTTCTCCGCCGTTGCAGACCACGACGCACTCGATATTCGATACCGTTTGCGCCTGCACCGACTCGATGGCGGAACAGATAAACTCCGGCCGGTTGAAAACCGGAATCACCACCGACGCCAGACAGACCTGAAAAGCCTTTTCTTCTTCCTCGGTATAGACCACCGAATGGTAATTCTGGCCGGGTGCCAGATAGGCGTGGATCCGTTTCAGATGCTCGGTGCAGATCGCTTCAAGCTCGAGGGCAACCGCTTTGCCCGCTTTAAGATAAGCAAAGACATCCTGACCCTTGGCCGCCGCGTGCACCACATAGGGAACGCCGTTGAAGCGGTTGGAGACATGAACGATTCGCTGGGTTTCGAACGCTTTAAGGCGCAAATCGTACAGGGGGTGAAAGCGATATTTTTCATCACAGAATCCTATGGCGTTGAGAAATGTCCGCGTAAACAGCAGGCAATAGCCCATATCCCAGGAATCCATGAGCCGGCCGGGATGAAATTCGAGCAGTTTGCGCTCGAGGTGTTTTCCGGAATCGATCAGGTCATAATCGCTGTAGAGCATGACCGCATCGGGGTGGCGTTCCATAACCGTTCGATAAAAGAGGGTTGCCGAGCGCTTGAATTCGATCGCGTTCTGAGCGGTATCGCAGATCAAGAGATAATCACCGTCAGCGGCGCTGAAAGCGGCATTCAAGGCTTTGGAGGGCGCGCTCAAATCGGTGGAAACAAAGCGATGACCGCGTTTTGTCGCTTCCTTCTCAGCCTCTTTCCAGTCGCCGTAAAGTATAACCTCATGAGTGGACTCGACCTGTTTTTCCAGGGAATCCAGCGTCTTTTGCATACCGGCCAGGCCATAAGGCGCTTTGGAATTGGCTTGTAAAAGAAAAGTGATTTTCGCTTTCATAAAAAAGTTCCTTTCTCTATTGTTCCAGCGTATTTCGACAACCGGCGCCGGCTTGCGTTTCAGCCTTTAAACCCATTGTCCGTATTCGTGATCGAGCGCTGTTATGAATAGGCAATATAAAAAACTCTTAACCAGGGATCAATATCTTTATCCCCTTTCATCCTTCCAGCGTTCTCTACGAATAAACCCTGAAAACCTTTTTGATTTGCTGAAAAGAATGATATCTTGCAATAGAGCCGGACAAGTCGGAATAACCCGGCTTATTTTTTTCGTTGAATATAAAGATAGGAGCATTGGTGTACGGTAGCCAAACACCAGTGATATGAAATCTATACATAGATAACGAGGCAATTCTGTTTTTTCATCCATCTTAATTAACCCGAATCAGGAGAAAGGAGAACATGAAAAAACGATATATCAATGTCGGAGGCGAAACGCTCGAACTCCCCGACCCCGGGAAAAAACCCCTGTTGTATCTAGCGGTCGGGATTGTTGTTTTGTTCATCCTCATCTCGTCGTTTTATACCGTCGGAGCGGATGAGGTGGGCATCATTCAGCGTTTCGGCGCCTATGCGCGCACGACCGAACCCGGGTTGCATCTCAAACTGCCCTGGGGCATCGAAAGCATCAAAAAAGTCAAGACCCAGCGGGTTTTCAAAGAGGAATTTGGCTTTCGCACCGTTCGCGCCGATGTACGCACCCAATATTCTTCCGGCGATTTTCGCAGCGAATCCCTGATGCTGACCGGCGACCTCAATTCGGCCCTGGTCGAATGGATCGTGCAATACCGCATCAAAGATCCGAAAAATTATTTGTTCCGCGTCCGCGATGTCGAAAGCACGATTCGGGATGTCTCCGAATCGGTCATGCGCCAGGTGGTGGGCGACCACAGCGTCGACGAGGTGATCATCCTCAACCGAAAAGATATCGCAATTGAGGCGCAACTCGAAATGCAAAAGTTGTTGGACGATTATGAAACCGGCGTCAATATCGTTACTGTCAATTTGCAGGATGTGAATCCACCCACACCGGTTCAACCGGCCTTTAATGAAGTCAATGAAGCAAGACAGGAGCGGGAGCGCATCATCAACGAAGCCTGGAAAGCCTACAACACGGCTATTCCGCGCGCCAGAGGACGGGCCGAACAGGTTGTGCTCGAGGCGGAAGGCTATGCCACCAATCGCATCAACCGCGCCCAAGGCGATGCCGACCGCTTTATCAGCGTCTGGCAGGAATACCGCAAAGCCAAAGACGTGACCCGCACCCGTTTCTATGTGGAAACCATGGAAGAAATTCTGAACACGATTCCCAACAAAATTGTGGTGGATGAAGAGATGAAATCGTTTCTGCCTTTGCTGCAGCTCAAGGGAAAGGAGGTGAAGTGATGAACGCCAAAACCTCCCGCTATGCGATTGTCGTTGTCGTTGTTTTTCTCCTGATCCTTCTCGGCGATGCCTTTTACGTCGTCGACGAAACACAACAGGTCGTCATCACTCAATTCGGCGAACCGGTTGGGAATCCGGTGACAGCAGCCGGCCTGAAAATGAAACTTCCGTTTATTCAGAAAGCAACGTTTTTCGAAAAACGCATCATCCAATGGGACGGCGATCCCAATCAGATCCCCACATCGGACAAGAAATACATCCTGGTGGACACCTTTGCCCGCTGGCGTATCGTTGACCCGCTCAAATTCTATCAATCGGTCAACAACGAGCGCAACGCCCATAGCCGCCTGGACGACATTATCGACGGCATCACCCGCGACTTTATTTCGGAAAAAATGCTGATCGAGGTGGTGCGCAATTCCAACCGGACGCTGACCATCACCAGCGAAGGGGAAGAAGCACCGATCTCTGTGGATTCGCTGCGCATCGAAAAAGGCCGTCTGGCCATCACCCGCATGATTCTGGAACAGGTGCAAAAACTGACACCGCAGTATGGCCTTGAGGTTCTCGACATGCGTATCAAACAGGTCAATTATATCGAAGAGGTTCAGGTCAAGGTTTACGACCGCATGATCTCGGAGCGCCGACGCATCGCCGAGCTCTATCGTTCGGAAGGTCAGGGGAAAAAAGCGGAAATCGAAGGCCAGATGCAAAAAGAGCTGCAGCGCATCAACTCGGAAGCCTATCGAACAGCCCAGCAGATTCAGGGCAAAGCCGATGCCGAGGCGACGCAGATCTATGCCAATGCTTTTTCGCGCGACCCCGAGTTTTATTCCTTTTTGCGCACCCTGGAGTCCTACCGCAACAGCCTGGACAGCTCCACCACGCTGATCCTGAGCACGGATGGCGAGTATCTGCAATTCATCAAGTCCTACCGATAGCGCCTCTCACCCGGATTCGGTGTACTGCATCGGATCCGGGTGAATCTGTTGGGGGCGTGTGAACATTTGCCCCGCGCGATTTCTTATTGGTGTCTCTCGTAAAGAGGTTGACTGTGCCCATACAGGGTAGAGTGGCTTTTACTTTTTGGGGTCGCGCTTCGCTCGATATTGTAAAAACAAGAACAGCCATTCCGACTACGGGGTTTGTCCCTTTGTGAACGATGTCCTGGCCAGCAAAAAATTTTTTTCCTTTTCCCTTGCTTAACATGCACCCACCCGGCATAACCCGCCTCATAAAATCCAGCGGAGCGAGATCCGCCCGTCCAGGGATAGCGAGAATTCACAATTTTTCTGCCGAATGACAAACAGAGGCAAGCTGATCATCCCCTGGCGGGCGAGATCGCGGAGCCGCCAAAGGATCTCTGATCTGATCCGGATGCGAATGCAACTGACTAATCTTGCTGCTAAAATCTATTTTGGACAGGAATGAATTGCAGTAAAAATGAATTGATTATTTGCAATCGATTTCATATTTTGCAATTCGCGAATCGCGAATTGCAATTCAACTAGCGAGGGGTTCAAATGAAAAAACACAGGGGCATGAGACCTCACGACATTGTCATTTTGCTCAAAATTGCCACCTTGGGCGACCGATCCTGGTTTGCCAAAGACCTGGCCCAATCGCTGAAAATCAGCGCCGGAGAGGTGAGTGAATCGCTGAACCGGTCAAAAATCGCCGGGCTTCTCTCCATGGATAAAAAACGATTGCTAACCAACAATTTGCTAGATTTTATATCACATGGTTTAGCCTACGTTTATCCCGCTGAAATCGGAGCCTTTCAACGCGGCATGCCCACAGCCTCAAGTGCACCACCCCTGAATCAATTCATTTCCAGTAAAGAAATCACTGTCTGGCCGCGGGCAGATGGCAAAACACGAGGCCAGGCGATCGAACCCTTGCATCCTTCCGTGCCTTTTGCATGTGATACCGATCCGCTTTTGTATCAGGTTTTGGCGCTGGTGGATGCTGTAAGAGTGGGCAGGAGCCGGGAGAAATCACGGGCAATTGAGGAACTGCGCAAACGCCTCATAAACTGAGCGAATGTCCGTGCTGCAAACGAAATCACAAATGATAAGCGCAATCAAAAGGGTGGCCCATGCCCTGCGTGACCTGAACGATCGGGTTGTTTATGTGGGTGGCGCAGTAATCGGACTTTATATCGATGATCCGGGCGCTCCAGAGGTTTGCCCGACAAAAGATATCGATCTTGTGGTAAAAATCGGTTCGTCCATCGAATTGGAAACCCTGCGTCAGCAGCTTTCGCATCGCGGCATTCATGTCGCACAAGACGAAAGTGTTCTCTGCAGGTTCAGATATCATGATTTATTAATCGACATCCTGTCGACCACTGCCATCCAGTGGGCTCCGAGCAACGTCTGGTTCAAATGCGGCTTTGAAAAAGCACAATGGGGCTCGATTGACGGCTTTCGGATTCGGATTCTTTCATTCCCCTACTTTTTGGCATCTAAATTTTCCGCCTTTCTCGATCGTGGAGTAGACGCGAGAACCAGTCCCGATTTTGAAGATATCGTCTATCTTTTGGACAACAGAAAAAACCTGCAGGAAATTTTAGAATCAGACAACAAGGTCCGATCCTTTCTCTGCGAACAACTCGTTTTCTTACTCGACGAAGCAAATTTGCAGGAAGGCGTACTGGCCCATCTCGAACCAGCGTCACAGTCTTTCCGATATGATTTGTTGATGAGAAAAATCAAAGATCTCGAATCTTGATAATAGCTTGCCGGATTCGGTGTTAACAGAATCCAACACTGGTGTCCGGGTACCGGACACCAATAAGAATCCAATGCAAAGTATCTTTCACTGGTGTCCCAAATGGGGACACCATACAACCGATCTGATGTAAAAATAATAGAACTTTTCATGAATTGCAGATCAGGTTCGCTGTTTTGCCATTTTGCCTAAATTATTATTTATCAGTTGACTAATCATACTGCTAAAAGCTGTTTTGAACAGGTGTGAGTATCTTTATAATTTTTTATTGTTTGCAGCAACCACCATTTGCACGCGATTGGTGAAAATATCCCATTGTCTTTATTGGGGCAGCTTTGCGATTTTTTTCTTGGGCTCTTTCACAAAGAGGTTAAAGGTGCTCATACGGGTTTTGTTGGTATTTGCTTTTTGGGGGACCGCTGGTGCCCCAGCGCAGAATCCCCGATAGAACGAGGAAAGCAAGGAATTTTGCAGATCCACGCCTGGCATTGCCAAACACCCTGGAACCAGATGTCGCAAACAAAACAACCCAAGCCTCACAACCCTCCTCATAAAATTCAGCGGAGAGCGACCCCACAGGCCGCCGCTCTTGCGGCCGAGGAGGCGCGCGCAGCCGCCGGAGGCTCCTGCCTTGCGCCTGCGGAAACGCTCGATCCCAGAAAGACGCAATTCACCACCAATCCGCAAAAAATGTGAAAAATCGAGAGCAAGGCAGAGCCGGAGGCGAACAAAGGAAGAAAGTTCCAAGTGCGAAAGTTAAAAAAAGCCCGAATCTCTTCGATTCGGGCCAACCTTTCAGATCTCACCGGTTTCCTCAAATATCTCGCCGCGCAGATAGCGGCCCCAGACATTTTCGAACCAGCTCTCCTCCTCCGGAATCGGGCGCCGCGGTTTCCAGTGGCTGACAAAGGCGCCATCCCGGTAAACCGTCTCCAACACCTGTTCGCGCAAAGCGGGCTCTTCCGTCTTGTAGCGCCATGCTTCGCCGAGGTCGTCCAAAACCGGCTCGCCCGCCGGATCCATCACCAGATAGGAACCCCGGCTGCCGCCGCCCGCCTTGAGATAGGCACAGATCGCCTCCAGATAGGCGGCATGCGCGAGGACCAGATGCCGGTTTTGCAAAAACACCGGAATCTCGGCTGCGTCCTGACACCGCTGTTGATCGACTCTTTTGATTTGCGCATACGCTTCATCCAGGGCTTGCTCCGCCTGATGCAACGCGCGGATATGCGAGCCATACTGGGTCATGCGCTGCTGGAATTCCTGACGAAAATCCGTAACCGCGACGCCCGTTTCCGCGCCCACCGCCTTTTGCAGCAGGTCGATGAGGTGCGCGCCGCGTTCCTGAGCAATGCGCTCAAAGGTCTCGGTAGCAATCGGTTTGTCCTTGGCCGCCCGGGCGATTCGCACCGCTGCCCGGTAGGAGCCGACCTGGCCGGAATTCAGAGCCGAACCGCCCGGCCGATAGACCCCGTGGCTGCCGTTCACTTCACCCACCGGATAGAGATGGCGGATGTTCGATTCCCACCACATATCGCCCGCCAGTCCGCCGTTGTTGTGCTGCGCGCACACCGCCACTTCCAGAGGCTCGCGACGAATGTCGATGCCGTTGTTGGCATACAACTCGATGGCCAGCGGATTCATCTTGCCCAGCCGCTCGATCGGGGTGCCGAACAGGGCGTTTGAATTCTCCAGATAGCGAAAAGCCTCGGGCTCGAGATCCGCAAACGAAAAGGCACCGATTCGGTTATCGCCGCGCGGATTTTCACGAAAATCCATATACACTCGCCGACCCTTGACAACCGTTTCGATATAGACCAGCACATCGACCAGAGAGCTTCCGTAATTCGGAATCTTGCGCGGATCGAACGGCCATTGATAGCCCTTGAGGAAAACATCGGTTGCCAGTTTGCCCATGGTCGGGAAATAGGGGTTGAGAAATTCCTGTTCATCCTTACCTTCGGCATCGGTGCTGATATAGCGCGGGATCACCTGCTGATAGGTTCCGGAAACGTTCCAGCGAAACTGGATCGAAGCCAGGCCGTACTGCGATTCGGTCAGGTTTCTCGCCACCGCGCCCACATCGAGCGCCAGACCGATGGCGCCGATATGCACCTTTGGATAGACCGAGGTCTGGTACAATCCGCCCGGGCCGCCGACGCCGAAAACAATGTCAGCAGCCTTGAAGAAAACCAGGCCGCGGCTTTTTTCCTGCACCTGCTTTTTGTCGATGGCGATCAAACCGACACACCGGTCGGCGTCCACCAGCAAAGCGACGACATCGTGCTCGTCGAAAATGGGAATCCCTTTTTTTTCGACCTCGCGGTAAAGACAGGTGAACATCTGATTCGACGTCCAGGGACCGGCCGATGTCGCCCGTTGGCGCGGATCGTGGTCGGTCTTGTAGCCGACAAATCCGCCCATGCTGTTGTGCGGAAATTGCACGCCGATCTGCACCAGGTGAAAAAACTCTTGCGCCGACATGGTCGCTTCGATCAGAGCCAGGTCGCCGTGCATGGCGCCGCCGTCAAAGAGGGATTTGGCCATCTCATAGGGCGAATCCGGTTCTTTGCCGCTGACCGAAAGTTTGTAATAGGTCTGTTTGTCCGATCCGGTATTGTTGGACGTCCCGCCGCCGATCTTTTCCGTTACGATCGCCAGATCGCGATGGCCGAACGAATAGAGATGATCGGCGCAGTTGAGGGACGCCGCGCCCGAACCGACGACGACGGTATCGATCTCGTAAAGCAGAAACGCCGATCCACCGATCTGAATCGTGCTTTTTTTCATCACAACTCCAAGTTATACATCCGAATTCACCGCATCTCAGCGAATCCGGTTCACAAACGCCGAAGGTGAAACCCTCCGTCTACATTGATCACCTGTCCGGTGGTATAGTCGAGATACCCCTGAACGATGGCCTCCACCGCCTTGGCGATATCTTCCGGATATCCCCAGCGCTTGATCGGCAGCAGACCTTCATCGATCAGTTTATCGTATTTTTGTTTGACAACGCTGGTCATATCGGTTTCGATAATGCCCGGGCGAACTTCATAGACAAAAATTCCATATTCCGCCAGCCGATCGGCAAACAATTGGGTCATCATGCTGATTCCCGCCTTGGAGAGACAATATTCACCTCGAGCCGGCGAAGAGGTATAGGAAGAGATGGAAGCGGTATTGATGATTTTATACGATCGCTCGGGATAGGCCTTCTGTTGCTCGATCATCCAATTGGCTATGGCCTGGGTCAGAAAAAACGGGCCGCGAAGATTGATATTGAGGACGCGATCATAGCTCTCCTCGGTGGTCTCGAGAATATCGAGACGCACCTTGGGCGCCACTCCGGCGTTGTTCATCAACACATCCAGGCGACCGAATTCTCTTTTGATCTCTTTGACCAGAGACTGCCGCTCCTCTTGCCTCGAGATGTCCGCTTGAATATAATGCGCGCGGACGCCCAGCTCCGTGAGCTTGGCCAGGTTTTCGGCCACCGCTTCGGGCGGATGTATATCATCGATGACAATATCCAAGCCTATTTCGGCCAATTTTTGGGCGATTCCGAAACCGATTCCCCGCGCTCCTCCGGTGACGAGCGCTACACGTCTTTCTGTCATAGGGTCTCCTGTGGATTGATATCTCGAATGATTCGGGTAGAGGCGATGCTTCGTTTGCAAAAACCAATATAACTTTTTTTCTTTCGGCTTTCAAGTGTTTTATAGCATTTCAAAAGCCGGCTTTGCATTTGCGGTTTTTCATGACGGATCTGTTGCATTTTGGAGAATTGTTTTCTATCTTGTTCTTTGAATCGAGTGGCATCATCGAAACAGCCTGTCTTTTCATGAAAGAAAGGGAGAGGCATGCGAGAGCAAGAGCCGCAACCCGCACCGCCCGACTTGAAGCACTTTCTCAGCCGTATCAAACGCGATTTCGGCGGCATTCTGGCACCCCAAAGAGAAATCACCATTGCCCGGGCACCGGCGCGGCTGGACATTATGGGCGGAATTGCCGACTATTCCGGCTCGATCGTTGTCGAGAGCACCCTGCAGGAAGCTACTTTGGTCGCTGTGCAAAAACGAACCGACCAACGGATTCTGATCAAAAGCCAGGGTGCGGAAAAAGAAGGGTTAAAAAACCTCGTCGAATTCTACCTGGCGGATCTCTATCAGGACAATGGGCTCAAACCTTTGGAAACACTCCGAGCCCTTTTCAACCGCGATCCCAAATCCGCCTGGGCGGCTTATATTCTCGGTTTCTTTCCTCTGCTGATCGAGGAAGGCATCTGCGAAGCATTTTCCGTGGGAGCCAACATCGCTGTCGAGTCGACGGTTCCCCTGGGCGCGGGTGTGGCCTCATCGGCCGCACTTGAGGTCGCCGGACTTTTGGCTCTGCAGCATGCCTTTGATCTGGAGATCCAGGCTGAACGTCTGCCGTTGTTGTGCCAAAAAGTCGAAAACCATCTCGTCGGCGCTCCCTGCGGAGTGATGGATCAGATGACCTGTGCTTTGGGTGAGAAAGGCAAGCTGTTGTCCATCCGCTGCCAGCCCGCCGAAATCATCGGCACCACCAGCTGGCCCAGGGGCTATCAATTTGTCGGCATCAATTCAGGCGTCAAACACTCGGTCGGCGGATCGCGTTACACCGATACCCGCACCGCCGCCTTTATGGGGCGCAAGATCATTCTTGGCGCGGCAGAGGACGCCAATACCGGAGATGAACTGCCGTTCGGCGGATACCTATGCAACATCAACCCGGATCTGTGGCAAACAAAACTGAAAAAAAAGGTGCCCGCCCGCATGCGGGGCCAAGAATTTCTCAAAATATACACTTCGCACGACGATCCGGTCACACGCATCGATCCGGAAAAAACCTACACGATCCGGCGCTGCACCGAACACCCCATTCTGGAAAATGCCCGTGTCGAAGAATTTTTGCGGCTGATTCAGCTGCAATCCGATTCTCCCAATGAAGAGCAGTTAATTCGGGCGGGAGAATTGATGTACGAATCGCATGCCAGTTACAGCAAAAACTGTAGCCTCGGGGCTCCTGAAACCGACCTGTTGGTCAATCTCATTCAAGAACAGGGAGCGACCAGCGGCCTTTATGGCGCCAAAATTACCGGCGGCGGCAGCGGCGGTACAGTTGCCGTCCTCATGGCCGATGGACAGGAAGGCCTGCTGAGAAATATCGTCTCCTTGTATGCCGACAGCACCGGACTGCAGCCCGATCTCTTTTTCCACTCTTCGCCGGGTGCCCTGCACCTCGGCGTCACCCAAACCCAATTCGAGTGAGCACCATTTTGGATAGTGATTTTCTGACCCGCGCCCTGAGTCGCCTTAAAACAATTCATCTGGACATGCGCAAAGCCATTGCCGAGCATGCCCATGCCAACGATATCACCGAGATGTCGCGGGTGGCGCGCATTTCGGAATCGGATACCATCTATGCGATCGACGAAAGCTGCGAAGAAATCCTGCTCAGCCACTGCGAGCGCTGGGGTCGAGAGGAATGCTTTGTGCTGATCGCCGAGGGGATTGGCAACCATGGACAGATGGTTTTTCCTTCCAGCGCATCACCAGAGGACGCCGATTTTCGCCTGATCGTCGACCCCATCGACGGAACCCGCGGCATCATGTACGATAAACGCAGCGCCTGGATTTTATCCGGTATCGCGCCCAACCGCGGCAACCAGACCTGTCTGTCCGATATCGAACTCGCCATTCAGACGGAGGTGCCGTTGTCCAAACAGTATCTGGCCGACATGCTCTTTGCTGTTCGCGGTCGCGGCGCCAAGGGCGAGCGCATGAACCTGATCAGCGGCGATGTCAGCGAATTTTATCCCAGCCCCAGCCGTTCAGCGACGCTCAAACACGGTTTTGCCATGCTGACCAAATTCTTTCCCGGACGCAAGCAGGTCACCGCCGCCATCGAAGAGGAACTGTTGCGGCGCCTGGGCTTGTTGGATGATGCCGACGCCACCTATGTTTTCGATGATCAGTACATCAGCACCGGCGGCCAATTCTACGAGTTGGCCATGGGACACGATCGATTCAGCGGAGACTTTCGCGCCCATTTGATGCGGGTGCCGGAACTCTCCGGCAATCCGCCGGTCATGGCCGCCCACCCCTATGATCTCTGCACCGAATTGATCGCTCGCGAGGCCGGCGTGATTGTCACCGATATCCACGGTCAGCCGCTCGACCAACCGCTCGATGTTCACACCGACGTCTCCTGGATCGGTTACGCAAACGAGATCTTGTACAAACAAATCGAACCTGTGTTACAGGCGATTCTTTCCGACTTTCACATCATCGATTCCGCCGACGACACAAAAGGACAGAAAAAGCCATGAAAATCCGTAAAGCCGTGATCACCGCGGCCGGCAGAGGAACCCGCCAATATCCGGCGACCAATAGCGTGCAAAAAGAACTCTTTCCGTTGGTCGACCGCGACGGCATTACCAAACCGACCCTGCAAATCATCGCCGAGCAGGCCCTCGAAGCGGGGATCGAAGAAATCTGTATCGTCGTTCAGGAGGGTGGGGAAAAACAGTTTCGCGCCCATTTTAAAGGTCTGCAGGAAAGCGAAAAAGCAGCCTTTACCGATAAAAAATGGGGCGTCAAACAATCCGATCTGTTGGACAAATTGCGCTCAGCCATTACCTATGTTCCGCAGCTCACCCAGGAAGGATACGGCCATGCCGTCTATTGTGCGCGAGACTGGGTGGGCGACGAACCGTTTTTGCTTATGCTGGGCGACCATGTCTATATTTCACCAAGCCACCAATCCTGCGCTCAGCAGCTGTTGCAGGGATTTGCCCGCTATAACCAATCCATTTATGCAGTCAAACAGACAGCAGCGGAACTCATCTACCTGTTCGGCACGGTTGCCGGCACGCCGATCGATGCCGATCCGCCGAGCTACAAGCTGACTCATATCGTCGAAAAACCCGATGTCGCCTATGCCCGTGAAAATCTGCGCGTCGAGAGATTGGCTGCCGACATGTTCCTGAGTTTTTTCGGCATGCATGTGCTGACCCCGACGATTTTTACCATACTCGAACAGCACATTCATGCCAACGTCCGCCAAAAAGGCGAAATTCAATTGACCACGGCCCAGGCCGAACTCTGCCAAAAAGAAGGCGCCATCGGCTTGGAAGTGGTCGGCAAACGGCTGGATATGGGTACGCCCCTGGGCTATATCGAAACCCAGATGGAATTGGCCTGGCAGGGTGCCTATGGGCTGGAAATTAAACGCATCTTCCAGCGGTTGATGAAGGAATAGTTTGTCGAGTGGATCATGGATTTCCGTACACTGCGCAGTGATTCAGGACACTCTAGGATTTTGGACAAGATTATATGAAAATCAAAATAAAATACATCGACGGAACGCGCTTCAAGCGCTCAATCATCGCTTCGGCCAATCGGGTCAATCAGATGCAGGATCATCTGAACGAAATCAATGTTTTTCCGGTACCGGACGGCGATACGGGCACCAATATGGCCAGCACCATGCAGAGCATCGCCCGCGGAGCCGAAACCTGTCCTTCCGATTCCATCGATCACATCAGCGATGCGATTGCCGATTCGGCCTTGAACGGCGCCCGGGGCAATAGCGGAGCCATTCTCGCGCAATTCTTTCAGGGGTTGGCCGAAGGAATGCGCGGCAAAGCGCGGGTCAACTCACACAGCTTTGCCCAGGCGGCCAATGCCGCCGTAGCCCGAGCCAGAGAAGCCATCGCCACCCCACGGGAAGGAACGATTCTGACGGTGATGAAGGATTGGGCCCACCATCTCAGCGAACGCGCCAATAACAACTCCGACATTGCCGAATTGCTCCAGGACTCACTGGCCAAAGCCAAAGAATCCCTGGCGCAAACCCCGAACAAACTCAAGGTGTTGAAAAAAGCCGGCGTCGTGGATGCCGGCGCCCAGGGCTTTGTCCATCTTTTGGAAGGGATTGTCAGCTTTATCGACACCGGCAAGGTCAACATGATGATGGCCGGCTCCCAGCTCGCACATGCCGTCAAATCCGTCAACCTCGCCAAAGTCGACACACCGATGACTTTTACTTTTTGCACCGAGTGTCTGATCCAGGGGGAAAAGATCGATCGCCATCACCTGCGCCAGGAACTTTTACCTTGCGGGGATTCACTGATCGTCGTGGGAACCGCCCGCAAAGTGCGTGTGCATATTCACACCAACGAGCCCAAATCGGTCTTTGCCATCGCGCAAAAATGGGGTGCCCTCTTGACGACCAAGATCGACGATATGAGAAAACAGCATCACGACGCCGTTGCCGGGCTTCAGCTCCAAAAAATCGCTCTCGTCACCGATTCGACCTGTGATTTGCCGGCCGATTTCCTCGAAAAACACACGATCCACGTCGTTCCGGTTGTTCTGCAAATCGACGGTCAAAGTTATCTCGATCGGGTCGAGATGAAACCCCAGGACTTTTATCGCATCCTGCAGACCAGCCAAAGCAGAATGACCACTTCCCAACCGCCGGCCGGTTCTTTCAAAAACATCTATGACCGCATCGCACCCCATTATGAATCGGTTATCTCGATTCATATCGCCGAAAAGTTGAGCGGAACAATCAGTGCCGCTCGCACCGGCGCGGCTCGTCAACCCTATAGCGATCGGGTGCACGTCGTCGACAGCCGAGGCACATCCGCCGCCCTCGGTTTGCTGGTCGCCGAAGCTGCCGAACGGATCGAAAAAGACCAACCCCTGGCTGAGATTCTCGATCATATTAACCACTATCGCCGCTGGATTCGCCTCTTTGTCTCTATCCCGACCCTCAAATATCTCATGCGCAGCGGCCGATTGACGCGAAGCAAAGCTCTGCTGGGCTCGCTGCTAAACCTCAAACCGATTATCACCCTGAGCCCGGAAGGCGGAGTGGTGGAGGCGGCCAAGGCTGTCGGATTGAAAAACCTCTATCGCAAAACGCTCCGGTTCGCTATCGATTACGCGCGATCCCTTGAAAATCCCCGGTTCAGCATCGTGCATGTGCTGGCCCCGGATCTGGCAAACTGGTATCGAGACCAGATTCGTCTTTACCTCGACCCAGGTGAAATTTTGATCACCGATGCCTCGCCGGCACTGGGTGTTCACACCGGGATTGGCAGCGCGGCGATCGCCGTGGCTGGATCACCCCGTTCTTTTGCTGAGGAGAAGCTATGATCGAACTCGTCGTCGTCCTTGCGATTTCTTACCTGCTGGGCTCGATTCCGACCAGCATCATCGTGGCCAAAAAATTGCGCGGTATCGACATCCGGCAGCACGGATCCGGCAACGCCGGCGGAACCAATGTCTTTCGTGTTCTCGGCTGGAAACCCGGTCTCTTTGTTATGCTTGTGGACGCCTTCAAAGGCTTTATCGCCGCCTACTGGGTATCCGGTTTGGCTTTTGGCACTACCGGAATGGACGACTCGACCGTACAGTTGATCGCCGGCTGCGCGGCGGTTTTCGGACACATCTGGACCCTGTTTGCCGGTTTTCGCGGCGGCAAAGGCGTCGGCACGTCGGCCGGTATGCTGCTCGCCCTCTACCCGCAAACGCTCCTGATCTGTCTGGCTATCTTTGCACTCGTCTTTGCCGCGACTCGTATCGTCTCGATCGGTTCCATGACCGCCGCCGTTGCCTTTCCGGTTGTCCTGTCGATTCAACGTTTCTATTTCCATCAGCCTGTCAATTCGGTTCTCTATGGATTCAGTTTCTTTGCCGCCGCCCTGATTCTCTATACCCATCGATCCAATATCAAACGCCTGGTGTCGGGAACAGAGAATCGTTTCAAACGCTCATCTTCTCAAAAGTAATTCGGGCTATGAGCGATCGTTTGCAGCTGGTCTTTATCGGCAGCGGAGCCTCGCTCCCGAATCGCCGGCGTTTGCCCTGTCTGGCGATCGAACGCGACGGCGACTGGTTTCTCTGTGATTGCGGTGAAGGCACACAATTCCATCTCGCCCGACATTCGATTTCACCCCAAAAAATCGGCCATATTTTCATTTCTCACCTGCACGGCGACCATATTTTCGGACTGCCCGGTCTCCTGGCGACGCTGCAAATGGTCGAACGAACCGAACCCCTGACCCTGTGGGGACCGGTCGGCTTGTCCGCTTTTTTGCGCTGTCTGAAACAAACCGCCTTTGTCGCGCCCAGCTATCCTTTGTCCATCAAAGAGCTGACAGGCGATGAAAACGCGCCCCAATCCGCCGGGCCTTTTGCTCTGACTGCGCGGACTCTGCAGCACGGCATTCCGTGTATCGGATATCGCTTGCAAGAGAGCGAAAAAACCGGCCGGTTCGACACTGACAAAGCCGAGAAACTCGGCATTCCCGCCGGTCCGATGCGCAAACAGCTGCAGAACGGCCGCCCGATTACGCTCGAAAACGGCCGCTCGATTCAGCCATCGGAACTCATCGGTCCACCGCGTCCCGGTCGCTCCATCGCCTATTGCACCGATACCCGCCCTTGCGTGGAAAGCCGAACTCTGGCACAGGATTGCGATGTCCTGATTCATGACAGCACCTTTTCAGCCAATCAAGCAAGACTGGCGCAGCAGACCGGCCACAGCACCGCTGTCGAAGCGGCCAGTCTGGCCCGGGACGCCGGAGCCAGGCGCCTCATTCTTTGGCATATCAGCTGCCGCCACACCCCTGAGCAGGAAAATCGAATGCTGGTCGATGCTCAGACGGTATTCCCGCCCACACAAATGGCCCGGGACGATCACCGCATCACCCTTGAGCGCAGGCAGTAAAATGAATCTGACCACCGTGAGAAAAGAGCTGGTGCTCGGTCTGGGAATGATCGCAATATCCGGAGCCGCAATCCTCATCAAGCTCTGTGCCGCGCCCCCGCTGGTCATCGCCGCCTACCGCCTGACCCTTGCCGCACTTTTTTACGGCACCTGGGTTGGGCTTCGCACATCATCCATTCGCTCCACAGCCGCCGGTCTGCCCTGGGCGGCTCTCGTTACGTCGGGCCTGTTTCTGTCCGTTCATTTTGCCGCCTGGATCTCTTCGCTCTCCATGACCTCGGTCTCCAGTTCGGTGGTTCTGGTGCAGCTCTCGCCCATCTTTGTCGCCTTTGGCGGGTTCGTTCTGCTCGGCGAGGGGCTCACCCGCCGACAAATCCTGGGCGTTTCGCTTGCCGTATTGGGCGGTATGAGTATCGGCTTGCATGATTTTTATCGGCAACAGAGCACTCTGGCCGGTAATATATTGGCGGTGGTCGGAGCTGTCGGCGCATCGGGCTATTTTATCGCCGGACGCTTTTGCCGAAAAAAAATGGATACTGTTCTCTATGTGGCCATCGTCTATGCCATTGCCGCCGGCGCAGTTTTGATCGCCCTGGCAGCGATGCGATTGCCGCTTTTCGGCTATTCGACCGATACCCTGTTCCTGCTTTTGGCCATCGCCATCGGGCCCCAAATCATCGGTCACACGAGCCTCAACTGGGCATTGAAACACTATTCGGCAACCGCGGTCGCGGTCATCACCCTGACCGAACCCATCGGCGCCAGCCTGCTGGCCGTTTTTTTGCTGAACGAATCCCTGAGTCTGGAAAAGATCGGCGGCGCGGTTCTGATTTTGTCAGGTCTCGGATTGGTCCTGATCAGCAAAGCGCGGGAATAAGCATCGGGCGAATTTGTTTATGAAAAAGCAGGGTCTGTTGGGCAGCGCAATCTTTCGGCGCAGGACAACTTTGAATGGAATACAAAACCGCCTGCACGGATGATTGGCTTGGGCAATGCCCGACAGGACCCCCGATTTTTGTACAAAAATGAACAGCAGGAAGAGATTATGGTTATTGTTTATTGGGGCTCAGCACATACGGAACAGATTCGTTCCACAGTCGATCGGATCGACCAGTATACTCTGACGATTCCGAATGATGTGAAAACTCTGGATCAAAACATAACGGATTCGGCCATCCTGATCGTTGATCAGGAGCGCGCCGACAATCCTCTCTTCGGTGCCTTCTCCGCACGTCTCGTTCTTCTGGATGGAAAGAAGGAGCCCGACGGCGGATTTGACGACAAAACACTCTATCTCCGCCTTCCCGCCCCAAGCTGGGAAATCGCCCAGGCCCTGCAACGGCTGGAACAACAGCTTTCTTATCGAGCCGAGATCGAACGTCTCAATCGTACACTCGGTTTGCACAGCCGGGAAATGACCGAGCTAAACAAAATCGGCATTGCGCTCTCCGCCGAGCGCGATCCCGACATCCTCCTGGAAATGATCCTGGGCAAGACCCGGGAAATCACCATGGCCGATGCTGGCAGTTTATATCTGATCGAAAAAAATCCCGACGTCGAAGCCGATGAATCGGATTATTGGGCGGATAAACAACTGCGATTCAAACTGGCCCACAACGATTCGATCGACGCGAGCTATAAAGAATTTGTCATGCCGGTAAAAAACAGCAGCATGGCCGGCTATACGGCTATTACCGGTAAACCGTTGAATATTCCAGATGCCTACAGCCTACCTGCTGACAGCCAGATTCAGCACAACAAAAGCTTTGATCAGAAAATGGGTTATCGTACCCAGTCAGTTCTTTGCCTGCCGATGAAAAACCATCGAGGCGAAATGATCGGCGTATTGCAGCTGATCAACCGCAAAACCCATGCCCCGATCAAACTACAGGATCCCAAGGGCTTTCAACAGCACGTCCTGCCTTTTGATGAGCGATGCGTCGAGATGGCGAGCTCACTGGCCAGTCAGGCGGCTGTCAGCATTGAAAACATGAAGCTGTATGAAGAAATCAAAGGCCTCTTTGAAGGCTTTATCGTCGCCTCCGTACACGCCATCGAACAGAGAGATCCGACCACCTTTGGCCATTCGCAACGCGTGGCAGAGTTGTCCGTCGGTCTGGCCGCTCAAATTGACCGGATCAATTCTGGCCGCTTTGGCGATGTGCGATTCAGCCGGGATGACCTGCAGCAGATCAAATACGCGGGATTGCTCCATGATTTCGGCAAAATCGGTGTGCGGGAAAATGTTCTCGTCAAAGCCAAAAAACTCTATCCCGAGCAAATCGACCTGATCAAATTCCGTTTTCAATTCATCCGTCAATCCATCGAATTGCAAAATTCCCGAACAAAAGTGCAATACCTGCTGGACAAAAACCGAGACAAAATCGCTCAAGAATTCGAGGCGCTCGACCGCCAGCTGCTGGAAAAGCTCGAGGACGTTGATCGCTATCTGCAATTCGTTCTAGAGGCGAACGAACCCCGCCTGCTCGACGGCGACGCCTTTGAACGGCTGACCGAACTGCGCAACTTGACCTACAGAGACAATGGCTCCATCAATCCCTTTATCACAGACGACGAATTTAAATTTCTCTC
>JAFGJN010000139.1 GCA_016929055.1 Candidatus Zhuqueibacterota bacterium
ACAGAATCCGGGTGATCTTAAAATAAATTGGAACGTGCAATAAACGCTGAAATTGCAAAACTGATCTTGCTGTTATTGAAAGTTTTTGTTGTTTTTACATCAATTAAGGTGTGATGTGTCCCCGATTGGGACACCCGAGTCATTCACTCTTTTGAGCGATCATCAAATGGACCCAAGCTCGGATTCAAAACAATTCTTGCCCGCACCAACAGTCTGGACGCCGCGGGAACGGGTGCGCGCCGTTTATGCCGGCCAAACGCCGGACCGGGTGCCGTTGCTGCTCGATCTTTCCCACTGGTACAAAAAAAACCATGGCGTTTTCTTTGACCTGCGCGGTTTTACTCAAGTCGAGCCCGAGCTGGTCGAGTTGCACAAAAAATGCGGCGCTGTTCTCTATATCGAAACCGGCAACCCTTTCGATATTGCCTATGAGGACGATTCGGTTTTCAGCGAAAACTGGACCGATGATCACGGCGTCTTTCACACGCGCATCACCACACCCCTGGGCACAATCTGCGAAGAACGGATCTTTAACCCCGATTCCTACTCGTACCACATCCACAAATGGTTGGTTCAGGACATTCGAGACCTGGCTGTGCTGGAATACGCATTGAGCCGGCGCAGCCTGCATCCGCGCTTCGAGCGCTATCTGGCCTGGAACCAGGCCGCCGGAGACCTGGCTTTTCCCTATGTCTTTCTCTCCTACTCGGGTCTCGGCTTTCTCATCTCCCGCTATATGGGTATCGAGCGCACGATTCTTGCGATCTATGACTATCCCCAGCAAGTGGAGCGATTCATCCGCTCGGTCAATGCCTGCAATCTGCGGCTGCTCGACCAGCTGATCGACCAACCTTTTGATGTGCTGCTTGTCGGCGACAACCACGACTCGTCGGTGCAAAGCCCGGATTTGTTCAAACGATTTACCTTTGACTATTACAGCGAAATCGCGCGTCGGCTGCATGCGCACGGCAAATATCTGGCTGTACATGTGGATGGCGAGATGAGAGGGCTTTTACAGCTCTTGGACGCCTGCGGCGTGGATTGCATCGATGCGGCGACACCATCGCCAATGTTTTCTCTCACACCGGAAAACGCACGGGCACAAGCCGGCGATCGTCTCATTCTCTCCGGCGGCATTCCGGCCACGGTATTCGGCGCCGGAGGCAGTGATGCGGAATTTATCGAATCGGTCAAACGCTGGCTCGATATTCGGCTCTGCTCTCCGCATCTGTTCCTCGCCGCCGGCGATCAGGTACCCCCGGATGCGCCCTGGCATCGTATCGAGATGTTAAGCGAGCTCGTCGATCGGTATGGACGCTATTGATCTCAAACGAAAGAACCCGTCCTCTCATGAAACCTCTTCAAGCACATGAAATCCGCGGCAACTGGGCAACGCTGCTCCTGCCCATCGGCCCAGATGACAGTATCAATTTTGTCCAGTTGCAGACCCAGATCATAAGGCTGATTGCTTTCAAAGTCGATGGGATCTATTGCTGCGGCACGGCAGGTGAATTCTATAATTTGACCGAAAAAGAATTCGACCATGTCGCAGGGCTGTTGGCTCGGGCTTGTGAACAAGCGGCTATGCCGTTTCAGATCGGTGTCTGCCATGCGAGTCCTCTGCTCTCTCTCGAACGCCTGCAGCGCATCGTTTCCCTGGCCCCGGGTGCGGTACAGGTGATTTTGCCCGACTGGTCGCCGACCCGCCCGGACGAATCGATCGCCTTTCTGGAAAAGATGGCCGAGGCTGCCGCGGGAATCGGGTTGATTCTCTATAATCCGCCTCATGCCAAACACGTCGTGACGCCGGAAGAACTGGCAGATCTTTGCCGTGCGGTTCCCGCCCTAATCGGCATCAAGAGCGGCGGCGGCGATGCCGACTGGTTTCGTCGCATGAGAATGCTGTTGCCGGACTTGGCCCTGTTTGTGCCCGGTCACACCCTGGCCAGCGGCATGCAAAAGGGCGCCAGCGGAGCCTATTCCAACATCGCCTGTCTGCATCCCTGCGCAGCGCAACGCTGGAGCGAGCTGATGCGTTCCGACATGAAGACGGCGTTGGAATGGGAAAAGCGCATTCGGCTTTTTCTCAATGAATGCATTCTGCCCTATATCGTCCGACACGGCTATTCCAACCAGGCGGCTGACAAGTTTATGGCGGCCGTCGGCGGTTGGACACCCATCACCCCGCGCCTTCGCTGGCCGTATGCCTCGATTCCAGTGACGGAAATCGAGACGCAGCGACAGCGCGGCAAGCACTTGCTGCCCGAGTTCTTGGCATGAAAACGCGACACCAATGCCTCTCGCAGCTTTCGCAGCCGCATCCCTCGACCATATGGAGCCGATCATGACAATGAAAATTCGATCTATTCTTTTATTTCTGCTGTTCGTGGGTTTCTCTGTGAATACTGCGGCACAAGAGGTAACCGCAGAAATCGTCGAAACCCGCGTCATCTGCCATCAGCCCGGACGCTATATCGGTTGGCCCACCCTCACTCTGACAACAGAGAACGAGTTGATCGCCGTTTTTTCCGGCGATCGCGACGCCCATGTCTGTCCATGGGGCAAAACCCAGCTGATCCGCAGCAGCGACACCGGTATCACCTGGACGGATCCTGTGACGATCAACAACACCCCGCTGGACGATCGCGACGCCGGCATTCTGCAAACCGACCAGGGCACGTGGGTTGTCAGCTGGTTCACCTCAGTCTTTTTCATCTATGCTCTGGAGCTCTATCCGCAGAGCTGGCCACAAGAGATAACCCGCTGCTGGCCGCGGCATATCGAAAAACTGGATCCCGAGGTGCGCGAGCGATATATCGGCA
>JAFGJN010000140.1 GCA_016929055.1 Candidatus Zhuqueibacterota bacterium
CTGGTCGAATTCGCTTTTGTATCCGCCTGGCTGAAAGCGGGAGGATCGCTTATCGCCATTCCCTTGCAATATCCAAAAACTGAGTTGATCCACACCGCGATGAAAGAGCTGTACAACATTGATCTGAAAAATTATCAGAGCAAAGTCGCTTTTATTCAGTTTGACCCGCTTGCGGATATCAAAAATATCAGCGAGGATACAGTGGCAGCCAACATGGTAAATCCCGAAATATGGGACAAGGCCATTCAACAAGCAGAAAAGAGGGTCGAAACCAGCGATTTGGGAATCCTGGTCTTTGCATCGGCACTGAACCTGCTGCTTTTTTCTCCCAAATACAAAAAAGAGAATCTGGAAAGATTGGCGGATCTTATCAAAAACGACAAAAGCAAGACCTACGCTTTTGCTGCGAGTACAAGCGCCTTTCCCCGGGAAATCGAACGATTGGAAGATGCTGCAGACAATTTGATGTTCACCCGAATGGAAGAACCGATGAAACTCTTTTTCAGAATTGCACGCATGAAAAACGTCCCGTTTTCCGACAAAGAAGTCACTGTTCCGATTCCGCAAGGGATGCTGGAAACAATCAAAAAAGTGGCAGAGGCAACACGCAAAAGGCAAATACCGGAGATTCGCAAAATTTAAATCCTCTTGCGCTGCTTTGCTTTGCAAAATCGCATCCCGGGTGTCCGGTCGAACGACCGGACACCCGGGAAAGCGCAACTCATTTTGAGAATGGCTTGTGGCAAAAACATACGAACTGAAAATCTACCCAGATGCTGTATTGAGGCAAAAAGCAGACGTCGTAGACACTTTCGACGACCAAATCGAGAATCTAGTCACAGCAATGCAAGAGATCATGTATCGGCATCAGGGTATTGGCCTGGCAGCACCACAGGTCGGAGTGACAAAGCGAATTTTTATCGCCGATATCGGCGAAGGATTGCTCACCGTGATCAATCCAAACATTGCTCAACAAGAAGGACACGACAATCTAATCGAAGGATGTCTGAGTCTGCCGAATGTGGCCGTCGATATTCAACGCCACCAACAGATATCTTTATTGGGCGTGGATCTCAAAGGCAAGAAAATCGAGGTGGAGCTCAAAGGGCTGCTCGCACGAGTGGCGCAACATGAGATCGATCATTTGAACGGCAGACTGATTATTGATGATGAGAATACAAGCCAAAAGGATCGGTCTGTCTAGCATCGAGTGTTTCCGATAGCGAAAGCAGAGAGAGCGGCTCCCTTTACAGGAACCCTGGAAAGAACGCACGATGGTCTCTGGCTGATTGTGCAACGTCTCAGAGCAACCGATCGACTGGCGACGACGGAGGTAGAAAATGGGCAAAGAACGGGATGTTGAATTTCACGCTCCGATTGCGATGGAGGTTGACGCGTGCTGTGCCGCTGATTTGGCAAAGCCGAATGGGCTACAGAATTGAATGCCATAAAATATCGGGAGGCGTCATGCTAACCTTCGGACCGGTACCATCGAGAAGGCTTGGGCAAAGTTTGGGAATCAATAATATTCCGCCTAAAACGTGCAGCTATTCCTGCGTATACTGCCAGCTCGGTCGCACCAAGAAATTAGAGGTGGAACGTCGTCCATTTTACCAACCGGCGGATATCCTAAAAAGCGTGTATTCTAAAATAGAATCAGCGGAAAAACGCGGCGAATCGATAGATTACCTGACTTTTGTTCCGGATGGAGAACCTTCTCTGGATATCAATTTGGGCAAAACAATCGAAGCGCTTCAAGCCACGGGCAAAAAAATCGCTGTGATTACAAACAGTTCTCTTTTATGGCATGCGCCAACTCGGGAAGAGATAAAAAAGGCCGATTGGGTTTCGGTAAAAATAGATGCGGTGTCGAAAGAGACATGGCGCAAGATCAACCGGCCACATCGCTCTTTGGAACTCGATAAAATTTTAAATGGAATCGAATTATTCGCTCAAGACTATCGAGGCAAGCTGGTCACGGAAACGATGCTCGTCCGCGATCTGAATGATAGCGAAAAAGAGATGGCGCTTATTGCCCAATTTTTGAAACGCCTTTCGCCTGGAACCTCTTACCTGTCCATTCCGACCAGACCACCGGCGGAAAAATGGGTTCAGCCGCCGACTGAAGAGACGCTTATCCGTGCCTTTCACGTGTTCAAATCTGCACAATCAAATGTTGAATATCTCATCGGATACGAGGGCAATGCTTTTGCCTTTACAGGAGATGTCAAAAACGATCTTCTGTCCATCACCGCCGTACATCCGATGCGGGAAGAAGCTGTCGACGAATTTTTGCACAAAGCGGAAGCGGATTGGTCGGCTGTCGATCAATTGATTGAAAACGGGCTGATGGTCAAAAAACAATATCAAGACAAGACATTCTATGCCAGAAAACTGTTTGCTTAGTAATCAAGTGCGGAACAGACAAATCAACCCGAGACAGACCCAAAAAAAGGGTCTCGAATCTGATCCGGCCATTACTCAACGACCTCCTCCCCACAAAGACCGCAGAAACAAGCCTTGCAATGCATTTTTGTTTCGACACTAATTCCCAGGGATCCCCTGATTTCTCAATCCAGAAATTTATTCCAAGATCTCCTACAGGTTTGACAGCGTGTTCTATACCCTGTATACCCACCAGCGCCGAGTCGGCCCTTTCGAGGGCGCGGTGTATTTTCGCTATTCCGGCTCGAGTTCATTGGGGGCCAATCTCTTTTCTCACCATACACTCTCTTAAAGCCCGGGCAAATCGGACCCCGACCCAACCGTCAAACCACTCGAACCAGGCAGCCAGCGAAAAATTGTATACACCCGGACAATCCCCCACCCCCACGGCCCGCCCGACCGAACCCGCACACCCCCGATCCTTCTGGCACGCTCGATCGAACCCGCAAGAGGCTGCCCCGGTTTTATTATCAATCGGGTGCACGTCTGCAAAAAAGTCAGGAGCAAAAGTCTTTGTCAGACCCCCATGCTGGTTCCGACCGCTTTAGCGGCTGCGATGAGCGACGAATCCAGCGGAACCGTGCGCGTCTTTCCGCCTACTTCGCTTATGGGCACGGAAACGATTTCGTTGCCTTGCAGCGCCACCATCTGATTGAACTCGCCTCGCGCCACCAGTTCCGCCGCCGCCACGCCATAGCGCGTTGCCAGAACCCGATCAAATGCGGTCGGAGAGCCGCCGCGCTGCAGATGGCCCAAAACCGTTGCCCGCGTCTCGAGCCCGGTCTGATCTTCGATATCATTGCCCAGCTTGATGGCGATGCCGCCCAGGCGGATTTGGTCGGGACTGTCCTCGACGATTCGGCTCACCACATGCTTGCCGCCGATCGGCTTGGCGCCCTCGGAAACGGCGATGATGCTGAAGCGCCGGCCTTTGTGGCTGCGCGCGATGCAGCGCTCGCACACAACGTCGAGGTCGTATTCCAGTTCGGGCAGCAGAATGATATCCGCACCGCCGGCGATGCCCGCCGACAGCGTCAGCCATCCTGCGTAACGCCCCATCACTTCCACCAGCATCACCCGGTGGTGCGACTGCGCCGTGGTATGAACCCGGTCGATGGCATCGGCGGCAATCGACACTGCAGTATCGTAACCAAAGGTCATATCGGTGTGATAGATATCGTTGTCAATGGTTTTTGGCACGCCCACCACCGGCACCCCGATCTCGATCAGCTTTTTGGAAATCGCCATGGTGCCGTCTCCACCGATACAGACGAGCGCGTCGAGTTTGAGCTCGTGAACATAGTCGAGAACCTCTTTTGAGCGATCCTCATATTCCAGTTTGCCGTTTTTTTCCACCGCATGGCGAAAGGGATTCGCCTTGTTGGAAGTGCCGAGAATGGTTCCTCCGGTCTGGAGAATGCCGGACACCGCATCATAGCTCAAATCCACCGGTTTGCGACAGATCAATCCGTCGAATCCATCTTCAAAACCGATCACTCGCACATTGTTTTGCAGAATAAGCGATTTGGTCACCGCACGAATCACGGCATTCAATCCCGGACAATCGCCTCCGCCTGTCAACACACCAACCTGGCGAATCATATCGTCGCTCCTCCCTGGTGTTACTTTTATCAGACCCGTCACCGAACGCCGAGTCGTCTTTTGCAAACGATGACGAGTTTTCTGATTTTTAGTTGCGCAATTGATTCGATCTGAAAAGCCAAATCTATCGCGTTTCGGATTATTTACCGATTTGAAAAGAAACAGATCCACTGGTGTCCGGTCCAACGACCGGACACTAATGAAACAGATTTGTAAAATAACTATTCTCAGAAAGAAAAGAAACGAAAAATCGCTCCCCTGATCCATGGGCCCGATGTGCCTTGTCGAGAAACCACAGACTGGAAATGATATCGCCCTTTTTTCTCGTGTTCTCCATCATCTTGACGGATCTTTTCCTGTATATCAAAACCAAAATCACTCCCTGCATATAAACGATGTAAAAGCTCGAATCCCTATTCAAGACCTTTCGTGTTCATTCGTGTCATTTGTGGACCGTTTCTTTTTTTCTTTACCAGAGCCTAAAACGGCACCGCTGCGCGAATGCGGTAATAGAGCTCTGCTTTTTCCCTGTATGGCAGGCGCCAGGCTGCACCAAAGGCCTGCACGAATTCAAATCCGCCTACCGAAACGCGGTTTTTCGCTTCCACACCGGCCGAACGGTCCGTTGTCCATGTTTGCGCACAGACCCCGCTTTGCCGAACTGCAGCGGCATCGAAAAAAACAGCTGCCGTCATTTCGCGAAACGCAAATCCCGCCAGATTCCACCCCAGATCCGGCAACAACGGCAGGCGATACTCGGCGCTGGCAAAAAGCAACCGATCGCCAAAGCGATAGAGCCGGGATCCGCGCACGCGTTCGCGTTCCACAAATCGCAACCCGCCGCCGAAATCGGGCTGGTCGCTGCGATCCAGGCCGACGAAATCCTGAGCCAGGGTCTCACCGCGAACGCCATCCGCTTTGGCGCGTAAAAAAAGCGTCTGGCCGGCGGCAAGTGACGGCAGAATGGCATAGGCCTCCACGGTCAAACGCCGATAAAAAAGATCGCTTCCCCAGGTTCGATCGGAAAGCCGTATCATCCCTTGCACGCCCTGACCATGCAGAGGGTGCAGCAAAGCGCGTTTGTCCGGGCGCTCCTTTTTATAGCGAAAAAAGAGTCCGATTTCGCCAACTTTATTCTCCTGCGGTGCGATAACCGTGCGATCCAAATCATCCGTATTGAGTATTCGATTGCGCCGCCAGTCGATATGGGTGCCCAGAACCAGCCGGGCAAAGGGGCGATCGCCGGCTGCCACAGTCTGTCGTACATCCAGGCGCAGTCCCCGCGCCTCTTCCACCATCAGACGATCATACCAGATCTGTCCGCTTGCCGGCAGCCGAAAAGCGGACAACGAGATATCGGCAGAGGTGGTGCGATTGACATAGGTACCCAGTATCTGACTGTTGTCGATTGCTGTTGCATCGACAAGCGCCGCAGCGCTGAACCCATGCTTGCCGAGCGGCTCGGCAAAGACGCTCATGACAAAAAGCCCGGGATGGCCATCGACTGCAACCGGTACCGGCACGGTCAACAGGTGCCGCACCTGGCGCCAGGCGCGATAGGCACCGCGATCGACCACGGAAATCGGGGCAAAAGCATGGGCGGACAGAGGCGGCAGTCCGGCCGGCGGCCGTTTGTTCATCCAGGCTGTATAGAACGAATCGACATCGACAGAACGGATCTGAGTCCGGCGGTCGGCGCCGAGACGGACGAGGCGATCGCGCCGCCGGTTATCTTGTAGCACCGCATACAGGCTGTCACCGCGCCACACCGGTCGGCTGATGCCGCCGGCCAAATCGGTCAGAGCCAGGACTGAATCGGGTTGCTCTGCGGATAGACAAAAGAGGTTCGGCGATCCGCTGCGATAGCTGGTGAAAACCAAATGATCTCCAGTCGGCGACCAGGCCGGATAGCGATCGTCGTCGATGTCGTTGACAAATGTCTGTACGTTTCCGTTGCTGTCGACAACAGCAACGTCCCGATTGCCCCGGCAATCAAAGAGCGAAACCGCCACACGCGAGCCGTCCGGCGACCAGCGCGGGGCGAGCATTTGCACATCGCCGGCAAAGCGTGTCAGAGGTCGCCGGTCGCCCCCGTCGGGATCGATGGTGCACAAATTGGACACACCGCCCTGTTCCTCGACATAGACGATGCGCGTGCCGTCTGGCGACCAGTCTGGATCGGTCGCATTGCCCGTATCGGTCAGCC
>JAFGJN010000141.1 GCA_016929055.1 Candidatus Zhuqueibacterota bacterium
TCCTTTTGAAGATCCATCAAAAGACAGGTGAGAACAGGGATGGTGGTTTTTTGTGGAACAACCCCGATAATTTTATGCAAAGCGTTGTAGAAATCGGATTTTGCTACGGAAAATTTCATTTCAGCCTCCTCGACAAATCAACGCGTTATAAACATTAAATGTTAGATGAAAAAAAAGGTATCTGGATATAAAAATTACTATAATAATAATATTAATTCAAGCAATTTAATAATAGTAGTAGGGGATGTTGATATGTTGAAAAGCCCTGTTTATCTGGTACAACCATTTGCTTTTATTGATCGCAAGGAGTGTGGAAAAATTGTGCAAAAGAAATGAGCTCGGGTTAATAAAAAGGATCGATCGGTTTAAAAAGACGATGAAAAAAACAAATCAACATTTTTTGAACAGGTTATCCAGATCACTTTGGGGTTTATCCACATATCAATGTGGACAAAAAGAGATTTTTCTAAAGTTGGGATATTTCTATTTTGTTAGAAATTTTTTCAACAGCTTCCCTGATTTTTTCATCTTGATCTTTGCTCTGTTCGATTGTATTGATTGCATGAATGACTGTGCTGTGGTCGCGTCCACCAAAATGCAATCCGATGGTTTTTAGGGAACTGTCGGTCAGTGTCTTGCACATATACATACAGATCTGTCGTGCTTGAGCGATCTCTTTTTTTCGAGTTTTAGCGCGCAGCAAATCATCGGGGAAATTGAAATATTCCGCTGTGAGTTTTTGAATGAATTCAATACTGATGGCCTTTGATTTTTTAATACACACATCTTTCAATACACGTTTTGCCAAATTCAGAGAAATATCTTCCCCATTTAGTGATGCAAAAGCCAACAAACGGATCAGGGCTCCTTCCAATTCACGGATATTCGAGGTAATATGAGTAGCAATGAAATGAAAAATATCTCCCGAGAGCTCGATACCGCTTTCTTCAGCTTTGCGCTGAAGAATAGCCTGTCGAGTTTCGAGATCCGGTGGTTGGATATCAACAACCAATCCCCATTGAAACCTAGATATCAGGCGTTCTTCCATTCCCTGCAATTCTTTTGGCGGACGATCGGAAGAGAGAACGATTTGTTTTCCTTTTTGATGCAGAGTATTGAAGGTATGAAAAAATTCTTCCTGGGTTCGCTCTTTATTGGCAAAAAATTGGATATCATCAACCAGGAGCAAATCGACGTTGCGATACAAATCGCTGAATTCAGTGGTTTTATTTTTTTGTATGCTGTTGATGAAATCCATGGTAAACCGTTCACTGTCAACATAAAGAACACGATTCGACAAGGTATGGTATTTGGCATAATTGCCGATGGCTTGAATGAGATGGGTTTTGCCCAAGCCAACGCCGCCATAAACTACAAGAGGATTAAAAGTCGTTTTTCCAGGAGATTTTCCCACCGCCAAAGCAGCAGCCTTGGCGAATTTGTTGCTTTCCCCTTCGACAAAACAATCAAACGTATAGCGATCACTCAGATTGTCGCGCCCATTTTGAGGACGTGGCGTCGGTGTTTGTTTATTAAACGAGGGAAGTTGTACCGGGGAAGTACTGGCATCCATGACAATGGAATAGAGCAATTTGTAATCCGTTCCAAAAATTTGACGAATTGCATTGTTGAGAAGAGAGCTGTAATGTTGTTCGAGCCACTCATAAAAAAATTGACTGGGAACCTGAATGGTCAAAGAAGAGTCTTCAATTTTCAGCGGTTTGATGGGCTTGAACCAGGTAACGAAACTCGTCGAATTGATATTGTCTTTAATGATGTTTAGGATTTCGTTCCATTTAAGTATAACGTCGCTATTCATAGCTTTTACCTCGAAACGGAAAGCAGCATTATCAACATCTAGTTCATTTGTCATGGCAACACCTATTTACAAGGCAGAGAAGAGTTATCAACAAAGACAACGAACTTATCCACAATCCACAAGTTCTGTAAAAAACCACAAACCTAATAAAAATAACACAGAAGTAAGGGACGGGAAGAATTATCCACAGAATAAACAGAGGCTCTCGGTCCAGGACAGCATTGAGAAAACGACAAAGGAAGCTTATCCACAAATTGTTCCGAAAGCGGGCGAGCTGTTAAAACTTATTGAAAAGCCTATCGAATGTCAAGGTGAAAAATAACTTTAGCACACCTTTTTTCTACAAGAAAAATCCACGCAAAAGACCCAGTTATCAACAAACGGAATCATATCAGTGGCAAAATTCACACAAATTTTTACGCTTTCATTTTTTAAAAAAATGGCGCATCGCTAAACCATTGGGGGTCAAAAAAAAGGTCTTCGAAACAGGCAATCGGCATCAATGTATTTATATGTTTGACAAGCTCTAGATTAACTCTTGAGCATTGCAACAAATTTCTTTCCTTCTATATAAAGCAATTAGATTTTTCTAAACAAGTTTGATTTTCCCATATATAAAGTGAAAAAGGAATATTAACAAATCTGTAAGAATCGAAAAAAGCCGTCGCTGTTATTCGGTTAACAATGAATCTCGGCAATAGAAAAAGTCTTGCAAATAAGAGAAAAAATAACTACTTTTTCAGGTTTAATCGGAACGAGAGAAGGTTCTTTTCGAGAAAGGCGATTGTCTTTTATTCGAATCTTGTCAGATAGAAAGCAAAGGAAAAAAAGAGGTTAAAATGAAACGGACATTTCAACCCAGCCGCAGAAAGCGCACCAACAAGCATGGCTTTCGTGCTCGCATGAGCAGCCACAGCGGTCGCCTGGTTCTCAAACGCAGACGAGCCAAAGGACGAAAGAGATTGACAGTCAGTGAAGAGAAAAAACGGTGACCCTTTTTTGCCTGAAAAAGCAATCCATTTTGAAATCGCGGCAATTTGCCGCGGTTTTTCAAAATGGTAGAGTTTTTCGGGGTAATATGTTTACGTTTTTCGTCTTACCATCCAATGAAAAAAAGATAGGTTTTGCAGTCAAAAAAAATGGTTTAAAAGCGGTCAATAGAAATAGAATTAAAAGATTAGAGCGGGAATTGTGGCGGGTCCACTCTTCAACGCTGCGCTGCTCCGCCCAAATTGTTGTTCTTGCCGGCGAGTCTTTGCTCGATGTTTCTTTTAATAAAATGGATTCGGAATTCAGCGCGGGAATCAAGCGTATCGAAATGGCGTTAAATCAATCAGTTCTGGAACAATCAAAGTGATCCACAATGTTGAACCAGCAAAACATTCGAGCTATGCCCGCACGCATTCTTGTCCGAATTATTCGATTTTATCAAGTCTGCCTATCCCCATTCCTGCCCAGGTCGTGCCGCTTTTATCCATCGTGCTCGAATTATGCGATACAAACAATTACAAAAAATGGTTTTATAAAAGGATCTCTTAAAGCCATTGCTCGAATATTGCGATGCAATCCTTTTCATCCAGGAGGTTATGATCCTGTTTAGTAAAGCCAAGTGGTTGTAATTATATGTTTTACAAAAAACACATTTAATAAAAGGTTTACCATGGAATTCGACAAAAAAACCCTGCTTGCTTTTCTTCTTATCGGCCTGGTTCTTTTTCTGATCTATACACCTTTCTATCAGAAAACCTTTATGCCTGATCAGTATGAAAGAATGCAGAGACAAAAGGCTTTGCAGGATTCGCTTCAAGCCATCGGATTCGATCCCGAAACAGCGCTTGCCGATAAAAGCCAGCCTAGCATATCGGAAGAATACCGGCCTCTTCAAGAAACAAAGAAAGAGCCGGGTTTTGAAAAAAAAGCGTCGATAATTACGACCGACGACCGTGCTGAACAACACATAACCATCTCAACACCTGTTTTTCTTGCGACATTCAGCAACCGAGGTGCTTCTTTGATAGGCTTCACCCTCAAAGAATTTTTGGGTCCTGAAGGCGAAAATGTCGAACTGATTCCAGCCGATGCCTATGGAACTCTGGGGTTGAGCTTTTATCAAATCGGCGGCGATACCCTATCGACCCACGATTGGATGTTCGACTCTCCCAGAGACACCGCCATTACTCTCACCGAAAAAGATCAAAGGCAACTGGTCTTTACCTATGATTTTGGTAACGGAAAACAAATCAAAAAGCTCTATACCTTTTATGGCGATCGTTATGATTTCCATCTAGATGTTAAATTCATCAACATGCACGATGTTATCGCTGAAAAAATATACTTTCTCGACGCTCCAGCAGGATTGCTCTCAACCGAAAAGCGATTGGGAGACGATATGCACTATGCCAAAGCAATTTTGGCTTCAGGAACAAGGGTCGAAAAAGATTTCAAAGACTCGAAAAAAGTCTATCGCGAGAGCGGTGCTTTTGATTGGTTAGCGGTTCGCACCAAATATTTTTCTCTGACTCTTATTCCTGAAAAAAAGCCCGCCATTTTTGCCAGAATACAACTCGATGAGGTAGAGGTATCTGGTCAAAAGGATCGCTGGAAACAGTATGATGTGAGTTTGGGAATGCCCTTTCTCAACACCCCGCGTGAAGGTGATTTGTTTCGTATCTATATCGGACCTTTGGATGACGATATTCTCAAAAGTTATGGCCGAAATCTGGAAAAGATGATGGATTTCGGGCACAAGATCATTCAGCCATTCAGTCTTGCCATTCTCTGGACTTTTAAAAAAATCCATACCGTGGTTCCCAACTATGGTGTTGTCCTGATTATCTTTGCTTTTTTGATCAAGATCATCGTTTGGCCTTTGACTCACAAGAGCTACGAATCGATGAACAAGATCAAAAAACTCCAACCCAAACTTGAAGAGTTGAAAGCAAAACACGGCAAAGATCAACAGCGTTATCAAAAAGAAATGATGGCATTGTACAAGCAGGAAAAGGTCAATCCCATGGGCGGTTGTCTACCCATGGTGTTGCAGATGCCGCTTTTATGGGGACTTTTCATCGTCTTTCGTAGCACTATCGAACTGCGCGGTGCTGCCTTTTTCGGCTGGATTCAGGATCTTTCCATGCCGGATACGGTGTTTACTCTGCCCTTTTCGCTCCCCATTTATGGAGACAGCGTCAATGTTTTACCTTTGCTGATGGGCTTGACCATGATTTTGCAGCAAAAGATGTCGGTTACTGATCCAAAGCAAAAGGCTATGGTCTATATTATGCCGATATTTTTCACCTTGTTGTTCAACACCTTTCCCTCCGGGCTCAATCTCTATTACGCATTGTTCAACCTGCTGTCGATCCTTCAACAGCGTCTTGTCGTCTCAAAAGATTCGAATGATGGAACGAAGGAACAAAAAAGTATTAGACGCCTTTGAAACGGATATTCGATCGATTTTAATCGCCCTGCTTTTGTCCGTCCAAAGCAGGGCTTTTGTATTTGAAAGCAAAGAGACCGAGCTTTTATGAATTCGATTTTATCCGACGACACCATTATTGCGCAAGCAACGCCCGGCGGTTTTGGCGCATTGGCAGTAATCCGGATCAGCGGCCCTCGTGCTTTTCCTGTTGCCGATGCTTTGCTCCAGGGAAACAAACCCGTCTCGAGTCAGGAATCCCATCGAGTCTTTCTATCATCGATTCTGGACAAACAGGATCAACTCGTCGATCGTGTCCTGGTGACCACTTTTCGTGCACCCCGAAGCTATACAGGACAGGACACCGTAGAAATCAGTTGTCACGGCAGTCCCTATATTGTCTCTCTCGTTTTGCAAGCCGGTGTAGAGGCTGGTGCCCGTCCTGCCGAACCCGGTGAATTCACTCGTCGTGCTTTCGTCAATGGCAAAATTGATTTGCTTCAGGCTGAAGCGATAAACGATTTGATTCGCGCACAGACAGAATCTACCTACCGGCTTTCACTTCGACAAACGCAAGGGTGGCTTTCAAAGAACTTGCAAGATTTGCGCAATGAATTGCTGCGCCAATGTGTTTTACTCGAGCTGGAACTCGATTTTACCGAAGAGGATCTAGCCTTTGCCGATCGAAAAACAATCGCCGATCACATCCAAAAACTGAAGGATCAAATCGATTCTATTTTGTCCGGATATCGTAACGGCCGCTTGTTGCGCGAAGGCATTCGTACGGCAATCGTCGGGCGACCCAACGTCGGAAAAAGCAGTCTGCTGAATCGTTTGCTGGAACACGAACGCGCCATCGTCAGCATCTATCCTGGAACGACGCGTGATATTTTAGAAGAGCCGATAGATATTGACGGCGTTCTCTTTAGATTGATCGACACCGCGGGATTGCGTCGTTGCGAAGATCCGGTTGAGCGAATAGGTGTTGAAAGAACCGGTGTCGCAATGGATAGCGCCGACTTTTGGCTTCCTCTCATCGATAGCAGCGAACCCCTGACGGAAGACGACTTGCGTCTGCTCGATTCAACAGCAGAAAAGCGGCGCAAAACCCTTGTCGTCTTGAATAAATGCGATCTTGTCGCCGACCCCAGCATATTGCCACAGATTGAAAATCGAAGCTTGCCTTTTGTGCGGATTTCAGCTAAAACGGGAGAGGGAATTTCCTCGCTAAAACAAGCCCTGTCGAATTGGGCGCCTTCTTTGGCAGGACTCAAAGAAGAAATTCCAATCTCCCGCGTTCGGCATCGGCATGCACTACAAGAATGCCAAAAAGCTCTTGAACGGGCGCAGCTATCGCTTTCAAACAGGCTGTCGGCTGAATTCATTGCGCTGGATCTTCGTCAGGCGCTAGATGCCCTCGCCGAAATGACAGGAGAAACCACCAGCGACGACATTCTCGATGCCATTTTTGCGCAATTCTGTGTGGGCAAATAATGTTTCACGTGAAACAGTGGGTTTTTATTCATGCCGTTTGATTATGATATCATTGTAGTCGGAGCAGGTCACGCTGGATGCGAGGCGGCTTTGGCCGCTGCTCGTCTCGGCGCACGAACTCTTTTGGCGACGATGAATCTATTTTCCGTGGCGCAGATGTCCTGTAATCCCGCCATCGGCGGTTTGGCCAAAGGGCACCTGGTTCGGGAAATCGATGCCCTGGGCGGAAAAATGGGGGTCGTTGCAGATCGTTCCGGCATTCAATTTCGTATGCTCAACACCTCCAAAGGACCGTCGGTTTGGTCACCGCGCAGCCAAAACGATCGCTTGCTCTATTCCCAAGAAATGCTCAAGATACTCGAGGCACAAGAGCGGGTCGATCTTCGACAAGTCCATGTCATCGATCTGCTGATCAAACGGGGCAAAATCGCTGGAGTAAGGACAGATTTCGGATCAGAAATTTCCTCCAGAGCGGTTATCCTCACCGCCGGCACCTTTTTAAACGGTTTGATGCATATTGGTCTACGCCAGGTTTTTGGCGGCCGCGCCGGGGAACCCGCTTCTCGAGGATTGACCGAGCGGCTGCAAAAACTCGGACTTGAGGCTGGTCGTCTAAAGACCGGCACACCGCCGCGAATCGACGGTAGAAGCATCGATTTTTCTGTTATCGAGCGACAGGACGGCGATCCCAATCCACGTCCATTCAGTTTTTGTCACGATCGCATCGATATCCTTCAACAACCCTGTTTTTTGACCCGCACCACCCCCGAGACCCACGATATCCTTCGCAGCGGGCTCGCTCGCTCGCCGCTCTATACCGGCGTCATTAAGGGGGTCGGACCCCGCTATTGTCCATCCATCGAAGATAAAATTCATCGTTTTGCCGACAAAGAGCAGCATCAGATTTTTCTCGAGCCCGAAGGCCGCCACACGCGGGAATACTATGTCAATGGTTTTGCAACGAGCCTACCCGAGGATGTCCAGCTGCGCGCTCTGCGCAGCGTGCCGGGATTGGAGCGAGTTCATATCACCCGCCTGGGCTATGCTATCGAATACGATTGCTTCGCACCCAGCCAACTTTATTCGACACTCGAATGCAAAGCGGTGGAAAACCTCTATCTGGCCGGACAGATCAACGGCACATCCGGCTATGAAGAGGCTGCAGCGCAGGGATTGATGGCGGGGATCAATGCGGCTTTGAAACAACGCGGCGATGACCCCCTTGTCCTCGATCGCTCAGAGGCCTATATCGGCGTTCTCATCGACGACCTGGTTACCAAAGATCTGCAGGAACCCTATCGAATGTTCACGTCCCGCGCTGAACATCGCTTGTTGTTGCGTCAGGACAATGCCGATCTGCGGCTGACTCCGCTTGCCAGCCGCTTGGGTCTTGTTGATGCGGAGCGAGGGGTCTATGTCGCCCGCCTGAAAGAAGCCATTGCATCAAACAAGCAACTTCTCGAAACCCTCAAGCCGGATCTGGCAGACATCAATTCTCTGCTCGAAACCCTTGGCAGCCCAGCCCTCCCTGCAAAAGAACCCCTATCCCGACTGCTCAAGCGGCCGGAGGTTCACTTGCTCCACTTTTGCTCTTTCTCCTCTCACCCATTGTTTCAACCCGATTCCGATCAATTTTGGCGTCGAGTGCGAGAACAGATCGAAATCGAAGTCAAATACGACGGTTTTTTATCGCGTCAGCAGCGGCAGGTGGAGCGCATGAGGCGGATGGAAAATGTGAGGATCCCTCGAGAGTGGGACTATGGACGATTGACTTCACTGTCGTCTGAAGGCCGGGAAAAATTGGCCCACATTCGCCCGTCCACTTTAGGTCAGGCGTCGCGCATATTGGGTGTGTCGCAATCTGATCTGGCAATCCTGATGATGACGTTGCGATCGTGATGTTTCACGTGAAACATCACGATCGCAAAATGAGTGATGTTTTTTTGGGAAAAAAGCAGTATGTTTCCAGAAAACCTGTCGAATCTACAGCGAATAGCCGACGAACGCAATTTCGACCTTGAGCAAGTCGAGTGTTTTCGGCGCTATGTCGAATTGATCGAAATTTGGAATAGGCGCACCAATCTCGTATCTGCTCGCGATGAGAGGAGATTGGTATCGCGCCACATTCGCGATTCGCTGGTTTTTCTTCAGGCCCCTGTTTGGAGCCAGGCATGCCGGGTGATGGACTTGGGCTCTGGTGCCGGATTCCCCGGCATTCCTCTCAAGATCGTTGAGCCGACTTTGCGGTTGATCTTGGTAGAATCAAAGCGGCTAAAGGCCCTTTTTTTGCGTCGGGTGGTGCATGAATTGAATCTCGGTGAAACTCGAGTTTTGAGCGAGCGCGCCGAAGCAATCGAACCGGGCATGCAGGTTGTCGATGTCGTGGTGGCTCGTGCTGTGGCGCCGCTGATCAAGTTGTGGTTGTGGAGTGCCCCGTTTCGTCATCAAGACACGGTTTTGCTCACTCTTAAGGGCGAAGAGTGGGAGGACGAGGCGAAGGCCTTGCGGCAAAGGGCTGCGGTTGTTGTTCAGTCTTTTCCCCAGATGATCGATTCGGTTCCCCGTGTTTTGCTGGTCGTTCGGCCCGCCGATGGGTAAAAGAGTTATTCAATCGAAAGGAGTATGTGGTGAGCAAGGAGCTTTTCGAGCAACTGCAGAACATCGACACGGAACAGCGCAATCCCGCAACGCTCAACATCGATCGCGAAAACACGCGCACCATCCTGGCGATGATGAACAATGAAGATCTGCGGGTCGCGGTCGCCGTTCGCGACGAGTTGCCCTATATCGAGCAGGCGGTGGAAATTCTGATCGATGCGTTTAAAAAAGGCGGCCGCTTGATCTATGTCGGCGCCGGGACGAGCGGGCGCCTGGGTGTTCTGGACGCCTCTGAATGTCCCCCGACTTTTGGTACGGATCCGGAAATGATACAAGGATTGATCGCCGGCGGCTACGCCGCTCTGGTGCGAGCCCAGGAAGGCGTAGAAGATTTGGCTGAAAAAGGCGCCGCCGATTTGATGGAAAAAAAGGTCGGGACAAACGATGTCGTCTGTGGTATTGCTGCCAGCCGCCGTACCCCCTATGTAATCGGCGCCATCGAACAGGCACGAAAAGTCGGGGCACGGACACTTTACGTCACCTGTACTCAACGCCAGAATATGAACATTCAGGTCGATGTTGCCATCTGTCCTTTTACCGGTCCGGAAGTGGTTATGGGCTCCACTCGCCTGAAAGCAGGTACCGCAACCAAGCTCGTGCTCAATATGCTGACCACAGCATCGATGATTCGGCTTGGAAAAGTCTATGAGAATATGATGGTCGATTTGCAGATGACGTCTAAAAAACTCGAAGAGCGATCGAAGCGGATTTTGATCCATGTTTTCCCCGAGCTTTCCTATGAAGAGGCCCAGGAGCTGCTGGAAAAGGCGGATGGACATGTGAAAAGCGCGATTGTCATGCAGATCTGTGGATGCGAGCCTCAGGAGGCCCGCCAACGCCTCAGTAAAGGCGACGGTTTTATCTATCGGGCTATCGAAAATCATGTCTGATCGACTCTTGCTATGTAACGAAACCGATTTGCAGCGGCAGATTTTTCAACGGCTCGATCAAAGCCGATCCATTGCCGAGCTGCTTGTTCAAACCCGGAATTTGCAGGCCGGAGCGGGATTGGCCGTACGCGGTGCCGTCGGCTCTTCGACCAGCCTTGTAATCGCCAAACTAGCCGCTTCGGTATCGCGATCAATTCTGGTTGTCTGTCCGGACGAATTACAGGCCAAAAACTTGGCCCAGGATTGTGCCGAGTGGTCACCCGATCGCCCTTTGATCGGTTTCCCCTCGCTCGGCGATCAGATGTGGAGCGAGATCGGTCCGGCCTTGTCCCTGGTCGGTAGGCGATTGGATGCGTTGCACCACCTGCTCGATTCTTCGGCGCCGATCGTGGTCACCTCTGTCGAGTCTCTGGCGGAGAAAATCGCCGATCCTCACGCTATCCGCGATGGAAGACGTCTGCTCCGTGTCGGTGAGGATTTCGATTTTGCCAATTTGATCGAACGCCTCATTTCCATGGGCTATGTGCGCGAAGAACGAGTCGATCAACCCGGCGAGATCAGTGTGCGCGGTGGATTGATCGATATTTATCTTGTGCACGAGTCCACGCCGGTCCGAATTGAGTTTTTCGGCGACACAATCGAATCCGTGCGGGAATTCGATGTGGAAACCCAGCGCTCCACAGGCAAACGATCCTTCATAGATATTTTGCCGTTGAGTGCCGCTGGACCTTTTTGTCCCCATGATGAACAAATTCTTGGTCATCTGCCGCCAACTTGTTCGATACTCGATTTTCTGGCGCCCGACACCCTGGTTCTGTCCCTCGATGCCGACCTCATTGAACTTGAGTGGCAACAAAGCCGAAAAACAATCGAAGACGCCTGGCAGGCCTATTTGTCGGACCATAAAACCGTCCAGGTCGATCTGAACCAGCTCTATTGCCTCGACCCCGAGCCTCCATCGCTTTTGCACCGTTTCGCCCGCATCGATTTTCTTGCCCTCGATTCTGGATCTGCTGATCTGCACTTGTCCATTGAACAGGCGCCGAGCTTTCACGGAAACATTGCTTTTTTTCTTCAGGAACTCGAACGTCAAATCAACCAGAGTTCTGTCAAGCCTCTGGCTGTTGTGCTCGGCGATTCAGCGGCTCAAACCGAACGCCTCCAGGCTATTCTGAAACGGGAAGATAACTGTCCTGATCTCTGCATCAGCGCGATCAACATATCCGAAGGATTTATCTGGCCTGAGGTGGGGCTTTTTGTTTTTACCAATAAAGAGCTATTCAATCGCCGTCGTTTGCACAAGCTCGATTCCCTGGAAACTCGCCCCGTCTCTTTTCAAGAACTGCTCAAATTGAAAAACGGCGATTTCGTCGTGCACGTCGACTATGGAATCGGACTTTATAGAGGCCTGAAAACCATCGACGCTTACGGCAAAGAACGCGAGTGTTTGATTGTCGAATATCGGGATGGCGACACGCTCTATGTGCCTCTCGAAAAAATGGACTGTGTACAAAAGTACACCTCTAAAGAGAGCACGCTTCCGACTCTGAGCAAGCTCGGTTCAGCCGAATGGCAACGGCTGAAAAGCCGAACAAAGCAACAGGTTAAAGAAATTGCGGAAAAATTGATCAAGCTCTATGCCGTTCGCCAAATAAAAAAAGGACACGCCTTTTCAGGAGACGCCGTCTGGCAAAATGAACTGGAGGCGGCTTTCGCTTATGACGAGACAGTGGATCAGCTCAACGCCATCCAAGAGATCAAAAAGGACATGCAAAGTGAACGGCCGATGGATCGCTTGATCTGCGGCGATGTGGGATTTGGCAAGACAGAAGTGGCGATTCGCGCAGCTTTCAAGGCCATAAACGACGGCAAACAGGTGGCGGTTCTCGTGCCCACAACAGTCCTGGCTCAGCAGCATTACCAGACTTTCCGCTCCCGACTTGCCCCGTTTCCGGTGGAGATTGGAGTTCTTTCGCGTTTTCTCAGCCCGAGACGGCAACGTCAAACCATAAAAGATATCGCCGCTGGCCGAATCGACCTGGTGGTCGGAACCCATCGTTTGCTTTCCGGAGATATTCAATTCTCCGATCTCGGCCTGCTGATTGTGGATGAAGAACAAAAGTTCGGTGTGTTGCAAAAAGAAAAACTCAAACTCTGGAAAGAAAACGTCGACACCCTTTCGCTCTCGGCTACCCCCATCCCACGCACCATGCAAATGGCGCTCATGGGTGCGCGCGACATGTCGATCATCAATACCCCACCGCACAACCGGATTCCAGTTAAAACCGAGGTGGTGCGGTTCGATCGAGAATTGATTCGCGACGCCATTTTGCGTGAAATCAATCGCGGAGGTCAGGTTTTTTTCGTCCATAATCGCGTGCAAAGCATCCATGCCATTGCCGCACTGCTGCGTGAACTCCTTCCCGAGGTTGCTTTCGGCATTTCTCATGGCCAGATGGAAAGCGCACAGCTGGAAAAAGTCATGTTGGCGTTTATGAACGGAGAAATACAATGTTTGATCACCACGATGATTATTGAATCGGGAATTGATGTTCCAAACGCCAATACGCTGATCGTCAACCGCGCTGACCGCTTCGGTCTCTCACAATTGTATCAGCTGAAAGGTCGTGTGGGACGCTCTTTTCAGCAAGCTTTTGCTTATTTTCTTATACCTCCGCTCAGAAGATTGAACCGTACAGCGGTCAAACGACTGCAGGCAATTCAGGAATATTCGCACCTAGGTTCGGGCTATAAAATCGCCGCTCGGGACCTGGAAATTCGCGGTGCGGGCAATATTTTCGGTGCACGGCAGAGCGGCTTTGTCGATGCTCTCGGTTACGAAATGTATATGAAAATCATCGAAGAGGCGATCAACGAATTGCGAGGAGAACTGGTCGAAACTGAACCAGAAGAAAAGGCACCCCCCTTTGAGCCACGAGTGGAAGTGCATACCGACGCCTATCTGCCCGATTCGTATGTCGCCGCACCTTCCGAGCGCATCGACTTTTACAAAAAACTCGTGTTGGCTAAAAACCTGAGCGATATCGCAGCCATCCGTCAGGAAATTCAGGATCGATTCGGACCCCTACCGGTCGAAGCACGGCATCTGATCGCCTATATTGAAATCAAAGTGCTGGCAAGACAAACTCAATTGCAGGAAATCATCCTGACCGATCATCGGCTTAGGGGCAAGTTTCATTCGCCCAGCCTGCCGACAGGTGAGGAGTTTCGCCGATGGATCGGCCGGTGGATAGAAATCGGAGGTGAACGCCTGACCCTTAAACAAGAAAAGAACGACTTGCTTTTCGAGCTTCGCCTCGACAAAACATCGGAACCTGTGGAGCAGATTAAAAATTTCTTGCATAACGCGATTTAATCCAGTAAAATGAATTTTGTGTTGCCTGGAAAGCAGAGGAGAAAATCATGAGGCGGGTCTTTTTCCTGTCGCTGGCGGTGTGGCTGGTGGTCGGCTCCTGTCGGCAGTCCGAGATGATCGCCAGGGTCGGAAATCTGCCGATCTTGCGTAGCGATTTTGAACAGCA
>JAFGJN010000142.1 GCA_016929055.1 Candidatus Zhuqueibacterota bacterium
ATTCTCGCCGGCAATTACACGCAAAAAGACAGCAGTTACACCGCCTTTTATTATAAAAACTCGGGCGGCAAAGGCGGTTATTACGATGCCGAGGGCCGCTCGTTTCAAAAGACCTTTCTCAAGTCGCCGCTGAACTATACCCGCATCAGCTCGCACTTTACCGGCGCCAGGCGTCATCCCATTCTCAAGATCGTTCGGCCCCACTATGCGGTGGATTTCGCTGCACCCATCGGCACACCTGTTTCAGCGGCCGGTGACGGGGTGATAATCGAAAAGGGCTACAACAAGGGGCTGGGGAAATATCTCAAGATTCGGCACACCAACAAACGCTATGTCACGCGCTATGGCCATCTGAACGGATTCGCGCCGGGCATCGAAAAAGGTGCGGTGGTACAGCAGAAACAGGTGATCGGCTATGTCGGCAAGACCGGTCTGGCCACAGGGCCGCATCTCGACTATGCCTTTTACGACAACGGCCGGCCGATCAATCCCCTCAAGATCAAAAGCAGTTCAGGCGATCCAATCGCCCCGGAAGAGCGAGGCGCTTTTGAGCAGGTCAAGCTCCTGAGTCTGGCGCAACTGCATCGCGCCGCTCTGGCTGTGGCCTATGCGGACGTTTTCACTCCTCTCGAGACCGCCGCCGACACCAGCCTGATCGGAGATGCTGTCGCTCCCCTGCCGGCTCTATAAATAGAGATAGCGCCGTTTGCCGACGAATTCGCGTTCGAAATGGTCGCGCAACAGCGCAAATGCATCCTCGACCGTGTCGACTTTGTGAAAGAGCTTGAGATCCTCCTCGCCGATCACACCCCATTCCACCATTCGATCAAAATCGATGATTCGATCCCAGAAATCGCTGCCATAGATCAGCACGGAAATTGGTTTACGAATCTTTTCTGTCTGTCGCAGAGTGAGCAATTCGAACAGCTCGTCCATGGTGCCGAACCCACCGGGAAAGACCACCAGAGCTTTGGCGAGATAGACGAACCAGAATTTGCGCATAAAGAAATAGTGAAACTCGAACGAGAGATCCTCCGAGATATAGGGATTGGGATATTGTTCGGTAGAAATGCTGATATTCATGCCGATTGACTGACCACCGGCCTCGGTGGCGCCCTTGTTGGCGGCTTCCATGATACCGGGACCACCGCCAGAACAGACGATGAATCGCTGGTTCTCCTCCAAACTCAGGCTCCATTCGGTCAGACGATAGGCCAGGTCGCGCGCTTCCTGGTAATAGTGCGACATTTCGGCTTGTCGCTGGTGCCGTACCAGCTCCCGGCGCAGCCGATCCTTTTCCGATCCCTGGGCCGCCTCGAGTTTGCGGGTCAGCTTGTTCAGCGTCTTTTCAGCTTCCTGCGGGGACTGAATTCGTGCCGAACCATAAAAAACCACGGTATCCTTGATCGCCTTTTTGCGCAGGCGCTGCAGCGGTTCGAGGTATTCGGCCAATATGCGAATGGGTCGTGCGCCCGAGCTGTTGAGAAAAGCAGGATCTTCATAGGCTTTGGGCAGTGGGTCCGGGTGATGATTTCCATTGACCGGCTCTTCGTCAAGCAGATCGGGTTCACTATGATCGACCATACAGACTCCTGTTTTAAAAATGGCGTTTGAGCCAGATTGTGGTTTGCCGAATCACCTGGCGCCGATGCGCGGGTTTTTGAAAGGTGTGGCCGGCTTGCGGAATTTCCATAAAATCCGCCGGCGGCAGGGCGATGTTTTGAAACTGGCGAAATCCCTGGACAAAAAGCGGGCTGTCGCCGGTTCCCTGAATGACGAGTTTGGGTGGGATCAGCCCTGCAAATGCTTTTTGCACATCAAAAGAGAGCGCATCAAAGAGAAACCGACGATTGATGAGCCAGCCGTCGTGTTCGTAAACCTCGGTTGTTTCGGCCAGGCCATGGGGATCGCCGACCATGGATTCGAAAAGCCGTTTCATATCCGGTACCGGCGACCAGAGAACCAGGGCATCGATATCGAGGCCGTCGGCCGCAAGGATAGCGGTGGCGGCACCCATGCTGATGCCCAACACCGCACAGCGCTCATAGCCTTTTTCGCGCACCCAGTGCAGAGCGTCGCGCAGATTGGCGATGTTGCGGCTGACCAGGGAATCGCTAAAGTCGCCCTCACTGTCACCGGATCCGTAAAAGTCAAAGCGAAAGGCATCCATGCCTTGAGAGGCAAAATCGCGCGCCGCTTCGACAAAAAGCCGGCGGTTTTCGGTTTTGTTGCTGGTAAAACCGTGGCACATCACCACGACTTTGGAGCTTTCGGCGCTGTGCAGCATCCCGACACACTGGTTGCCCTGGCTGATAAAAACCTGGGGGATTTCCTTGATTGTCGACATCGATCCCCTCCCGTGTTTTGGCCTGCCGGTTCAAAGCCGGCCGAACAGGCTCATGAATTTGAGTTTCCACACCATCCAGATCGCTTCGCGAAATATTTGCTTGGACATTTTCGAAGTGCCGGCAACACGGTCGGTAAAGACGATCGAAACCTCTTTGAGATGAAAGCCTTTTTTCCAGGCGCGAAAATTCATCTCGATCTGAAATGAATAGC
>JAFGJN010000143.1 GCA_016929055.1 Candidatus Zhuqueibacterota bacterium
GCCTTTCCCTCCCGAACAGCTCGTCGGCTCTATCCTGGATCAGCAGCCGCTCTTTGCCGCCGGAGAGGGCTGGTCGTACAGCGATACCGGCTATATCCTGGTCGGATTGATCATCGAATCGGTTACCGGTAGACGCTACGAGCAACAGCTGGCCGAGCGGTTTCTTCAGCCTTTGAATCTGACGCGCACCGAGCCGTCGAATCGGTTGCAGCTGTCCGGACTGGCCGCAGGATATCCCTCGACGGACAGATGTTTTGGCCTGCCGCCCAAAACCACGCTCGCCGATGGCCGAATGGCCTGGAATCCCGGCATCGAATGGTGCGGCGGCGGACTGGTCAGCAATCCCCAGGATCTGGTGCGGTGGGCAAAAGCGCTTTATGAAGATTGTGCCCTGCCCGAAAGCTATGTCCACGAGTTGCTGAAAAAAACAGCTGTCGACAGCGAGCGGCCCAATGTCGGCTATGGACTGGGAACAGCGATTGTCGAGAATCCGGAACTGGGAACGGTTTACGGTCACAAAGGCTGGATTCCCGGGTACGTCTCGTCCCTCTGCTACTATGCAGAAAAAAAGAGCGCCATTGCTGTGCAGATCAACACGGATATCGGCCTGCTCGACTCTTTGTCAGCGCTCGCCGAGATCGAGATGCGGTTGGCACGCGCCGTGCTTCAGGCACCTGGACAAACGTTTTAAAAGTCAACTTAAAAAATCGTTCACGAAAGGAGTACAAAATGAATCGAATGGTCTTAAAACCGGGACTCTATTTTGCCATCGTTTTTATCGTCACTTATGCGTTCTGGATTGCCGGTGCGTTTACCAGTTTTCAGGAAAACGCCGACGGCAGGCACATGCTGTTTTTGCTGCCCGGACTGTTGACGCCTTTTCTGGTCTCTTTGGTCATGATCCTGAAATCGAAAAACCCGGCCTATAAAAAAGAGGTCGCCGATCGTATTGTGAATCCGAAACGGATCCGGTTGTCCATGCTTCCGGCGCTTGTTTTCCTTCTGCCGCTGGCGGTGCTGGTGTCCATCGCCATCTCGCTGCTCTTTGGCGGATCGGCGGAACAATTTCAGTTTAACGAGAAATTTTCGTTTTCCACCGGTTTCGTTCCGGTTCTGCTGTTGCTGTTCCTCGCAGCCGGATTTGAAGAACTGGGATGGCGAGGCTATGCGTTCGACAGTCTGCAGAGCCGCTTTACGATTTTCACCGCATCGATCGTGTTCGGAATTCTCTGGTCGCTCTGGCATCTGCCGCTGATCTGGGTAAAAGAGACCTATCAATACGAAATTCTGCACCAGAACGCCGGATATGCGCTCAATTTTTTCATCGCCATTGTCCCCATGGGTGTGATCAGCAGCTGGATCTGGCTCAGGAACCGCAAAAGCATTCTTGTCGCCATGGCCTTTCACTTTTTCGCCAATTTCTGGAACGAGGCGCTTGCCATGACCCAGCAGACCAAATGCATCCAAAGCGCGGTGATCACGGCAATCGCCATCACAATCATTCTCTGCGATAAAGAGCTGTTCTTTTCCCGCACTCACCTCAACGGGGGGGCGAAATAATGAAAATAAATAGTATTGGAATCCGACGCGGTTTTGTCGCCGCTACCTTTATAGCCGGAATCGCCATCAATGCGGCTTATGCAGCAGAGTTGACGGCGCAATTCTTTGCTTCGGAAACCGGTCTGGAAACCGGAAGAATCCTCATCTCCGCCCTTACCCTGGAAATCGCCTGGGCGGCGCTGTTGGTCTGGGCGCTGTTCAATCCGGGTGAACGGCGACAGGTACTGCTGTTGACCGCGCTGGCGATGTGGGCGGCCAATCTTTTGCATAGCCAGCTTTCAATTCGGCTTGGCGCCAGCAGCCCCGACGGCGCAGCCGTCAATCTGATCGCCGGCACGGCTTTTTCGGCCTGGTTTGTCTTCGCTTTTCTAGTCGCCAAACCTACAAGAGCGCTGCATCCGGATTCGGTGCAACACAATGAATCTGCAATAGATACAACAGGCTAGTTTCACCACAGGAGCGGGAAACCCGAATCGGTTAATCAACTGAAAATTCGCAGGTTCTTCCCTCATCATTCGAGTCCCTGGATTCGGTGCAATGCACCGAATCCAGGGAGCAAAAAAGGAGTGGTCATCATGTGTAAAGGTTTAAAACGGTTCCTGGTTTTTGCAATCCTGATTTCCTGCACGGCAACGCAGGCGGAATCGCTCACTCAAGTCATCAAAGGTCGTATCGTGGATGAACAGACGCGGGCCGGACTGATCGGTGCCAATGTGGTTATTGTCGGCAGCGACAGAGGCGCGGCCACCGACCTCGACGGCAAGTTTCGCATCGCCAACGTGCCGGTCGGCCGTCACACCATTAAAGTGATGTATATGGGCTACAAGTCGCGCATCATTCCGGAAATTCTGGTCGGTTCGGCCAAAGAGGTCGAATTGATCGTTGCCCTTGAGGAAGAGATTTTGCAGGGAGAGGAAATCGTCGTCACGCCCACAATCGATAAAAATCGTTCTCTCAACACCCTGGCGGCGGTCAGCGCCCGATCGTTTTCGGTCGAAGAGACCCAGCGCTATGCCGGCGGATTCGACGATCCCGCGCGTCTGGCATCGAGCTTTGCCGGCGTGACCTTTGGCAATGCCCAGGACAACGCCATCATTGTTCGGGGCAACGCGCCCAAGGGATTGCTGTGGCGACTGGAAGGGATCGAAATCGACAATCCCAATCACTTTCCGGATGGCAATGTGCTCGGCGGCGGCATGTTTACCATCTTTAGCAGTCAATTGCTCACCAACTCGGATTTCATGACCGGCGCCTTTCCGGCCGAATACGGCAACGCCCTGTCCGGCGTATTCGACATGAAACTGCGCAACGGCAACAGCGACAGGCGCGAATGGACCGTGCAAACCGGATTGATGGGCATGGATTTCTCGACTGAAGGGCCGATCACAAAGCAAAGCAATGCATCGTATCTGGTCAATTACCGCTATTCCACCATCGGCATGTTGATCGACCTCGGTGTCATCGATACCGACCAAAAGCTGAACTATCAGGATCTGTGCTTTAAAATCAATGTACCGACCAAAAAGGCCGGCACCTTTTCGCTGTGGGGCATCGGCAGTTCGGATCGTCCGGCCGATACAGAAGAACCCGATTCGAGCAAATGGGAACACGATTGGGATCGGCTCAGATATACCGCTGCTTTCGGCGTTGGCGCGGCCGGACTGAATCACCGAATCATCCTGGGCCGTTCCACCTATATCAATTCCACCTTTGCCCTGAGCGCCAACACAGTCAGCAACGATCTCTATCGCCTGGCCGATGATCTCACCCTCTATCAAAACGAGTGGGTCAAGAGCACCAGCGGCAAGGCCGTGCTCACCTCGACGGTGAACCACAAGTTCGGATCGCGACTCTCCACCAGCACCGGCTTTGTCTGGAACCATCTGTTTTATGACCTGAACCTGCAATCCACGGTCAACGATGTGCAGGAAACCTTTCAGACCTTTGTCGATGAAAAGGGCAACAGCCGCCATCTGCAGCTCTTTTCCCAGGCGCAATTCGGCATCACCCCGAATCTGAAAGTGAATGCCGGTCTGCACGCCGAGTATTTTTTGCTCAACAAAAACCTGTCGCTGGAGCCGAGAGTCGGCCTGAACTGGAATCCCCATCCCCGTCACACCCTCGGTTTCGGCTATGGCCTGCACAGCCAGCTGGAAAACATCCGCTACTATCTGGCCAAACGCGAAACCGACCATGGCGTGGAAACCCCCAACAGAAATTTAAATTTCACCCGGGCCCATCACCTGATTCTGGCTTATGATTTCCAGATCGACATGAACACGCGGCTGAAAATCGAACCCTATTATCAATATCTCTTTGATGTGCCGGTGCGGCCGAACGACTCGTTTTCTTTTGTCAACCTCAAGGACGAACGCTATTTCAACGATCCCCTGGTCAATGAGGGAACCGGAACCAATGCCGGCATCGATTTGACTCTGGAAAAATTTCTCAGCCATCAGACCTATTATCTGATCACCGCTTCGCTTTTCGATTCAAAATACACCGGCGGCGACGGCATTCGCCGCAACAGCCGCTATAATCGAGGCCTGGTGGTCAATGCGCTCTTGGGGCGGGAATTCACGGTGAAAAAGAAGTCGATTCTGGGAGTGAATTGGCGACTCACCTATATGGGGGGTGAGCGCACGAGTCCGGTTTTGCGCGACGCCTCTCTGGCGGCCAAACGGGTCATCCTCGACGAGACCCAGGCGTTTGAGGAAAAACTGGATGCGAGCACCTACCTGGATCTCACCATCACCTATCGGATCAATCAGCGCCAGACGTCCCACGTCATCGCCCTGCAGATCAAAAACCTGCTCGCCAGCGCCAACGATCACGGCACTGTCTATAATTTTCGAGAACAGGATTTGAAACGGGACAAGATGGTGATCGTGCTTCCCTCGATCAGTTATAAAGTCGAATTCTAAACCCTGCGCCCCCGGGGCTGCGGACTGCGCTCCGGGGTTCCTTGTATACGTGTGAACGTGCGCACGTTCCCACGTTCACACGTTTTTTCCACCCCCTCGGATTGCCCAATCCGGCCCGGCAGGAAAATCGCAAATATTGCCCCTTGCATTCAAACAAGTTTTTGTGTAACTTTTTGTGTAAATAAAATATTCTGAAAAAGGAGGTCTGTGATGCCCACCAATCTGGCCATTGACGACGAATTGATCGAAAAAGCGCGCGCCATCGGCAAACACCGGACAAAAAAGGCAGCGGTGACCGATGCGCTGGTCGAGTATATTCAAAGACGGGAACAGCTCAGAATCAAAGAGTTGTTCGGTTCCATCGTCTATGAACCCGAAAGCGACTATAAAAAGCAGCGGTCGGTCAAATGAAGGTATTGGTTGATACATCGGTGTGGTCTCTGGCACTGCGACGAAGCGGAATCGAAGGGGAATCCGTGGTAACGCAGGAACTCGGGCGGCTCATCGACGAGGTGCGGGTGCTAATGATCGGCCCTGTTCGCCAGGAGCTGTTGTCGGGGATCCGGTTCGACGCGCAATTTGAAAAACTGCGCCTCTCTCTCGAGCCGTTTCCGGATCTGCCGATCCGCACCGCGGATTATGAAAAAGCGGCAGAATTTTTCAACCGCTGCCGCCGCAACGGGATTCAGGGGTCGAACACCGATTTTCTCATCTGTGCAATTTGCGCCAACCATCGGCTGCCGATTTTCACCACAGATCAAGATTTCCGGCTCTATCAAAAATATCTGCCGATCGCGCTGCATGAGCCGAGATGAAATTGCCCCCCCTTGGATCCCTAAGAGGTTCTGAATTTTCATTTGACCTGGAATTCTCTTTTTTTGCGCCTGATCTTGGTCGGATGGACAAGCGTTGTACGGGGCAGGAACGCAGGATTTCCTCGTCGAATTGTCCCCTGTGGGTTTGCCACTTGGCCTGGTTTCCAGTGGCGAAAGAGGGGATCCTCCGGCGGCTGCGCGCGTCTCCTCGGCCGCAAAAACGGCGGCCTGCGGGGCCGCGCTCCGCAGAAGTTTATGGACAGGGTGTCACACGTTCTCACGTTCGCACGTCCTCACGTTCCCACGTTCCCACGTTCACACGTTCGCACGTGCACACGTCCTCACGTTCTCACGTTCACACGTTCCCACGTTCCCACGTTCCCACGTTCCCACGTCCTCACGTCCTCACGTTCACACGTAAAAACACGTTCCCGAGGGTGTTTTTGATTTTTTTCAAGAAATCCTGGGTCATGAAAAAAACAGTGCGAATCGAATCTGAATCTCCTTGACTTTTTATCAAGAGTGTTGTATTTTTATTACAACAACCGGAGGATTGAAAATGCTGAAAAGCAATCTTTTTGGGGACTTTTTCAGGAAAAAACGCGTACAAACCGGCCTGACGCTGCGGCAATTTTGTCAAAAGCACGGACTCGACTCAGGCAATCTGAGCAAACTCGAAAGAGGAATTCTGCCACCGCCGAAATCCCGGGAAAAACTCGAGTCCTATGCCTCCTTTTTGAATCTGGAACAGGGTTCGGATGACTGGTACGAGTTTTTCGATCTTGCTGCTGCCTGCGCCGGACAAATTCCCGATGACGTCATGAGCGACGAAGACCTGGTCAAAAAATTGCCTCTGGTCTTCCGTACCATGCGGGGCGAGCCTTTGCCCCCGGAACAGCTCGATGAGCTGGTAAAACGAATCCGGAGCCTGTGATGTTCTCACTGAACATTCCCTACCTCAGTCTGGATGAAATACGCAACCAGTCCGATTGCTTTCTCCACGACAATTCGATCGACGCCATTCCGGTTGAGATCGAAAAAGTCGTCGAGTTCAACTATGGAATCGACATCATTCCCTTTCCGGATCTGCAAAAAACGTTTCGAACCGAAGGATTCAGTGCAAAAGACTTTACCGAGATCTATGTCGATCAATTCGTGTATGAAAACCGTTTCTATCGCTACCGGTTTACGCTGGCCCATGAAATCGCTCATCTGATTTTGCACAAAAGCTATCTCGAATCCTGCACAATCAAAACCCTCGATGGCTGGATAAAGTTTATTCGAGAACTCGATCCGCGCGATCACGACAAGATAGAGTTTCAGGCCTATACCTTCGCCGGATTGGTACTCGTACCGGACCGATTCCTGCATCAGCGATTCAACGATCACCTGGTTGAAATCGAGGATTTAATTGACCAGGCCAAATCATCCGGTCTTGTAAAAGCGGATTATCTCGATTACGCAATCGACAAACTCGCCGACCTGCTCTCACCCGATTTCCAGGTCTCAAGAGATGTGCTGACCCGCCGCATCAAAAACACTAAACTCGATTTGTTGTTGCCGTGAACACGGCGAGTCAGAAAAGAAAAACCACCCCCTCGGAACGCCTGACCCAAACCGGCACGACGCATCGTACGGTACAGCCTGCCAAACCCGATGGAGGGTGCCCCCATAAAAATCTTTTCCAGCGCTTGAATCTCAGAACAAAAGCAAGAGCCCGCCTAAAGGCGGTACAACGTACGGATTGTGCCAAGACGATCAAATGACCCCCAGACGATGAAACTCAAAAACCCGACGATACCTCGACGTTCACACGTTCACACGTTCTCGAGACTGTGTGAAAACACTTTGTATGTATCGTATCTAATTTGCATATTCCAGAGTAAAACAAAGGAGTTCTAATGCGATACATACA
>JAFGJN010000144.1 GCA_016929055.1 Candidatus Zhuqueibacterota bacterium
CGGAAGGGTGAACAGGATTTAAAATCGATCCAGACCGAAATCCGCGAAACGCTGTCGTCGCTCGACGGGGCGCGGATCGATTACGTCGAGATCGTCGATGCGGAAACACTGGAACCGACGACACAAATCATAGCGGACAGAAATATTTTGATCGCTCTGGCCGTTTATCTAAAAGAGACACGATTGATCGATAACTTGCTCTACCAGCCCTGAGTCGATTTGCAAGTACGTATCGCGTTTTTTCCATGCCTGCTTTGCTCTAAAACCGGCGAATCCATTCAAATCCGGCAGGCCGCGTTGGTTGTGATTTTCTGCCGGTGTAAATCTGGACTGATTCTATTTTAATTGTGCTCTTTTTTTGAGCTTATAATGTGAAACCAATGATTTATATTATTAGAGTCCCATATAGGGAAATCAGTCGTTTTATTATGTGTTTCGGTCAAAAATGCTTTTGACTATTGATCATTTTTTCTTATTTTATCAGCGAGCGGAAAGCTGAACAAGATTCTCCAAAGCAGGCCGGGTTGCATCAATTTAATGGATTCTGTTGGCACAGAATCCGGGAGGGAGGGTCGAGAATGAAAAGGCACGCGAATGTAGCCCTTTTGTTGTTTTTGCCGACCTTGATTTTTGCGCAATTTAAAAGTCAAAGCCGACCTACCGATCTGCCCACTGTTTTGCGCAATACGGTGAACGCCGGCAAAACAGCGGTAGGATTGATCGGTCTGGATCCGTCCAGATTGCATATTTCACATTCTTATTCCATGAATTATTTTACAGCCGGCGGTCACGGAATGACCCAGGGACTTTATCTCAATACTTTGACCTACGAATTCGATTCACCTTTGACCGTTTCGGTGCAATGGGGATTGGCGCACCAGCCTTTCGGCAACTCTTCATCTGAGCCGGTATTGCAAAACAGCCCATTTCTCTCTCAAGCACGGCTGTTGTATCAGCCTTCAGAAAATACCTTTTTCGAATTTAGATTTCAGCGAGTTCCCTATAATTTCAGCAAAAGATACTCGCCGTTTTATTCTCTTGAATAGTTGAACGCCAGAACCATTTAAGATCTGATTCCAGCTGCATTTGGTCAGGGCACCCGAGCGATCTTTATTCCTACAAGCGGTAAAACTCGAATTCCATGCGGGAGCAATTGGGCTCTGAGTAAAAAAAGAGTGAGGAAGACCGGTGAATAAAAGAAGCCCTCGGAAAAAACGCGTGAAACTCGCGAGTGCGACCAAGCGGCCTCCCCGAACCGACAAATCGGACCGCACCATCTCCTTGGTCAAAACAAAAGTCACGTCGTTTCTCATCCTCTCCCTGATCGTCGTCAATGTGGTGTTGATTTCGCATTTTGTTCATCGGTTATTGACCGATTACACACCGCAACCGCCAATCAACCTCAGCGATATCGCCAATGCGGATGTTTTTGAGGTAAGGGTTTTAAACGGGTGCGGTATCAGCGGGCTCGCCAACACTTTTTCAGAAATTCTCAAGCGCCAGGATTACGACGTGGTCGAAACCGGCAACGCCGAGACATTTGAATACAAGACATCGATTCTGATCGACCACGGAAAACGCGATCAGAAACAGATCCAAAACCTGTGCAAAACGCTGGGTATTTCAACCGATCTGATAATCAAACTCAGCGCCGATGACGTAGCCGCCGATGCGACGGTCATTATCGGCAGCGATTACCAATCTTTGCGATCCTACCGAGACATGCGCTAGCGGTGGATGTGCAATTCGCCTGTCCCGACAACACCGGTTTGTCGGGACGAACAGACGATGCTTGCACTCGGGGAGAGGGGGGGAGGCGTCCTCGGCGTACCCGCTTGCGGTTCCGGTTTCATTTTCAAAAAAAGTCCGATGATGTGCTGGTTCCTATTTGGCTTGTATAACATTGTCTTTATCCCGCTGCTGTGGGTGGGTAGTCACGCTGCCGCGCTGTTTTCCCCAAAGATCGCACAAGGCTGGCAAGGCCGTAAAAATCTATTCGCCGAGCTCGAACGCAAAACGGCATCTCTGCCTCTCTTGCAGCCTCGTATTTGGATGCATATCTCTTCAATGGGAGAGTTTGAACAGGCCAAACCGATTGTGGCGTTGCTGAAAGAGCGGCATCCCGAGTGGATCATTATCCTTTCTTTTTTCTCTCCGTCCGGATTTCGACCCGCACAAAACTATTCCCTGGCTGATGTGGTGACCTATTTGCCGATCGACAGCTTGTGTCAATCGAGGCGCTTTATCGACCTCATCAAGCCTTCCATCGCTTTAGTGATCCGTCATGATATCTGGTTGAATTATCAATGGCACCTCCACAGACGCGGTATTCCATCGCTTTTGGTCGATGCCGGTATTGCCGATATTCGGCTGCCGCTTTTTAAACGCCTCCGTTTTATTTATCGACATTTTTACCGCTATTTCGATTTCATTCTCACGGTATCGGAGGCAAATACTCGGCGATTTATCGAGATTTTTGCGCTCGAGGATCGGGTCCAGACCTGCGGCGACACTCGATATGATCAAGTCTTTGTTCGAAGCCAGGAACTTGAAAGCACCCGCTTTCTTGCCGACGCCGCTATCTTTGACCGACGTCATTGCCTGGTAGCGGGCAGCACCTGGCCGAGCGATGAAAAACAGATCCTGCCGGCAATAGACCGGTGGCTTTTGCAGGATCCGCAAAACAAAGCTATCATCGCTCCGCACGAAACCACACCCGAACACGTCGCCGATCTGGTTCAATGGGCCCAAAGTACGGGCTTTGGAATCCTGCGTTTGTCAGAGCTGGACGACGCTTCGTCGATAACGCCGCACATGAGGATTCTGATTGTCGACCGAATCGGTTTGCTGGCCAACCTCTATCGCTTTGGCAGCATCGTATTTGTGGGCGGGAGTTTCGGCCCGGGAATTCACAACATTCTCGAGCCCGCCGCTCATGGCTGTGTTCTGTTTTGGGGACCCCGTTATCTCAATTCGGTGGAAGCGCAGGAATTTGTGAGCAAGGATCTGGGGCGCTGCGTCCAATCGGCATCGGAAGCGATTGCCTGGCTTGAAGGGAATGAAAATGACTGGCCTCAACGCCAGAAACGCGGCCGGTTGATTCAACAAATGATCCTCGATCACACCGGTGCCGGAAAATGCATCGTTGAGCGGATTGAGCGCATTTTGGGACGATCGCCGCAATAAAAAGCGTTCGCAAGCATGGATGAATCTGTGTCTCAAGTGATACACAAAAACCCAAAAAATGAAACAAGGTTGAAAAATGTTCGATTACGACACGATTTCCTGGAACGACGGAAGGGTTTTGCTGATTGACCAGACACGTTTGCCCAATGATTTGGTGGCATTGGCAATTTCGGATTATCGCGCCATCGTTCGGGCTATCCAAACGATGCAGGTTCGGGGTGCTCCGGCCATCGGACTCGCTGCGGCATTCGGCGTCGTTCTCGCAGTGTGGCGGTTAGATGAAGTCGACCGGGCTGGTTTTATTGAAACAGCCAATACCGCAATCGACGAGATTAAAAAGAGCCGACCGACTGCCAAAAATACCTTTTGGGCTCTGGAACAGATGCGCCGAGTGCTGAGCAAAAATCTCAACCTGCCGTTGCGAGAAGTCAAACAGGCCCTGTTGCAGGAAGCCCAGCGACTGTTGAACGAAGACGTGGAGCGCTGCAAGCGCATCGGCCGGTTCGGAGCCGAGCTGCTGCCCAACCGCGCTTTCGTTTTAACCCATTGCAACGCCGGCGCCCTTGCGACTGGCGGATACGGCACGGCGCTGGGTGTTTTGCGCAGTGCTCGTGAGAGCGGCAAAAAAGTACAGGTTTACGCCTGTGAAACCCGTCCGTTGCTGCAGGGAGCACGACTGACCGCTTTCGAGTTGCTGGAAGATGAATTCGATGTTACCTTGATAACCGACAGCATGGCGGCTCTGGTCATGCGCGAACAAAAGGTCAATGCAGTTATCGTCGGCGCCGATCGAATCGCCGCCAATGGTGACGTCGCCAATAAAATCGGCACCTATTCCCTCGCGGTTCTCGCTCACCATCACGAAATTCCGTTTTATGTTGCTGCCCCTTCATCGACTTTTGATGTCGATTTGCCGGACGGATCAGCCATTCCTATCGAAGAACGGAACGCCGACGAAGTACGGAGCTTTGGTCAACAGCTGATCGCCCCCGCAGATGTGCAGGTCTACAATCCGGCTTTCGATGTCACGCCTCATCGTCTGATCAGCGCATTGATCACGGAAAACGGCGTTCTTTTACCGCCTTTTGATCGAGCGATTGCCGATAAAATTAAATCTTGATTCTAAAAGAGAATAGTTTTAAATTTATAAAATATTCCGCAACACTGTTTTCTGGGTCTCAGCCCGGACAACCATACTAACAAAACGAGGAGTGAGGAATGAAACGCAGCACCATAATCCGTACCCTCTTGTTGATGGGACTCGCCGCACTTTTTTTCTTTGCCTGCCAGAGTAAAGAGGTGACTTCGGCTCGCGTATACATTCAGCAAGACAACTGGGATAAAGCGATCGAACAACTGGAACTCGCTGTCGTAAACTATCCGAGCGACCCGGAAGCCCACTATCTGCTCGGCTGGGGCTATGCCAATCGTGAGGACTGGGAGGCCATGAATGAAATGTTTGATAAATCTTTGGCCCTTTCCCCCCAATTTGAAACTGAAATATCCGCCATTCGCGACCAAAAATGGGTCGAGGCTTTTAATACAGGCGTCAAAATGATCAACGACGAGGATTACGATAAAGCTATAGATAAATTCAAGGAAGCCATTCAGATCAACGCGAAAAGACCGGAATCGTATACCAACCTGGCTATCACTTTAATTCGCGCCGATCGAATGGAAGAGGCTGTCGATGCCTATAAAAAACTGATCGAGATCAAACCTCAAGATCTCAAGGCCATGAACGAGCTGAGCCGCCTCTATATGCAGATGGAGCGTTTCGAGGATACAATTGCGCTGGAAAAACAGGTACTGGAAATCGATCCGACCAATTCGGATGCGGTTTACAACCTGGCGCTGGCCTATGACTATATGGGTGAAGGCGAAAAAGCGCGCGAACAATATGAAATCGCTCTGGAAAGAAATCCGGATGACATCGACATGATCTTTAATGTTGCCCGACTCTATTTTGTCAGTGGCAATTATCAGCGAGCCATCGAACTTTTTCAGCGCGTGATTTCGGCCAATCCCGATGACTATGAGTCCAATCTGAACGTCGGCAATGCTTTTCTGACCATGGCCGATGATTATCGCAAAAAATTGGTTCAAAAAGAACGGGACAACGAAATCGTCACTGAAGCCGAACTGGAACAGATGAAAGAGTTGTACCAGCAAGCCATCCCCTATCTGGAAAAAGCGATTTCCATCAATGACGGGGATTCCAATGTTTGGACCAATCTGGGCGTCGCTTATGTCAATGTTGGCGATATGGTGAAAGGTCAGGAGTGCTTTGACCGCGCCGAACAGATAAAATAAAAGGGTTGACAAGATGGATCGATTGCCGGGATCTGGCCTGCAATCGATCCATCAGCCTTTTAGGCTCAAGATCATCCATCACCATCCAGCAAGCGCTTGCCTTTTTTGCCCAGCGATCCCGATTATGGTGTGCGACGTCCGGTCGTGTTTTTTGGCGCTGTGCACAATCAACCAGAGTGATCCGACCAATTTCCCGACACCGCGAACCCGCCTTGTAGTCAGTTCGGAACAAACTGCAATTCGATTCGATATTTTACTTGCATTTCAGTCGCTAAACCTATAAATTTGGCGGCTGTTATACAGGGTGCGGAAAAAGGTTTCTCATTTTCGCAGGGAACCGAATTCTCTGCCAACCGTTAAAAACAAGGATGTGCTTGCCCCATTGTTCTCATATGGTGCACAAATTCAGTGGCTCGCTGGCTTAATTTGCCTGTGGTGTAAATGAAGGTGTTTTGCCGCGAACAAAAAGCATCGATCCTGAACAGGCGTGTGGTCTTTTGACAGAGCAGGAAAAAAAGAATCCTATGTCACTCGATGAAAAAAAAATAGAGGCTATGCGCGCGCAGGGGCCGGTTCCTCGACATGTCGCCATTATTATGGATGGAAATGGTCGATGGGCCAACGTGCGCAACCTTTCCCGCATTGAAGGACATCGCGTGGGCATCGAGTCGGTTCGTTCTGCCCTGCAGGTGGCTGGCCGCCTCGGAATCAAAACTCTAACACTCTATACCTTTTCCAAAGAGAACTGGCGTCGGCCTCAGACCGAGGTTTCCGCCTTGATGTCGCTGCTGCTCAAAACGATCAAAGACGAACTGAACGAACTCGATAAAAACAATGTCCGGCTCGGGATCATCGGCAACATTGATGATTTGCCTCTGGCGCCGCGCATGGGCATCCGCAGCTCGCTTAATCACCTCAGCAAAAACACCGGTCTTTTGGTCAATCTTGCATTGAGCTATTCCGGAAGACTTGAAATCGTTCAAGCGGTTCGAGCGCTGGCACAAAAAGCTAAAGCCGGCGAGATTGATCCCGCAGAAATCGATGAAGCGATGATTGCCCAATACCTGCAAACCCGGGATGTCGGCGATCCGGATCTGCTGATTCGGACCAGCGGTGAAATGCGTGTGAGCAATTTTCTGCTTTGGCAGATCGCTTATACGGAAATTTATGTAACACCGGTGTTGTGGCCTGATTTTCGTGAAAATGAGTTTCTTGCCGCCATCGAGAACTATCAGTGCCGGGAACGTCGGTACGGACGGGTCAGCAATCAAACAGCTAAATCGATCTAGAACGCATTGATCGTCGGCGGTTCCAAAACGCTTATTGCGCCGGAAAAGACCAAGGCATACCACGGATGTTTAATCAAGAGCACCCTGGTGCTTTCGCGTTCCGCCCTTTTCCCTTGATAACAGCAGTGCCGCATCCTCTGAACGGCCTTAACGGAGCTGACAACGCATCCAACTTACAAAGCGGCGGGATAAAATACTTTGCGCGCAAGAAGATGGGTCATTATTGTCGTTTTATTGGCGCTTAGTTTTTCTGGTCTGGTGATCCATGCAGGACGATTTATTCGGCCGAATGAAAAACTCAAGCGTTTTTTTCTCGCCCAGATCCGGCCAATGCTCGGACAGGATTGCGACATTCAAAGAGTCCGTCTGAGTCTGACTTCCATCCATTTTCTCAACGTCTACCTGCCACAATACGACCAGCGCTATTCCATTTTTATCAAAGATTTGCATGTGGGATACAACTTTTTTCGTTTCATTCTAAACGGCTTTGATCCCACCGCCATATCGGATCATGTTTTGATCCAAAATCCCCAGATCGTTTTTCATGAACCAGCGCCTGAGACACCGGGAGCGAAATCTCTCTTTTCCTTGTCCGATTCGCTCGCCGGCTCCAACAATCACTCCTATGAAGAACAGGTGCAAAAATTCAAGTTTCTTCGTCGCCTCTCGGTCACCAACGGCGAGATCTATTTGCAAGAAGACGACTCTCTGCGTACGCTGTTGGCCAATTCGATCGAGGGATGGGTCTTTTCACGCGATGCCGATACCCTGAATTTTCGCCTCAATGGCAATCTTTTTTCCTCGACCCAAAACAATCTCAGGCTGGATGGCAAAGCGGAACTCGCTCATGGCAATATCCTCGCGGTTAATTTTCTTCTCAACGATTTTCCCCTCGATGAGCCGATTCCCCAGTTCGAGTTTTCCGACCTGACCATGCTGGGCGGCAGAATGCATGCTGCACTGTTGTTTCGCCAAAATCCCAATCCGGGCTCTGCACGGCGCTTCGACATCAGCGGTCGTATTCGGGTCGAAAACGCATCTGCGCGATTGTTTTCCAATACCTTGATGATTGATAATCTGTTTGCCACAGGCCGAGTTCGGGATTGGCGCATTTCTATAGAGGATATTCAATGTCTGCTTAATGGCAATCCGCTCTCTGCAAGTGCAAGCATCAGCGACGTTTTTGCTCCGCAGATCGATCTAACTGCCGATCTTGCGCGCTTCCGTATGAAAGATTTTATTGGCCTCATGCATCTGCATCCCCTGCCACAGATCCAGGGCCGTGCGGACGCTCGATTGCGCATTCAAGGAGCATTAAACAATCTTAAACTCACGACGACACTTTCGGCGCCGCAGTTTCGGATCGGAAACACCGACTTTTCCGGCCTTTCCGTGCGCTCCACATGGATGGGTCGGCGTTTGCATGTGTCTGCGCTGCAAATCGACGCATGGAACAGCCGTCTTGCGGGGGAGGCCGAAATCGATTTTCGTTTTCCCGGCAAGCCGGTGCGGGCGAGTCTATCCATTGAAGGCGATCTGGGTTCGCAGCTCCGAGCCCGAACGCCTGTGCAAATTCATTCCCTTGTCACTCAAATCGATGCCGAGATCAACGGTTCTCTCAACAACCCGATCGTTTTCGCCCAGTCAAAATTGATCTGGATCGATTCGCAATCCGACAGCCTGATCTGGCTCTCCGAACTCGAATTCCGCGACCAGCAGCTCTCGATCCGCAGACTCTTGAACAATCATTCGCCCGGAATCGATGGTACCGTCGATTTCCGACATCGGCCTGTTCGTTTCGACCTGATCGGTCACGAACTCCAGACACTGTCACCTTTGCTCGGACAGTTGCCACAACAGGATTTTTTGCGCCGACGCCTGCGCGCGACCGCACGCCTGAGCGGCGATGTGCGACGCTTTAACCTTAGTGGTGATTTGCAAAGACTTCAGGGCAGTTTCTATACCATCCCTCTGAGCTCGACATCTATAGATTTTACCACTGGCCTCGGCCTGCGCGCAACAGGCGATCTCGTTTTACATCCACAAGCCCATCAACCCATGCGCGCAAAACTGGTTCTGTCCGCTTCCGATAGCGATTTTTCCGCCAAACTCGCTTTTGTCGACGATGAGATGGTTTTTCGCTATGTCGGCAACAGCGACACCCTGATTTTTGCCAACCTTGCTTTCCGTCGCCTACCCCTGCACAAAGTGCTGGGACTCGCCGAACCCACCCAAATCGGTTTTCTCGACGGGGAAATTTCTTTCAGCGGCGACAAGCATCGGCCTCGGGCCGAGGGGAACCTTCGGGTAGACGAAATCGGCAGCAACAACGGACTATCCTATTACACCGACCTCGAGTTTGCCTATGACTCGGATCGTTTTATCCTAAAAAAGTTTCGACTCAACACCGACGAGGTCACAATTCTAGACGCCGAAGGTGAATATTCGCCGCCTTTAGACTCTCTCGTTTTGTTGATTCGGGGTGCCGGTTTCGACATCAACAGCGTCATGCAGGCCGCAAACGGCGGAGAGGGATGGATATCCGGCCGGTCACTTGTCGATATCCAGGTCAGCGGCAGCCCGCGCAATCCAGACGTCCAAGGTGTCATCGCCGTCAAGGCTGGGAAAATTCGCCGGGTTCCGTTCGATGAACTGGAAATGCGCCTGGGTCGAAATGCTGAGACGAGTTCAAGCGTTTCCGGCGACTCGACAGGCGGGATTTATGTGAATCGCATTCGACTCTTGCGCAAAGACTATTATGCCGTCACCGGCAGCGCTTTCGTGCCGGTCAACCTGGAAGACAGTTTGCATATTTACCTGACGGGCGAGGGCAATTTTCTCGCTATTGTTCCCGATCTTGAAAAATATTTTAAAAACGCCTCCAGTGAAGGCGATTTTTCGGCTGAATTTAACGGTAGCCTGAGCAAACCGCGACTCAAACAGGCGAATCTTTCCTTTCGCAACGGCCGCATGGAATTCGATTCGATCATTCCACCGGTTCGCGATGTGGTCGGCGAAATCGCCTTTTTGCCGGATGGTCGTTTTGTTCAAATCAAAAAACTCGAAGGGAAAGTAGGGGGAGAGTGGTTTAGAATATCCACTGTTCGCGCTATGCCCGGACTGGCCCGGCGCCGGCTCGAGGATCTCGATCTCGGCGGATCCGGGATCAATCTGGGGGTATTCGTCCTGGAAAGCGGCAAGCGCGGTATTCCTCTCAATATAACCGGATTGATGGAAAAGGACGTATACGGCCGCTTGCAGCCCTCGGGCAGAGCAATAGATGAATCCTTTGTCCTGGCCGGTCCAATCGATCGACCGGTTCTGCGCGGAACCATCGATCTGCACGACTTTCGATTCATGTATCCTTTTCAGGGGGTCGAGGGAGAGGAAGACAATATCGTCGTTCAATTTCTGCGCCGGATCGATTGGGATCTGCGCGTTCGTCCTCGCGACGATGTCCGCTATATCAACACCTTGCCAGGCGCTCTGGACAAAGTCTATGTCAATATGTTGATCAATGATCATGACGGCAAGCTCGATTTCACCGGTCAAATTCAGGATGAAACATTTCGCATTGAGGGCAAAGCGCGTTCTTCAACCGGTCTGCTCGAATATTTTGACATGACCTTTCGCGTTCAGGAAGTGGGAGTCGAATTCGATCACGGCAGCATTTTCCCGATCGTCTATGGCGAAGCCCGCACCACGGTCACCGACTCGTTGGGACTACCCTCCCAGGTTATCCTGACGCTGCAGACCGTCGATCAGACAATGAATAAAAAACCTGTCGCCGATATCGTCAAGCAGGAACAAGTTCGTGGCCGTTGGGATCAGATCCGGTTTAAACTGACCACCGATAACCCCAATCTGGGAACCAACGAAGCACAGATCCTCGCCTCTCTCGGTTATTCCACCGAAACCCTGCAGGACAAGGCGTTTGATGCCATCGGCATCAGCACTGAAAATGTCATTTTTCGACCGCTTTACCGCCCGGTCGAACGCCATCTGGAAGAGCTGTTCAATCTCGACTATGTCCGGTTCAGCTCCCGTTTCACTCGCAATCTGATCGCTTCCAATGTCAATGACAATGCCGAACTGTCGACCCGCCTGGCCTTGCTGCGCAGCACTCGGCTGGTGGTGGGGAAATACCTAGGCGATCGCCTCTTTTTGCAATACACCGGTCAGGTGGAATCGGGTATCGATTACAAATACAAAGAAAAAAATATCGGTCTGCGCCATACTTTCGGCCTTGAATATCGCATCAATCCCAAACTTTTATTGGAACTCGAATATGATTATAATAGTATGATCTATGAAAATCGCGATGACAAGCGAATCGTTCTGCGGCACTGGTTTCCTTTCTAAATTGATTCGAATCAGAGCGTTGAGTTTAAAACTTGTGTTTTGATTAAAAATCTGCTTTACAATGAGTCGATATTTTAGTAAATTTGCTATCTTGACCCGTTCTTTTTCATCGGCTTGAAAACCGAAGGCTTTTCGACACTTTTCGTTTAACACAAATCGCTTGATTTTTGCTAGTTAAGCTATGCGTCAAGAATTTCCGGATTCGATACGAAGCAGCGAATCTCCAACAAACACACTATGATATTTGCACCAGTCAAGTTGGAATGGCGACTGCTGCAAAGACAGCGAATTTGTTTAATACAGGAATAAAAAACCAGAGATATTAATCGAGTCAAGACGAGAGAGGCTGTGCATCGCGAGGCCTCCGGATCTTGACCCTTCCTCAAAAAATGGATCGAGTTTTGATGGGAATTCGCAAACTATTCATTCTGCTGCTTTTGTTCGCACTCTGCTCTGCTGTTTTCGCTCAGCGCAAAACCGTCAAACTCCTCGGCGTGGCGGTTGAGGGCAATACCACAACCGATGCTAACATGATTCGCCTCAGTGCCGGTTTGACCTCCGGAATGGAGATCACGGGCGATGGGTTTCAGGATGCCGTTCGCCAGCTCTGGCGTTTGAATCTCTTTTCCGATATCGACATCGTCGTCGACAGAGAAATCGCCACCGGCGTCTATATCATTATCCGTGTCAAAGAATATCCTCGTCTCGAGCGCGTCGAATTGCAGGGCAACAAAAAGCTCAAGAAAAGCGATATCGAGGAGGTTCTCACACTCTATACTGGCCAGGTTATCAATCCGGGGTTGTTGACCCGGGCGAAAAATTCGCTTTATGATAAATACAGGGAAAAGGGCTATTTGCTCGCCAAGATCGATGTGGATCAACGGCCGGCCGCCGGCGATTCAAGCCGGGTGGTGGTGAGATTTACTTTTGACGAAGGTGAACGAGTCCAGATCAAGCGCATCGATTTCTATGGCAACAAAGCATTTGAGAGCGGCAAGCTGCGCAAGCAGTTCAAAGATACCAAAGAAGACCGCTGGTGGCGCGGCGCCGATTTCAATCGGGAAAAATACCGCTCCGATCTCGACAAACTCGTCGCTTTTTATCTCAACAACGGCTACCGCGATGCCGAAGTTTTACGCGACTCGCTCTATTACAATGACGAACGCGACGAGATGTATATCGATATCTGGGTTTTTGAAGGTCCTCGCTATAGTTTCGGCGATGTGACCTGGGAAGGCAACGAGCTCTTTACAGTTGAAGAGTTGAACGTCCAGCTGCCCTTTTCCAAGGGTGACGTTTATTCCAAAGAAAAACTCGACGAGGCGGTCTATAAAAATATCGGCAGTCTCTATTACGACCGAGGTTATATCTATGCCACCGCTGCGCCGCGCGAAGTGCTGGATGGTGATCATGAGATCGATCTGCATTTTATGATTTCGGAAGGCAAGCAAGCCAAGATCAACGCCATCCATATCACCGGTAACACCAAAACCAACGAAAAGGTCATTCGCCGCGAACTGCGCATTTTCCCCGGCCAGACGTTCAGCCGCGCTCTTTTGGAACGCAGCCAGCGCGATGTCTGGATGCTGAATTACTTTGGCAACGTCGAACCGGCAGTAAATCCGGTGGCGGACGACAAGGTCGATCTGGTTTTCAAGGTCGAGGAAAAATCTACCGATACCGCCAACATGTCGGCTGGATGGAGCGAACGCGACCGCCTCATCGGCAGTGTTGGAGTGGCGATGTCGAATTTCCTCGGTAACGGCCAACGGGTCAGTGTCGACGCCAATTTCGGCCGTTACTATCAATCCTACAGCTTTAGTTTTGCCGAACCCTGGCTTTTCGACACCCCGACACTCGCTGGTCTGAGCGTCTATTCGACTCGTCGCGAACCCTATTACATTGGCTATCGGCAGGTCAGCGATGGTGGATCGATCCGCATCGGCCGCCGGTTGCGCTGGCCTGACAATTTCTTCCGCGGCGACTGGATCTACCGGCTCGATCGCACCAGTTTATCCGAGTTCAGCAGCTATTACCAGCTCTACAATCCCAACGGCGTCGTGACCGAAGATTGGCCGTTGATCAGCAGCGGTGTCAGCCAAATCATCAACCGCAACAGCCTGGATCGCCCCGAATTTCCCACCGCCGGATCGGAATTCACCCTGACCACTGAAATGGCGGGGACGATTCTCGGTGGCAATGTCGATTACCACAAACACACTCTGCGCCTCGATTGGTTCACGCCCGCTCTGTGGAAATTGGTTTTTTACACCAGTTTTCAGGCCGGCTATATGGAAGGAATCGGAAAATCGGCCAAGATTCCCTATCTGGAATACTTTTTCATGGGGGGCGACGGACTTTCCCGTTCCACGCCTTTGCGCGGTTACGACGACCCGCTTTCCGGCGGAACCGCGATTGCCGAAGGCGGCAAATCCATGCTGAAATATACCGCGGAATTGCGCATTCCCATCGCTCCCAACCCAACCATCTTTGGTCTGCTCTTTGCCGAAGCCGGGAACGTTTGGCCGGATTTCAAACGCGCCGATCCTTTCAGCATGAAACGCTCGGTCGGCGTTGGGGCACGAATTTTTATGCCTATGGTCGGTATCATCGGCTTTGATTATGGTTATGGATTCGATCGGCTGGATCAATCCGGCAATCCCGATCCGAAATGGAAAATGCACTTTGTTTTCGGACGCAGTTTCTAAACTCGAACCCATGCTGTTCCGGTGACCGCTTGAGAGTTGATAAAAAAATCAAAAAAGCGGGAATTGCCGGATTTATCTTGACGTTTAAATTTAAATGTACGGTTGCACACGCCCCAGATCCGGATTCGGCCGAACGGCTCCGGTAATCAGAACAACAGGAGGATATTGTGAACAAAAAAAACTTGATTGTCGCAGGAATCGTTCTTTTTTCCATTTTCAGCGCCGGCAACGTTCTGGCACAGAAACTCGGTTACATCAACTCCCAGCAGATTCTGGCCAATTTTAAAGAGGCCAAGGACGCACAGGAACGTCTGGAAAAAATCAACAAAGAGTGGGAAGCCGAAGGCCGCGAAATGCAACGCCAGCTCCAGGAACTGGGCGAGCAGATGGAGTCGCAGAGCCTGCTTTTGAGCGAAGAGCGCAAACAGGAAAAACAGCAAGAACTGCAAGCACTTTATATGCGAATTCAGCAATTCCAGCAGGAAAAATGGGGCCAGAACGGCGAGTATTTCAAAAAAGAAGCCGAGGTGATGCAGCCGGTGATCGACAAGATCAACAAAGCCATTGCCAAAGTCGGCGAAGAACTGAAATACGATTATATTTTTGACACTGTTTCCGCCAACATCGTCTATGCCAGCCCCAACCAGACAGATCTGAGCGAAGAGGTTCTCAACGAGCTGGAAAAGGGCCTGGAATCGGGCACCGAACGATAAGCCTTTGTCGGCATTCGCCGTCCAAGCTCGCGAGCTCCATTCGGCCTCGACGGCGTCGCACCGGCAAACGGCCATTTTTTTTGATGCGGCGGCTGATGCTGTAAAGCGGTCGCACCTGCGGGTGTCGATCGCTTTAGCACATCATATGGTTCCGTGCGCGATTCACATCCGCGAACGGAACGAGCGTTTGAAACGGCTGAAAGGGGAACGATATGCAAATCCGTCTGGCGGAAATAGCCGCCTTGGTCGGCGGCCGGATCGATGGGGATGATTCTGCGGACATTTCAGGCCTGGCAAAAATCGAACAAGCCGGTCCAGGCGATCTCACATTTATCGCCAACAGCAAATACGCCAAATTCGCCCGAACCACGCAGGCATCCGCCATTCTGGTGGACAATGATTTCCCCGCTGTTGACAATACGCTGGTTCGAACCGCCAATCCCTATCTGGCTTTCCTCAAGCTTGCCGAACATTTTTATCGACAACCCTCATCGGTACAAGCCGGTGTGCATTCGACCGCTGTCATTGATTCCGATACGATCGTTGAAAACGATTGCGCCATTGGCGCCCACGTGGTCATCGGCAAAAAGTGCCGCATCGGCGCCGGAACCATCATCCATCCGGGAGTGGTCATCAGCGATGGGGTCACGATTGGCGAAAAGTGTCTGATCTATGCCAATGTCACGGTCCGCGAAGGCTGCCGCCTCGGCAACCGTGTGATCCTGCAGATGGGCGCGGTGATCGGTTCCGATGGTTTTGGCTTCGCTTTTGAGGACAATCACTATCATAAAATTCCACAGATGGGAATAGTCGTTCTGGAAGATGATGTTGAGGTAGGGGCGAATACGACCATCGATCGCGCCACTTTGGGGGAAACTCGTATTGGGCGCGGCGTCAAACTAGACAATCTGATCCAGGTTGCTCACAACGTTCAGATCGATGAACATACCGCAATTGCGGCGCAGACCGGTATATCGGGCAGCACCAAAATAGGTAAATTCGTTCGTATGGGCGGGCAGGTCGGAGTGGTCGGTCATATCGAGATCGGAGACGGTGCGCTGGTCGGGGCTCAATCGGGACTAACCAAATCGATTCCCGCCAAAAGTACGGTCAATGGAACGCCGGCACGGGAGATGAAAACCCAGCTGCGCGAACTGGCGGCGCTCAACCGCTTGCCGGAACTCATCAAACGCGTGCGCGAACTGGAACGCATTGCAGCGCAACTTGAGGAACGATTGCAAGCGCGGGATTAACCCGGCTCGACGAGGAGGGTCAATGCTCAAGAATCAGCAAACGATAAAAGAACCGGTCTCCTATTCCGGTATGGGGCTGCATACCGGCAGCAAGAGCAAAATCACATTCAAACCGGCACCGGCCAATACCGGTATTATTTTCAAACGGGTCGACATTCCCGACAGCCCGCCGATCCCGGCCGACGTCGACCACGTCATCGATATTTCGCGCGGAACCACTATCGGTATCGGTTCGCTCAAAGTTCATACCGTCGAGCATGTACTGGCGGCAATCAGCGGTCTGGAAATCGACAATCTCATCTGTGAAGTCGAAGGCAATGAACCGCCGGTGGGCGACGGCAGCGCGCTGCCTTTTGTCGAGGTTTTGCTCAAAGCTGGTTTTGAAGAGCAGAATTCGCCGCGCGATTATCTGATCATCGACCGCACCATCGCCTACAGCGAACCTGAACGAGGTATCGATATCGTCGTTTTTCCCTCCGACGAATTCCGCATCACCTTTATGGTCGATTACAAGAACCCGGCTCTCGGCACCCAATACACGTCGATGTATTCGCTGACAGAAGAATTTGTTACCGAATTTGCCGCCGCCCGCACCTTTTGCTTTTTGCATGAGGTGGAGGAACTGCGCAAATCCGGTCTGATTCAGGGCGGAGCTCTCGATAACGCCGTGGTCATTATCGATCGCGAGATGAGTGACGACGAACTGCACGATCTGCGCAATCTTTTCGGTATCGACGACAAGGTTACCTTGTCCAAAAACGGCATCCTCAACGGCAAGGAACTGCGCTATCCCAATGAACCGGTGCGCCACAAAGCGCTCGATCTGATCGGCGATCTCGCCCTGCTTGGCATGCCGCTCAAGGGACATGTTATGGCGGCGCGATCCGGACATGCTGCCAATGCCGAATTGGTTAAACTCATTCGCAAGGAATTTAAAAAGAAACTCATCCAAACAAAATATCAGGTGCGCAAAGGCAACAATGTCTTTCTCGACAGCGAAGCCATAGCCAAAATCCTGCCGCATCGCTATCCGTTTCTTCTCGTCGATCGCATTCTCGATATGGTGCCCCAGGAATATGTGGTGGGGATCAAAAACGTCTCGATGAACGAGCCCTTTTTTCAGGGCCATTTCCCCAACAAACCGATTATGCCCGGCGTGCTGATCGTCGAGGCTATGGCCCAGGTCGGTGGCATCATGCTCCTGAACGGAGAAACCGACCCATCCTCCAAATTGGTTGTCTTTACCGGCATCGATAATGTCCGCTTCCGCAAGATGGTCGTACCCGGCGATCAGCTGCGCTATGAAGTGGAGATGGGGGCCCTTCGCCGTTCGATGTGCAAAATGTATGGCCGTGCCTTTGTCGGAGACGAGGTGGTCTGTGAAGCGGAAATGATGGCTGCAATTGTGGACAATGAATGATAAAGGGATCGATTCGTGACAACCATTCATGCGACTGCGGTCGTGGACAAAAAGGCTGAAATCGGCAACAATGTCACTATCGGCCCTTTTTCGGTGGTCGAAGGGGATGTGGTCATCGGTGATGACTGCCAAATCGGCCCCCATACCTATGTGGCGGACGGCGCCCGCATCGGCAATCGGGTTTTCATTCATAAAGGGGCTGTGGTAGCGACGTTGCCGCAGGATCTCAAGTTCGGCGGCGAAAAAACGCTGTTCGAGATCGGCGACGACACGGTCATTCGCGAATTTTGCACTTTGAACCGCGGCACCCTCGCCCACGGTAAAAGCCGCATCGGCAGCCACTGTCTGCTTATGGCCTATGCCCATGTGGCGCACGATTGCGA
>JAFGJN010000145.1 GCA_016929055.1 Candidatus Zhuqueibacterota bacterium
GAAACATCAGCTCCGCAGCGCTCGCGTTTTCGTTTTGCGCTTGACCGCTTGCCGTAAAGACGATAACCAGTGCCGCGGTCAGCAATGCCCGGCCTAAAAATCGATTGATCATTTCCACTCCTCTCTTTGCACGTGCTCCGTCGCTCGGTACGGCCGTTCTTTATCTGCGCTCGCTCCCCCGGCTGCTGGAGCTCGAACTGCTGCGCGAACTCGAACTGCTGCTGCGCGAACTCGAGCTGGAACTGCTGCTGCGCGAACTCGAGCTGGAACTCGAACTTCGCGGAGTGCTCGAACGCGGCGAGGGTTTACTGGAGACCGAGGAACTCTTGCCGCTCGATGGTGCGGAACGGCTGGTCGAAGATGAACTCGGTTGCTTTTTGCGTGTCGCTGAGGGTGACGAAGCAGACGGACTGCTGGTCGAACGGCTCGACGAAGAACGCGAAACCGATTCCGATGACCGGCTGCTGCCGTTCGATTCCGGCGGTGCCGTGCGCTTGATTTCGCCGCTCGGCTTGGTGCGTACGCGTCTTTGCTCTTCGCTGTTGCGCTTGACCTGGTCGGTCTCCACCCGGCTGTTGCTGGGTGGGGGCAATCGGGATTCATCGGTGCGTTTGATAAAGCGCGTCTCGTCTGTCCGGCTCACACCCACCCGGCGCTCGATCTCGGTCGGATTGGTGATTTGGTCCCGGCTGTCCGGAAGAACCGAACTCGACGTCTGGCCTCCGCGCGTGGTGCGGATAAACCGCGGGTCGCTGCTGCGTCCGATCAATGCCGACTCGCCGCGAGGAATCACGTCCCCCCCTGCATTGACGCCTGTTCGCCGATGAACCAGCGGAGAGGATTCGATGGCGCGTGGCGCGGCGTAGGGCTTGCCCGAACCTCCATTGGAGGTATAGTGACCGCTGTAATAGCGAACCGGCGAATAGGAATACCAACGATGAGGGCTGTAATAGGCATAGCCGCCATAAAAACTGATCGGCGTCCAGTAATAGGGATCACCCCACAAAGGCCGATAGCCCCACCACGGATCCCAGACGTAATGGTTGACCGACCACCAGGGAGAAACCCGCGCCATCCAATAGGGCTCATACCACCAGGCATCGATATAAACAGGCGGTGGAGAATAGAGATGAACGTTCACATCGCGGTCATAGTACTCGTGATAGACCACTTCTTCCGGCTCTTGTTCTTCATAGCGCACGCTTTCTTCATAGTATTCGTAATCATCGTCGTAAACAACGCGCTCGGCCGGCGGACTAAACTGGGTATAACATCCCGTCATGCTCAGGCCCAGGAATGAAAGGGCCGTCCAGAGAAGAGCAGTTTTCAATCTTGTTTTCATCTCTTTTGCCTCCTTCACCTATGGGAACACCACAACAGATCTATTTTCTCGAGCGATGATCCCTTTCAAGTCAATATAGCAAGTTGCACTGCCAGAGGCAACAGCAATTTCTTTATCGTTCCATGCGTGCCGTAGATCCACAATTGCATTCTGTCTGATTAACCTGGATTGCCACCATCCTAAATTGGCTCGCTTCCATACAGTATACGCAACGAATGGATAAATTTGTTTGATCGAGCGCACCTTTTTTGTTTTTTCTCTCGTCTGCTGCTGCAGCTAGAGTTCCAAGCGTTTTCCGTTTTTAATCAAACACACCATTCTTAAAGACGATTGGAGCTCGTACTTTACATTAGTTAAAACGAAAAAAGCCCGGATAAGTTCCAGGCTTTTCAGGGTTTGTCAGTTCAATACGGGACAAAGGAACTGCTAATCAGATCTTTTCTAATCCATCCTGTTCCACCCAACCGACCTTGCCGTCCGGCAATTCGATCTGTACAAAGGGGCCGGACTGCTCGCCCACTCTGACCTTGACACCTTTGTGCAGAGCAAAAACTGGATTGGCATCGGCAGCTGGACTGCTCAGGACTTTTATCCGATCCTGCATCACCACGGCTTGCACCACCATCCGCTCATTTCTTTCACGCGCGACAAAGACCAGCAGGCAAAGCGCAAAAACGACAGCGACAGCCGAGGCAAAGCTCCCCAAATTTCGGTGCCGACTCCATCCGCTCGTCAAAGCCCGCACAAGAAGCAGGGCCATCAAAAGCAGATACAGCACCAGAGTCCAGCGAGCCAATTGAGTGCGACTGAAAAACATCACCGCTTGCGTCCAATATTTTTGCAGAAAAAATGGCGGCGGCGTCTCGATGCGATCCACAACATAGAGCTGGGCCATTTGAATGTTGTGGGCGATATCGGCGTCGTGCGGGGCCAACTTTGCGGCTTTTTCATAGTATAGGACCGCTTTGCCGATCTCCTGAAGCTTGAAATAGGCGTTGCCCAGATTATAATAGAGCTCGGGGCTTTCATAGCCGGCTTGCAGAACGGCTTTATAAGCGGCGACCGCTTCGCCGTATTCGCCGTTTTGGTAATGGTTGTTTCCCTGAACGAAAAAGGGTTCGATCTGGGCTTCGGCCAGGATCGGCAGGAACATCAGCAAATACGCAAGGCTCTTTTTCATAGGTCACAGGATTTTTTCAAGTTTGACCAGCAGAGTTTTGGCTTGTTGGAACAGAGCCGCCATTTCATCTTTTCGGGAATCGCCCAATCCAAATCGAAAATAGTCGCAGGTCTGCAAAAGCTTGAGCAGGTCATCGATCCATTCCCGATCAATATTTTTTTGCACCAAACGCTTTTCAATTATATCGCTTGTCACACCTGCTTCCGCCAGGTCCAACTTGTCGCTAACGAATCCGAGCAGGGCACGCGAGAGCTCAGCATAAAACACTTTGCCGCTCCCGGCTTTTAGGGCTTTATGAGCAGATCCCAACCGCTTGCGCGCCTGGCGACCGGCTTGTTTGCTGCGCGCCAGCGCCTGGTTGCGATTGAGTTGTTCGCTGTAGCGCTGGTACCCCACCGCACCCATCAATACAAGAAACGGCACGATCAAAAGAGCCAGATAAACCGGCTGCATATAGAGTAACCGTCCGATCGGTTGAAATTCGCTGTTTTTCAATTTGATAAAGCGGATGTCCTGACCGATTAGCCGCACCTCTTCCTTGCTCAACCCGGGGCCGAGGGAAACCAAACTGCCCTCTCCCTGGGCCACCTGCACAGTGATCTCGGGTGTTTTCAACGTGCGATAGCGTTTCTGGACAAGATCGAAATAGACGAATTCGATCGATTTGATCTTTTGTTCGCCAGGAAAGCGGGGAATCAGAACATACTCAAAGGTCTTGCTGCCTCGCACCCCTTCAGCATCGGCTTGTACTTTTTGAGAGATCTTGGGTTCATACTGTTCAAAATCCGAGGAGAGCTGTAAATTGGGCACGGGCAGAGTTTTGATGTTTCCCTGGCCGGCGAGTTTCACCGTCAGGCTGATCGCTTCATTGGCCTTGACTTCCCGCCGGTCGACCGAAGCATCGAGAGTATAACGCCCAACGGCACCGCTGAACCCGGCGGGCTTGTCCGCATCGGGAAGAGGCAAAACTTCGATAGTCACCGCCGGCGAATAGAGTGTCTGCTTGACCGTGCGCCTGAAAAATGGATCGTCGAAAAAAGAATCAAAAATATCGCGCGACCGCCGTTGGCTGGGTAAACGCACGTCACAACTCAGGCCCATCGGGCCAATGGTTTTGCTGCCCGACGAGGCAGGAAAAACAGCCAGTTTCTTTATGTCCGCCACGGTATAGCGTTTGCCTTGGTAGACCTCTTCTCGCGTTGCGGCCTGAGCGTCGATCTCTTCGACCCAAAACCCCGCTGTTTCCGGCAGCTGTGTCAAAGCATAACCGGTGACGTTCACCTGGGTATAGATGCGATAGGTGACCAGAACCGGCTCGTTCTGGTAGACCCGAGTTTTATTAACCAGGGTGCGGACAAACAGCATTTCGGAAAGATCTTGTTCGTCCCGGCCGCTGGCGGAACTGCCCGGTGTTGGTTGTCCCGGCGTCGAGGCGACAATCTCGATTTCGATGGGATTCGAAGCATACTCTTTGTTCTGATAGACGACCTTGATAGGCGGCAGGATCACCCGGCCCGTTTTAAGGGCTTGATAAAAAAAGGTGCTCGACATCTCGACGGACATCCGTCCATTGACGAACTGGATATTTTGCGACGTCCCGCTGCTGCCCAGAAATTTGAGCGATTCGCCCAAATCCGGAGGCGTCGGACGGCCGACCTTTTGCGCCGCCTCACCGCTGAGGGTGATCGTTAGAGCCAGACGCTGGTTTACGCCGACTGTGCTTCGGTCCACCGATGCTGCAACCTGAAGAACCTGAGCCGACGCGCAAGTCATCAACCCGGCCAACAGAATAAAGATCGATCTGTGCACACCTCTCATTCGATCACCAGTCCTTTATCACCCGCCGATCAGCCGGTAGTTTTTGTTGCCGCGCATCCTTGAGTTCTTTTTGATCCTCACGAAGCGCATCCAAAATTCGCGCCGCATCCTCTTCCGATATTTCATCCAGATCCTCGGGTTTTGGTTGCGACGGTTCGGGCTGTTCGGATTCCTTTTCATCGTTCTGTTGTTCGGATTCGGATTGATCCTCGCGCTTGTCCTTCTCCTGATCAGATTCTTGCTCCTGATCGGAATTTTGCTGCTGCTGTTGTTGCTGTTGCTGTTGCTGTTGCTGCTGCTGTTCTTGATTTTGAGGCTGTTTTTCCGCCTCATTCTTGATTTTTTTGCGCACGTATTCCAGATTGTATTTGGCGTCCTCATCATCCGGATTGAGCTCCAGGGCGCGTTTGTAGGCCTGAATACTTTCGGCCAATTTGCCCATCCGATAATAGGTATTACCAATATTATAATAGACCTCGGCCTGTCTGTGCGCTGTATCGAACGCAAGAGCGCCTTCGTATTCTTGCATCGCCTGGTCGTAATTTTTTTTCTTATAAAGCGTACTGCCAATGTTGAATTTCAACAAGGGCGATTCCGGCGATGATATCTGGGCATCGCGATATTTATTCAAGGCTTCGTCAAAGCGTTCTTGCTCGTAAAAGCGATTACCCGCCAATACACGAGCACGATCCGCTTCTTCCATTGCATTTGCCGTCGCCGCCCAGAGTATCAAAACGGCCAGAGAATATTCGATTGCCTTTTTCATCCTTTACTCGACTTTATTATCCTACATAAAACGTCCGCGCCATTCACGGCGGACGCGTTTGCGTTCCGGAATCAACGGTTCGATCATCAAAAGCACAAGAGCCAGTCCCAATACAATCTGAAAGCGATCCTCGAATTGTGCATATTGCCGCGATCCCAGTTCCTTTTTTTCCATCGCAGCGATTTCACCATAGATTCGCTTCATCTCTTCTTCGCCCGTGGTGGCGCGATAGTATTTCCCGCCGGTTTGCAGGGCAATTTTTTCCAACGTCACCTCATCCAGACGGGTTATCACCACCTGACCCTGGCGGTCTTTTTTGAAAGCGCCCTGCGACAGGTTGCCAGGATCGACAGGTATGGGCTCGCCTTGCGGCGATCCGATGCCAACCGTATAGATAATGACACCCTGACGCTCGGCTTCTTCCGCGGCTTTGAGCGCTTCCCCGCTGTGATCCTCGCCATCCGTGATAAGGATCAACACCTTGTATTTTCGCTCTTTATGCTCAAACGTCTCAAGCGCCTTATTGATGGCGGCACCGATAGCGGTGCCCGGTGTCGGTATCAGGTCGGGGTCCATAATATCGAGAAAAATATTTGCCGCTCCATAGTCGAGGGTCAAGGGGCACTGGACAAAAGAAACTCCGGCATAGGCAATCAATCCGATGCGATCGCCGCGCAACAAATCGATCAGGGTCGATACCTCGTGTTTGGCCTTTTCCAGCCGGCTGGGTGGAACATCCCGCGCCAGCATGGAAACCGAAACGTCGATGGCCACCAACACATCGACGCCCTGACGCTTGACCTCCTCGAAACGGGTACCGATTTGGGGGCGAGCAAGGGCCAAAAAGATCAGCGCCACCGCTAAAAGAAAAACGACAGCCTTGCCGATCTGCCGTTTGCGGCTGGTGTTGGCGATCAACTTTTGCAGCAACTCGAGGTTTCCAAATCTCTGCAGCGCTCGGGTTTTGGCGCGAAAAGCAAACACCAAAAACAACGCCAGAAGCGGCAAAAGCCAAAAAAGATAAAAGGCTGAAGCATTGGCAAATCGCAACATGAGTATTTCCTGTCGTTGAGCTAGGGAATCTTGCGAAAACGCGTCTGCGACAATACGAGTTCCAGCAGCAAAAAGAACAATCCGATTACCGCAAAACGCAAAAACAACTCTTCATAACGCGTATATTCTTTGATCTGGATCTTTGTTTTTTCCAGTTCGCTTATTTCGGCATAGATTTCTTCAAGACTGGTCTTGTCAGTGGCGCGAAAATAACGGCCGCCGGTGATACCAGCCATACGTTGCAGCAAATCTTCGTCGATCTGCACCGCCATTCGCACATAGCGTCGGCCAAAAACTGGGTCGTCGACTGGATAGAGCGCTTCACCCTTTGTTCCAGCGCCGATAGTATAGACGCGAATTCCATAAGCCTGGGCAAGCCTGGCGGCGGTGATGGGATCGATCTCGCCACGGTTATTCTGGCCATCTGTGAGCAAAATAACCACCTTTGACTCGGCTTCGCTATTCCGCAAGCGATTGACACAATTGGCCAGGGCCATACCGATCGCCGTGCCATCCTCGATCATGCCAATCTCAATGTCCTGCAAAAATTGCAGGATAATGCCGTAATCCAATGTCAAGGGGCATTGGGTGAAACTCTGTCCCGCAAAGACCACCAGCCCGATACGATCGTTTTGCCGGCCACGAATAAAGTCCGCAGCCACCACCTTGGCCGCTTCCAGTCGATTTTTGGGTTTGAAATCCTCGGCCAGCATGCTGCTGGAAATATCCATCGCCAGAATGATATCGATTCCTTCGGTGAGGATTTCCTGCTCCTTTTGTCCGGCCTGGGGCCGGGCAAAGGCGATAACAAAAAATGCCAGCGCCAGCATGCGAAGCCAAAAGGGCAATTGCCGCAATTTGGAAAGAAACGTCTGCGGTATCGCCTTGAGTAAGCCTAGATTGGAATAGCGCACCGTTCCCGACGAGTGTCTATGGCGGCGAATGAACAAAACCGCCAACAGCGGAAGAAGCGCCAAGAGAGCGAGGAATTCGGGATTGGCGAATCGAAACATGCTATTCGCCCTCCTCTCCACCCGGCCGAAAAGCGACAGCACTTTCATGCGGTTTCGCTTCGGTGGATGTATCATATACCAATCTTGTGCGTTCAACCAGCTCGATCGCCTGATGCAGCAAAGCATCATGGACCGATTCTTCCGGCACATACTTGGCGAATTTGACCAGATCGCAGAGCTGCATTATCTCGATGATCGAGTCGGCCACGGCGTCTTCGATCCGTTCGTTCTGTAAGGTTTGTTGCAATTGGCTGGTCGTCATTTCCGGCGCATCGATATAATACCGACCCTGAATGTAGCGTCGCACGATATCGGCTAACTCGCTGTAATAAGCTTTGATCTGCCCCTCGGCCAAAAGAGTGCTATCGCGCAAAGAGAGCAACGCCTCCAGCGTCACTTCGTGTATGGGACGCGGCGGTTTGCGAAACGCGGGCAGCAGCCCCTCTCCTTTGCGCCGCCGGCGCAGCCAAAAAATGACTGCCGCGGCGCACAACAACAGCAATAAACCGCCACCACCGATCACCCACCAGCGTCGCCAATCGCGATCCGGAGATAAAGTCGGCTTGACATCGCGAATGTCGCCGGCTTCATTCGGATTGAGGCTCTTGACCTGAATAACCAGCGGTTCGGTTCGAAGCGTATAGAGCACAGTATCCGGGTCAATTTGATAAGCGATCTCCAGCGGCGGTATGGAAAACTCGCCAGTATCGAATGTGGAGATCAGGTAATCGGTCTGCTCGACGATGCGCCCCTGGCGTTCCTGCACTTCAAGTACTTGGTAATCGCGGATCTCGAATTGACCGAGATTGGCTGCCAACGGTGGCATCGTGATGCGGATTTCGCTGTCGTGCGTCACCACAACCGAATAGCGCACCACATCACCGATCAGGATTTCCGAGCGATCGACTCGCGATTCCACCTCGATGGCGGGTTGAGCCGCCACAGGTTGAGTTCCGAGCATCCCTGCGGCAAAAAGCATGAATAACTTTTGACGAAAATCCGGCTTCATTCTTTGTCGTCCTAGTTGACTCGATCGGGAAAAAATTGCACATTTTCCGCCAAAACCATACGATCGATCAGATCCCGGTAGGCACGGGCATAGCGCTCCCGATAGAGAGCCTCCTGTACCTGTTGGCGCACTTGTTCAAGGCTCTTCTCGCGCACGACGACGCCGTTCTTGTCTTTTTCGGCAAAATCGTCCTTGTGTGCCTGATAATAGAGCTCGATATCCTCTTCCTTGATCTCGACCTTGGCGCTGACGCGCTCCTGCAGCAATTTGCGCACCATGAGCGCTCTTTTGGCCTGAAACGCGCCCTCGATCACTTCGGCATCGTTGTCGAGACCGGATCTTTTGGCTGTGTCGTAGAGCAATTCAGTGGCGACATATTCTCGCAGAAACTCTAATTTTTGTTCCGGGCTGTTGAATTGATCGCGAACGCTCGGCGGCAACTGATTGATTTCAAATTCCAGATCACCGAGGGTGACATCCCTTTTGCCGATTTGTGCCACCACTGCACCCGGCCGTTTCTTTTTCACCTGCTGCTGATCCAAATGAACCGCTTCCTGCAACGCCTGCTGGGCGTCGGCCGACCGTTCCAACCGCTCGAGACATGCAACGATGCGCTTGTTTACCTCTTCCATCAACGGAGTGTCGGGATAAAAATGCTTGATCTTTAAATAGCCGCTGAGCGCATTTTCATAATCCTTGAGCCGATCGAAATAGGTATTGGAAATAATATAGATAACGTTCGCCTGTTCCCGGGGTTCCACGGAAAAATTCTTTAAATAGTATTCATACTGTTCGATGGCCTGAAAGTAGAGCTGCCGATTGACCAGGTCGCCGGCGTATTCGCGCACCTTATCCGGATGCACATTCAATGTGCTTTCCTGCCGGCAACCGGTCGAAGCAATCAGCAGCAAAATCAACAAGGCACCATAAAGCCTTTTCATTCTTTCCTCCTGTCGACAAACTCAACGAAATCGTTTGGCACGCATGCGAAAAAAACGGATCAATGGATCGACATAGGATCGATCGGTACTGATATCGATAAAATCGACGTTCATGGATCGGAACTGAAGCGCACGTTTCTGCCGGCGCGAAAGGGCCGACTGGGCGAATTCCCGCCGTATTCGCGCATCTCCGGTATCGACCAGAAGCGTTTCGCCGGTTTCTGCATCCTCGAGCTCGATGAACCCGATCGCCGGCATCTCTTCCTCGCGGGGATCGGTGATGGTTATAGCGACCAGATCGTGTCGTTTGTTGGCAATCTGCAGCGCTTTCTCGTAACCGGTGTTGATAAAATCGGAGATGAGAAAAGTGACCGCCCGCCGGCGGGTGACACGCGACAAAACCTGCAACGCGTCGGTAATATTGGTTTCGCTGCCCTGGGGTTTGTGATAGAGGATCTCGCGAATAACCCGAAGCACGTGACGTTTCCCCTTTTTCGGCGCCACGTATTTTTCCACATGATCGCTAAAAATAATCAATCCGACTTTGTCATTGTTTTTGATCGCCGAAAAAGCGAGCATGGCGCATATTTCCGCCGCCACCTCGCCCTTCATCTGCTGCACCGTACCGAATTCTCCGGAAGGGCTGACATCGACGAGCAACATCACAGTCAGTTCGCGCTCTTCCTCGAAAACCTTGACATACGGATGCCCTGTGCGGGCTGTAACGTTCCAATCGATGGTGCGAATATCATCACCGTATTGATACTCGCGGACCTCGGAAAATTCCATCCCCCGTCCCTTGAACACCGAATGGTATTCTCCGGAAAAAATATCGTTTACCAGTCCGCGTGTCTGGATTTCGATCCGTTTGACCTTTTTGATGATTTCCTTGGGTATCACATCCGGCTCCTTCGCTGACGGCTGAAATCCCGAGCCTTTAATCAGGGTACTTCGATACGGTTGATGATACGCGCCACCAGATCTTCGCTGCTGATCTCTTCCGCCTCGGCCTCATAGGTCAGGAGGATACGATGGCGCAAAACATCCATACCGATGGCTCGCACGTCCTCAGGCGTTACATAACCACGTCGTCGCAAAAAAGCATGCGCTTTGGCTGCCTTGCTGAGATAGATCGAAGCGCGCGGTGAAGCGCCGTACTCGATCAAACCAGCCAGATCTTCCAGTCCATACTCTTTGGGATTGCGGGTGGCGAAAACGATATCGACGATATAGTTTTCAACCCGGGGATCGATATATACATCAAAAACCGCTTTTTGGGCGGCGACAATCTCTTTGGGCGAGACCACCGCTTGTGCCGACGGTACCAAGACCTGAGTCATTCGGCGCATGATCTCCAATTCTTCTTCGCGATTGGGATAACCGACGGAAAGCTTGAGCATAAAACGGTCCACCTGAGCTTCGGGAAGCGGATAGGTTCCTTCCTGCTCGATCGGGTTCTGTGTCGCCAGCACTAAAAATGGCGAGGGCAGAACAAAGGTCTTTTCTCCGATCGTGACCTGACGCTCCTGCATCGCCTCTAAAAGTGCGGATTGTACTTTGGCCGGAGAACGGTTGATCTCATCTGCCAGTATGAGGTTAGCAAAAATCGGCCCGATTTTGGGATTGAATTCGTTGTTCTTTTGATCATAAATCATGGTGCCGACAATGTCTGCCGGCAACAAATCCGGCGTAAACTGGATACGTTGAAAATCCGCCTTGACGGTGTCGGCCAGGGTTTTGACGGTCAGGGTTTTGGCCAATCCCGGAACGCCTTCCAGCAGAATATGCCCGTCGGCCAACAATCCGATGAGCAGCCGTTCCACCATATACTGCTGGCCGACGATAACTTGCCTGACCTGATCGGTGATTTTGTCCACAAAAGCGCTTTCCTTTTCGATTCGCGCATTTAATGCAGGAATGTCGATGTTCATTGATCCTCCTCTGCCGCATTCTGTTCATCGGTTTTACCGCCCGCAGCCGACTCGGCCGATCGATTTAAAGAGCTGAATTGAACGGCACTCTCAATCAGAA
>JAFGJN010000146.1 GCA_016929055.1 Candidatus Zhuqueibacterota bacterium
CAACACCACCCGTTTGCCGATCAGGATTTTCGTCTCCGGCACCCCGGTTTTGCGGGAGGAATCGCTGACCGTGACCTGCAGCTCGCCGTCCGGCAAGGGCAAGATGTCGGCGACCGCCGAGTGGGTCTGCAGTGTGATGCCGAGGTTGCGGATGTGTCCGAACAGCGCTCGAACGATTTCATGGGCATCGTCGCTTTGGGGAAACCAGCGCCCGCCGCGCTCCAGTTTGAAGCGAATGCCGAGAGATTCAAAAAAAGAGATCAGATCCGTGTTGAAAAAATTGGCAAAAGCGGGTTTGAGAAAGCGACTGTTGGGGCCGAAATGCGATAGAAAATCCCGCCGTTCGGCTGCGTTGGTGATGTTGCAGCGACCTTTGCCGGAGATCTTGAGTTTGAGCGCCGGCAGCGGCATTTTCTCCAGAATACAGATTTTGCGCCCCGGTTGATGGCTCGCGATCGCTGCCATCAGTCCGGCCGGTCCGGCACCGATAATGATGGCGTCGAAAAGCTGATTTTTTTCAGTGCGGGATTCTCTTGTCATCGCCAGGGTATTTTTTATTGTTTTTTTAGTGTGAGCCGGATTTTATGATTTTTTTTTAAAATTTCCACCGATCGGGATGCGGATATCGCTAAAGTAATTGTCGTCGATCAGACAGGGTTGCGACAGCTCCAACAGGAGCGCAGGACCGATGCCACAGAAACTGTGGGCAATCGGTGGTGTCACGGTCAGGACATCCCCAGCGCGCAGGGTACGGTTTTGCTCTCCATAGTTTACCCGCAATCGACCTTTGAGCAGAAAAAAGGTTTCGTGCTTGTTCCGATGGTGATGGAGGGGACAGGTTTGACCGTCCGCTACATAGAGATATTTGCCACAGTAACCGGCCTGAATTTCGTTGGCAATCCACACCTCGATCAATCCGATAGAGTCGAATTTTCCCAGGCCGAAATCGAGAACCAACGGCTCGACATCGGGAAGTGTTATACCCCAGCGCTCGATCTGTTGGTCAAAGGCGACCAGAGCCCGGTCGCGTTCGGGAGCGGGCAATTCGATGCTTCTGGCTCGATCCAGTTCGTTCAAGGTCGGTCTCCAGATAAGATACAAACAATGTGAGGCGATTTAAACAGTGTAATCATTTTGCAGCAGGATATCAAAAGGAATTTTCATCTCTCAAAGATCCAAAGTGGTGATTTGTTGCCCGGCCAAACCGGCGGTGATGAGATGAGGGTTGCCACACGCGAAGGGACATTTTTTTGGGGGGGGATTCCCTTTCAATATAAACGATTTGCCATATTCGCTGTTTTTTCATACCTTGAAAAATTCAATCGAAAATCCCCCGTACTTGTTTTCAATCGATCGGGGTTGAAACTGGCAGACCAGGCTCTGATGAGGAGAACACGACATGAGCGACTATTTTAAAGCTTTTCCCGACAACAAAGGGTTGTATGGCGAATTCGGCGGGAGCTACATTCCCCCGGAACTGCAGAAAGAGATGGACAAAATCACGGATGCCTATTATTCGATCAGCAAATCGCACCAATTTATCTCCGAGTTGCGCAATATTCGCAAACATTTTCAGGGTCGACCTACGCCGGTTTATTTCGCCAAACGGCTTTCGGACGAATATGGTGGGCGGATTTATTTGAAACGCGAAGACCTCAACCACACCGGTGCCCACAAATTGAACCATTGCATGGGCGAAGCGCTATTGGCCAACTATATGGGCAAAAAGAAATTGATTGCCGAGACCGGAGCCGGTCAGCATGGCGTGGCATTGGCAACGGCGGCGGCCTATTTTGGCCTCGAATGTGAAATTCATATGGGCGAAGTGGATATCGTTAAAGAACATCCGAACGTGGTTCGCATGCAGATTCTGGGCGCCAAAGTGGTGCCGGTCTCTCATGGTCTCAGGACTCTGAAAGAAGCGGTGGATTCGGCTTTTCAGGCTTATTTAAAGGATCCCATCACCGCGCTCTATTGCATCGGATCGGTGGTGGGTCCGCATCCGTTTCCGATGATGGTGCGCGATTTTCAGCGCGTGGTGGGCGTCGAAGCTCGCGAGCAGTTTTACGAGATGACGGGTGAAATGCCGGACAATGTGGTCGCCTGTGTCGGTGGCGGCAGCAATGCCATGGGAATTTTTTCCGCTTTTCTCGACGAATCGGATTGCACCCTTTACGGTGTCGAACCGCTGGGGTTATCGGCCAAAAAGGGCGAGCATGCCGCGACCCTTACCTATGGCAAGCCCGGCGTCATTCACGGTTTCAGGTGCTATTTGCTTCAGGATGAAAACGGTGAGCCCGCCCCGGTCTATTCCATCGCCAGCGGCCTGGATTATCCGGGAGTTGGGCCGGAACATTCCATGTTTCGCGATCAGAAACGGGTGGAATATGTCTCCATAAGCGACGACGAGTGTCTGGACGCCTTTTTTGCCCTGAGCAAAAAAGAGGGAATCATTCCCGCTCTGGAGAGCGCACATGCCGTTGCTTTTGCATTCAAACTGGCCCAGGAAAAGCTGCGGCAGTCCATTCTGGTCAATCTGAGCGGACGAGGGGACAAGGACATCGACTTTGTGGTGGAAAAATATGGATTGCGCTGAGAATCGGTGCAGCTGGCAGCAGAGGAGTATTTATGACTCATGAATTGCGCATCGGTTTAATCGGTCTGGATACCTCGCATGCCCCGGCGTTTGTTCGCGCCATCAACCAGCCCGATCATCCGGATCATGTGCCCGGCGGCCGTATCACAGCGGCGGTGATTGGCGGTAGTCCCGATATTCGCGTCAGCGCCGAGCGCATCGACGGTTTTGCTCGGGAAATCCGCCATCAGTATCGCGTGCCGGTGGTGGATGATGTGTCAGCACTCCTGCCCCAGGTGGATGCGGTGCTGTTGACCAGCGTCGACGGCCGTGTGCACCGCAGTCAGGCTGAACCGGTCATCGATGCCGGATTGCCGCTGTTTATAGACAAACCCATGGCGGCTTCGCTGGCGGATGTTCGCACTCTTTTTGATCGAGCAGCAGAGAGAGGCACGCCGCTTTTCAGCAGTTCGAGCCTGCGCTTTTATCCCGGACTGGTCGAAGCGATCGCTGATCCGGCATTGGGTGCCATCGTTGGATGCGAGGCCTATTCTCCCTGTCCCCTGGAACGGCATCATCCCGACCTGATGTGGTACGGCATTCACGGTGTCGAAATGCTGTTCACCGTTCTTGGACCCGATAGCCACAGCCTCATGCGTCTAAAGCAGCAAGACTCTGAGGCGACAATCGGCTGCTGGAGCAATGAACGCATCGGCATCTTTCGCGGTATTCGCAGAGGATATGCCGGCTATGGTGCGACCCTTTACGCCGAACATGCCATCCGCACCGTGCAGTATGGGGGTGAATCGCTGTTTGGACCGCTGCTGCAGCAGATCCTGAATTTTTTCCGCACCGGCGCATCGCCGGTTTCGCGCCGGGAGACCGAGGCGATTTTCGCCTTTATGGAGGCGGCCGATGCCAGCACAGCCGCTGGCGGCAGCCGTATACAACTCGGTTAAGCGGTTCCGCATGAGCTTTTTTGATTGCTTTTTCTCTCTGTCCTTTGTATTGTTCATTAAACCGCGTAGCACAGGGGCGTACGGTGCCCAGCTGCCTTGACGCATGAGCCCACGAGGAGAGGGGCCGACACCGGCGCACGCTCGGGAGGTGATTTATCAGCAAGGAGAAGAAAATGCCAATTTCTTTTGATCGTTTGCCTGTTATTGCAGAGGGCAAGACCAAGATCATCTATGCCAATCCGGACAATCCCAAAACTGTCTATATGCGTTTCAAGGACGACATCACCGCTGGAGATGGTGTTAAACACGATGTCATCGCCGGAAAAGCATTGGTGGATTGGAAAACCAATCGCGACATCTTTGGCTATCTCAATCGCCGCGGAGTGCGGACGCATTATCTGGAAACACCGGAAGAAAAGGTGGCTCTGGTGGAAAAGCTCGACCGCAAGATTAACCTCGAAGTGGTGACGCGCCGTGTCGCCGCCGGCTCCATCCTCAAATGGGGCGACGTCGATGAAGGAACCCGATTCGATCCTCTGATAACCCAATTTCACTACAAAGATGACCCCCTGCACGATCCCATGCTCGACCCGGGCTATATCGATTATATCGTTCGCAGCAAGGGGGCAAAAGAGTTTATGACCATGCGCGAAATCAATGGTCAGGTTTTCACCATCCTCGAAGAGGCGTTTGCCCGGTTTGCCGTTCAACTCGTCGATATGAAACTCGAGTACGGGATCATCGGCGATGAGGTGGTCTTGATCGACGAAATTACCGGCGGATCCTTTCGCCTGTGGCCCTATGCCAAAGAAAAAGTAGACCTTCAGCAGGGCAATGTGCTGAACGAACTCGATCCTGCCGGCCGACTCGACAAGGATACCTATCGCATGGGTGAATCGGGCGGTCAGGTGTTGACAAAATTTGAACAGATTGCGGAAATCACCGCTCGATTCGCCGAGCTTTGATTTTTTAGCGGGATTGTTGTGCTGGCGAGGAGAAAATGAATCTTTCCACACTTTTTTACAATTGGAAAGAGTGGCTGCAGCTCTGGGGGGTCTTTTATCTGCTTCCCGGTGGAGGACTGTCGCTGATTTTTTGGCGTGCGGATCTGAAAAAATTCAACTGGAATATCTTTGACTTGGCGCTCTTTGTGCTGCCCTATCTGGTGTGGCTGGCGCTTTTTCGTCTGGGTTTACGGCCAAAAGATGTGAACAATTATTTTGAAGTTCTGCTTCTCAGCGGCGCGTTGTTCGGAGTTGTCAGCCTGCGTGTGGTTGTCGGGCGTTTTTCTAAAGATAAAAACCAATCGCTGCTGTTTTTGTTGCTCATGTGCGCTTTAGCGATTGGGCTCTATTACAAAGGGTTTGCGTTCTGAGCAGCAGAAAATACTCATCGATTAAGCGGACTATGCCACCCTGTCCAGTTCGAGTGCGATCATGCCGTATACCATCCGTATCGATTCCTCCCTCGATCCACGTTTGGCCCCCTTCCGCGACCTCAAGGATCGCCGTATAGCGCGGGCGCAGGGTTTGTTTATCGTCGAAGGCCTGCATTTGGTGCGGCGGCTGCTGGTTTCATCTTACGATGTGCAGGCCGTGGTCTGCAGCGAGCGCAGGTCGGCGCAAGTGGCACCTTTGCTC
>JAFGJN010000147.1 GCA_016929055.1 Candidatus Zhuqueibacterota bacterium
CCACCACCCCCACCGCGATGGCCGCCACCGCCGCCGCCGCCGCCATGACGACGTTCCGTCTTGGGTCGGGCTTCGCTGATCTTGAGGCGTTTGCCTTTGAGCATCTCACCATTCAATGCCTTGACCGCTGCATCGGCTTCAGAGTTGTTGGGCATCTCTACAAACCCAAAACCGCGTGAAGAATTGCTGTAGCGATCCATGATTATTTTTGCCGACGCAACCTCGCCATAAGCTTCAAAGGCCTTGCGCAGATCGTCGTCGGTCACGTCGAAATCGAGATTGCCGATATACAGATTCAATTCAGATCTCCTTTCCTCTCCTGCCGAAAGTCCGCCATCCCCTCCCCACAGACGGCTATTCGAAGGAATCTTTTTTTGACAAGATAACCTGCGGAAAACGAGGACAAGCGCACAAGGCGGGTTAGATACATGCTGGAGGAGCAAACCCGATCCTGACGGCACAATCGGTTGAGGGACGATTGGGATCCTTATGGCCATTCTTTACCCCACTCCCGCGACAGCTATCACGGGGAATTGAGACAAGCACAAACCGCTTTGTGTCTGGTCCCGATTATAGAATACAAACATTTTCGCTGGTTTGCAACGAATATTTTAGTCCGCGGGCCGGGTTCCGCAGTATCGCGTTCTGCCCGGCGCTGAATAGGCCAAACAGACCAACCTGCTGCGCAACTTTGACCTGATGATAGAGGGCGCCCCCTTTGGGGTTTTGATACCCACGGACGGAATTGCCAAACCCAGAAAAAGACAGGCGGACAAGACAAAACGCCTGTTCCGCACGAGGCTGTCCCTTTTCTTTTCAATTGGAAGATCAGAAAAAAACCTTTTATTTTACAATAAAATGCTTTACTTAGATAAGTCATGCCCGGTTTCACGACCGGCGAAAAAAGGACTCCCAAACGATCCGGCCGTAACAGCATAATCGCTGATCTGTTGATCGACTTTCAATCTCGGTTCTCAACTGATCAACTAAATTGTCAGCGAAGATTTGATCGAAACTCTTCCATTGGGTGCCCCTGCCCAGGCGATGATAGGGCAACTCGCTCTAGATTAAAAAAACGATCGTCCGGCAGATTGATAGTCTTTTTACCATTACCGCAAATCGGTTTTTTCCAGCTGGGCAAAATCACACTGAACTTGTTTTGTATAGAAATGATTTGACATGATTTTAAAGGTTCCCTCTCTACACCGCAAAAAAAAGCTTGTCACCACCGTCATATTGATCGCTCTCTTTCTTGTCGCTTTCTGTCCGATCGAATTTCCCCGTTCCATCAAAGCGACAGCTCGATTTTATCCAACCCGGCAATGGATCCTGGCACATGACGGCGGCGGGCAGCTTACAGCTTTTATTACCGATTATCGATCGGGTGTGGGTACGGCCTACCGTTCGACACTCTTTGAACGCGGCGACGAGGTGGAGTTCAGTCTCGTTCCCTGGATTCGTGCCGGTGCGTTCGTCCAGAAAAACGATTCGCTGGGATCACTCGTTTGCAACAGCCTGGAGTGGCAGCGACTGGCTCTTGAACGGGAGCTGGTGCTTGCCCGGAACGAACTGGCTGTCCACTCGACCGGCGCCAAAGGCGATGTGCAGCGCCTTGCCAAAGAACGGTTGGCCCTGGCCAGGGCCGAAGCTGAAAAGCAGGAAAAAATAACCCGGCGATTGCAAGAATTGCTCGCCAAAAACCACGTTGCCGAGCAGGAAGTCCAGATCGCCCGCGACGATCTGAAAAGTCGACAGATCGAGGTTCACATCAGGGAGGCCGAACTCGCAGTTCTTCAGAGCGGAGAAAAAAACGAAATTTTGGAACAAAGCCGCGCAACCGTCCAGAGGCTTGAAAAGGAAAGCGAGTTTATCAACCAACAGATCGCGTCCCTGAAACGGATTGCCGCCCCCTTTGCTGGCCAGATCGAGCGCTCGTTCGCATCCGACACCCTGTTGATCCTCTCTGAAACCGGTACGAGCGTGGCGATCATGCCCATTTTGCAGCGTGATGCCCGGGCGATTCGCGCCGGACTGCAGGTGAATTTTTCCGGGCAAAACGACGTCCCCATCTGGCAGGGAGTGATTCTGCAAAAAGAACCCGGACTGCATCTGATCAGCGGCAAACCCTGCCGTATGGTGCTGGCTCTTGTGGAGCACGAGCCCGAGCAGCTGCTTTCCGGCATGTTTGTCCAAGCAAAAATCTCTTGCGATCCGTTGCCGCTGCGACTCCTGATCCTGGATTATCTCGGAAAGCACCTCAAAAAATGACCCGTCATACCAAATCGATCCGGCTGGAATACAAATACCTGGTTCCCCTGGAACGCCTCGAATCCTTGCGCCGGGCTGTCCTGCCGTTTGTCGGGCCCGATCCCTACATCGCCTGCCGTCCCGAAGGGCACTATCGCGTGCGCAGCTTGTACTGCGATTCGCCTGCACTGGACTGTTACCACACCAAAGTCGAAGGTTTGAAAAACCGCAAAAAATTCCGCATTCGCGGATATGACCGCAAAGAACAGGACAGTATCGTTTTTCTGGAGATCAAGCGTAAAAAGAACAGCGCAATTTCCAAAAATCGCGCACCGCTTTATTACCGTAACTTGTCCGACCTGCTGCGGACCAGCCGCATCGAAGACTATATCCTCGACGGTTCCGAGGCAAACCTGACCGCGGTACAGGCGCAAAAATTTCTCTTCCATTACCATCGCAAAAATTTGCGTCCAGTTGTGCTGATCGCTTATGAACGAGAAGCCTATTTCGGCAAATTCGATCCCACGTTGCGCCTGACCTTTGACAAGAACGTTCGCAGCATCCTCTACGCCGATTTTGACCGGCTCTATCAGGACAGCGGGTTTACCGAAACTCTGCCCGGTCACTTAATTTTTGAACTCAAGTTTAACGGGCGCGTACCCAGCTGGATGAAAACTCTGATTCGAAATTTCGGCCTCAACCGCCGTTCGCTATCCAAATATGTCCTCGCTCTGGATTCGCACCCGGATTTTACCGCCGGAAGTGCGGTGCGATATTTTAAAACCCCGAACCGGGATTTTGAACATGCTGAATGATCTGAACATTTTGAACCTTTTTCCCTTGAGCGGATGGGATATTCTTCGCAATTTTCTCCTGGCCCTGGCCTGTGGACTCTTTATCGCTTTGATTTATCGCAAAAGTTACCGCGGAGCTGGCTATTCGGCCAACTTTTACAAGTCGCTGATCCTTCTCACACTGATCACCGCGATGGTGCTGATGGTGATCGGCAACAATCTGGCGCGTGCTTTCGGCCTGGTGGGTGCGATGTCGATCATTCGCTTTCGCACCGCGGTCAAGGATACGCTCGATATCGTCTTTATCTTTTTCGCTTTGGCCGTGGGAATGGCTGCTGGTGTGGGCTATCATCAGATCGCCATCCTCGGAACGCTGTGTGTAAGCATCATCATCCTCGTGCTGTCAAAATCCCGTCTGCCCTACAGCGCCCAACAAGAGATTCTGCTTCAGTTCACCTTTATGGCTCCAGGGAATGGAGAGCCGGAATATCTGCCGGTATTACAAGCACACTGCCGCAACCATCGAGTCATCAATGTACGAACGATTGGTGAAAGCGAGAGTCTCGAGCTGTCGTTTTCGGTGCAGCTGAAACGCGCGGACGGCAATGTTGAACTGGTGCGGGCACTGAAGCGTGTGGAAGGCGTGAAAAATATCAATCTCTATTTCGACGATGAAGAGATCTGAATTAACCCCGGGGTTAATTTTTAACCCCGGGGTTAATTTTTAAAGCGGTTTGACCGGAACGCAGATATCAAAGATATGTTTGTGATCCGGGTGTTCATCGGGATTGTTGTGATAGAGCTCGAAACACGGTCCGTCATCGGGCTGATAGCCGCTCTCGGGCAGCCAGCCGACAAAGACCGCATCCCAGGCCTGCTGAAACTGATCGCTGCCCAATTCAAATCGCGCCACTGCATAGCGGCCGCCACGAAGAGTCGCTTTGCCGATTTCTCCATCTGTTCGCGTATCGGCCGGCACCGTCAGGCAGACATCCACCCGCAGTTTGTCGTGATCGGTCAGCTCGGGATCGTCGTAATAGACGCTCAACACCTGCGTCTCGGGAAAACGCAACAATCCCCGAGCACCCGCCCATTTGAACAGTTTGTCAAAGAGCTTGCCGAACAGTTGGCTGTCGCCTTGATAGGGGCCGACATGGCGGAGATAGGCGACTGTCATTTCGGGAAGCGTTTTGATCTCGACCTGGGCGTGAATCGGTTTTTCGCTTTTCATTTCAATCCTCCATAAGGTTTGGGTGATGATGCCTTCAATATAGGAGGTGGTGATGTGAAAAGCTTTGCGCTTGTTGCGCAGCACTTGACCGATCTTGCTTTCCGTTTTGCCGAGCTTGCCGCCAACTCCGCCCTCACCTGCACGCCAGCGGCTGGCGGAGACACCATAAGCGCCCTGAAAAGCGCGGGCAAAGGCGGATGAACCGGAAAACCCGCAATCCAGCGCGATCTCGGTGATGGTTTTCCGCGGTTGGAAGAGCAGTTGCGCAGCCGCCTTTTCGATACGAACTCTCTGCACAAAGGCGTTGAGAGTTTCGCCCATGATCATCCGAAACAGGCGATGAAAATGATAGGGCGAAAAATGGGCGACACCAGCCAGCTGTCTCAGATCGAGATCCTCGTCGAGGTGGGCATGGATATAGTCGATGACGCGGTTGATGCGCGCAATATACTCCTCGCGCTGGGGATGAAAATCGCTCATAACCAATTAACCCCGGGGTTAAAAATTTAACCTTGGCGGCGAATATAGAGTCGATTGGCATCCAGTTCACGGTCGAGCATGATGCGAATTTTTTCCCTCAACTGTTCGACAATTTTCGGCCCATAGGTAAAAATATCCTCTTCTGATTCCGTCTGAGCCAGTTCAATATAGAATCCCGGATCGCGTTCGATCAGACCGATCAATTCGATCATATTGTCCACCTCGGCTCGCGTTATCACCTGCAATTCCCGCAGCTTCTGGTCGCCCTCCACCGGATAAATATTTTCCTCGACCGGTGGATTGTCATAGTCGGTTCGATCGAGAATATCCTGGTACTGAATGGCGTGTTTGGCCGTACGGTAACAGCAGCGCAAAACCCGCAAGCGTTCACCCAATCGCCTGAAATGAAGACCCCTATCCACATCGAGATTCAAGGCATCGACTCCCTCGATCGCACGGCTTACATGGCTGATGCTCTGTTCAAATGCCGTCCGTGCGAGCAGACTTCCTGAATAGCCATTGATGATCTCAAATCCCTGCAGATTCATCAGATCGGCAGCGTCTTTTTCGCTGTTGGCCTGGAATTGAAACGGACGATAGATCGACTTTTGCGCGGCTGTCAATTCCATGGGAAAAGGCACAAAGGGTCGATTCAACCACCTCTGATTGACCACCCCCACAATCATGATCGGATCGCCGACCAGATTGATGATCCGTTTGGTGGCATGATCGATTTCTTCCCAGACCTGCACCAAGTCGGCGGCCTGTGATTCACCGACCATTTCAGCCGCCGTCCGATGCAAGAGTTCAGCGCGCTGCAACAGACCGTGTTCGTCGGAATAATTGCGCAACAGCTGCAAATGCTCGGGAATGCCGAATTCGGTCATCTGGATTTTCACGCTGGCTTCATTAAGGCGGAATGCACGATCCAGACTCTCGACAAAACGAATCGGCTGTGGAATACCGCGCACCGGATTGACCGCACTCGTATAATAGCCATAGCCGACAGCAGCATCCAGAACCCGGCCGGTGCGTGTCTGGCCATTGATCGCCTGACCGGGCTCCAGATGGCTGACCACCGATACCACTTCAGCACGCGAGATCTGTCCGGATCCGTAATGCACGGAAATTTCGCTTTCGATACCGGCTTCACGCGCCCCTTGCTGCAGAGCATGTAAAAAACCAACCACGCGCTCGGCATAACTGCGCGACTCACACCAGACCGGACCATTTACACCGGGATACAAGCTGGCACTCCAGCAAAACCCACCGCCGGAATCGTTGGTCAGCATATCGATCGATTCGACCGGCACCACGGTGCACAGCTGCCGAAACGTACGCTGGTAGATCTCGAGAATCTCGGGCCGGTCGACACAAGGACTGTAATATTTGTTGCGCGCCCGACGCGGATGTTCACAACGGGGGCCCCGCCATTCGGGATATTTTTCCCAAACCGCCTCCGGTAACCAGGCAGGTTCGCATAAACGCATGGCCGCTTTTAGATTGTGAGAATGGAGCACCTGCGCTCTTTGACGAACAATCGCCAGATTGCGATCAGCTGAATCCTGGGGCAGCAGACCGGAAAAATCGCGCGGAACAATGATCTTAAAGAGAGCGGGATTGTGCATATTCCAGTTCGGATAGGGATCGTTGCGATCGAGTTCCCATTGCCAGCGGCTCTTGGGCAAATGGCTGACGACCACATGTGTGGCTCCGATTTCGACCGCCAGATCGGCGAGCTGCCCGAACTCTTCCGCCGATCGGGTGGGGCAGTCGATCACGATTTTCTGCTGCTGGGCCATCAGAGGCAGAGAGACCAAGAATAGAGAGAATAGAGTTTTTTTCACCGTTACCTCGCGACTGATTGTACCTCGATTTGTTGACAAAAGAATAGAAATTCTGCCAGCCATCGACACCAAAAAATTAAAACAAAATATTGATTATCCATAAAAACCGCAAGGCGTATTTGATAAAAACGTATAATTCATGCGTCTCTAACCCCTTTCCGTTCGAAACAAATAAAAAATTAACCCCGGGGTTAATTTTTTAACCCTGATGTGATGTGATGGTTTTTGCTTGCTTTTTATTTTTTCACTTTCTATACTGCACTATTGTGAAAACCGCCGCCGCAAATAGCGGGCCTACGCCCATCTATCGGACTCTGGTCGATCATTACCGCCAATCGATCCTGACTCAACACTATCCTCCCGGCGCTCAAATCGATTCGATCAACGAGATCATTCACCGCCATGGCGTTTCCCGCGAAACCGCCAAAAAGGTGCTGCAAACGCTGCGCGACGAAAATCTCATCGTCCAAAAACCGGGAAAAGGCTCCTTTATCGCCGACCTCGGCCCGCCAAGCGACCTCTGGGGTGTGATTGTTCCCTATTTTTCCAGCCAAATCGAACACCTCATCCACCATTTGCGGCGGCAGATGGCGCCCCTGGATCGCCGACTCGAACTCTTTCTCGATTACAATAACTGGCAGGAAGAAATCCGCCTGGTTGGCTCCCTGATCAATGCCCGGTACGAAGCCGTGATCGTCGTCCCAACTTTTGACGAATCGCAAACCGCTGCTTTTTACAAACGGCTGCAAACCGGAAAAACGCTCGTCACCTTGATCAACCACACCATGACCGGATCGCCGTTTCCCTATGTCATCCAGAGCTATGACCTCGGCGTGCACCGCGCTGCCACCTATTTGCTGCAACGCGGTTGCCGATCTATCGGCTATATCAAAAACACCACCTGGCCGGGACACAATATGGTGCAACAGGTGATGCAGGAAACCTTTGTGAATCACATCCATCAGGCCGATCCGCACTGCACCTGTACGATCATCGACGACCTCGACAGCATCGACTCGAAAACCTTTTCGCCCCACCAGGTAAGCGGTTTTTTCTGTTGCGATGATATGGATGCGGTGCGCATCCTGGGCCGGCTGAAAGACAAAAACATCCCGATTCCCGATCAGGTGGCGCTGGTCAGCTATGGCAACACCGATCTGGCGCGTTTTTTCACGCCGGCCATCACCTCCATCGATCCCCATTACGCCAAAATGGCCGCTCTGACCACCGGCATCATCGACGGCTATCGTCAGGGCGCCGATGTTTCGCTCGATCAATACGTCTTACAACCGGACCTGGTGGTTCGGGAAACCTGAACAATAAGGAGCACAGGCAATGGCCAAAACATCGATCGTCGACGCGGTTAAAAGCGGCCGCGTTCTCATCTCCGACGGTGCGTGGGGCACCTTTTTGCAGGCCAAAGGATTGCAGCCGGGCGAATGTCCCGAGTTGTGGTGTGTCGAGCGTCCGGACGATGTTCTCGATATCGCCAAAAGCTATATCGACGCCGGCAGCGACATGATCGAAACCAACAGCTTTGGTGGATCGCGTTTCAAACTCGACCATTACGGCCTCGCCGACCGGGCCGCCGAGCTCAACCGCGCTGCTGCTGAAATCTCCCGCCGCGCCGCTGGCCCCGATCGTTGGGTCATCGCCTCCATCGGCCCCACCGGAAAAATGCTGGTCATGGGCGATGTGACCGAACAGGAACTCTATGACGCCTTTAAGGAACAAGCCCTGGCTCTGGCCGAAGGCGGTGCCGATGCGATCTGTGTTGAAACCATGAGCGCCCTCGATGAAGCGGCGCTGGCTGTGCGCGCTGCTCGCGAACACACCACCTGTGAAGTGATCTGTACCTTTACCCTGGAACGCACCGTGCACGGTACCTACCGCTCTATGATGGGCGTATCCCCCATCGAAGCGGCACAGACCGCCCTGGATGCAGGCGCCCACATCATCGGCACCAACTGCGGCAACGGTCTCGAACGCATGATCGATATCGTCACCGAAATGAAACCAGTGGCCGGCGACACGCCCATTCTCGTCCATGCCAACGCTGGATTGCCGCAAAACATCGGCGGCAAAGATGTCTTTCCCGATTCACCCGAGCGAATGGCCGACCTGGTTCCGGCCATCATCCGCGCCGGCGCCCAAATCATCGGTGGATGCTGCGGAACCACGCCGGAGCACATTCGAGCCATGCGACAAGCCGTAAACGCCTGAATCATCACATCGAATTCAAGGGAGATCCGTCATGACCATCCATAAACCCAAATTTATGGCCACCGGAATCGGCAGCATGCCCTTTACCGACGTCGACCACGCCATCGATGTCTCGCTGAACCGCCTTCCCGAAGCGCCGATCTGGCCGCAATTGCCTAAATTAGGACTCAACGAACAGATGGAAGTCCAATATTCCGAAGGTATTCCCTGCAGCATCATAGACAGGGAGAAAGGTCGCCTCTATATCGATACCTCCGGAGATTATTCCGAAGCGTTCGCCGAATTCTATGAAGCCTATATGATGGCCATGGATCCGGACGAAGGCACCGGCGATTGTTCGGCACTGGCGATCAGTCCCGACTTTTCCAAAGGCATCTATGCCCTGGAAAAACGGCTGCAAAACCACGTCAGTAAACTGCCTTTCGTCAAAGTTCAGACCACCGGCCCCTGCAGTTTCGCCCTGACCATCGTCGATGAAAACAAGCGCGCAATTTATTACAACGAGGAATTCCGCGACGTCATCATCAAAGCTCTGGCGATGAAATGCCGGTGGCAGATCCAAAAATTCCAGCCCTTTGCCGAGCGCATCATCTGCTTTGTCGACGAACCGATTCTCTCCGCTTTCGGCAGTTCGACCTATGTTTCGGTCAAGCGCGAGGACGTAGTCGCCCATCTGGCCGAAGTTATCGAAGCGATCCATGCCGACAACGCCATCGCCGGTGTGCACTGTTGCGGCAACACCGAATGGAGCATTCTCATCGATGCCGGTGTCGACCTGGTCAATTTCGACGCGTTTGAATACGGCGAAACGATCGCCATGTACAGAGACTCGGTCAAGGCCCATCTTGAACGCGGCGGTGCGCTTGCCTGGGGCGTGGTGCCCACCTCGACCGCCATCCGCGAG
>JAFGJN010000148.1 GCA_016929055.1 Candidatus Zhuqueibacterota bacterium
AAAGTGACAAGAAAAAAAATAAACACCAAAAATATCCTGTTTGTTATGAGCGGCGCCTTTGCGGGCTTGGCCGATATCATTCGTCGCCGAATGAATCAACAGCCCATCGGATTTCGTTCCAATCTGGAGCGCGATGCCCTGAGCCGGGTTGAGGAATTTCAATTGTTGAAAAAAGTCCGCTCCGAAGATCTTTTGAAATACGGGTTCGAATCCGAGTTCATCGGACGGCTTCCTGTGGTCGTGACGCTCAACGATTTGGATATCGATGGACTGTATCGGATTCTCAAGAATCCCAAAAGCTCGGTCATCCTCGGCAAAAAGCGCGATTTTGCCTCTTACAACATCACGGTCGATTTTTCAGACGGCGCTCTGAAGCGAATCGCCGAAATGGCCTATGAGGAAAAAACCGGCGCTCGAGGGTTGGTCAGTGTGACCGATCGGGTTTTAATCAAATTCGAGAAAAAGTTGCCGGATACCCAGATCACCCAGTTCACCGTAACATCCCAAGTTGTCGACAATCCCGATGAGGAACTGCAAAAGTTGTTGGTGAATTATTATATTAAAAATTTTCAGCGGCGTTTTCTTGCCAGCAATGGGATCATCATCACGTTTGCCGAGAATGCGATTCCCCTCATTCTGGAAAAATCCGCTGCGGAGGGGAAGAATTTTGAAGCTTATTGCAACGATCTTCTTCGAGACTATGAGTACGGTTTGCGGTTGTTGAGTTGTGAAGAGTTTACCGTGACCAAAGAACTGGTTCAGGAACCCAAAAATACACTTGAAAAATTGATCAAAGAATCATACGAAAGGCATTCATAAGAAGAGATGTACGGTGCCGCCTTTTAACCGGTCATTTGACCTTCTTACTCATGAGCCGTTTTCGCTTTTGCGCGAAATCGGCTCTTTTGTTTTTTAGAAAAAAAATGTATCTTTGCAAGACATTTCAGTCGATCGTTCAGATCGCCATGTTTTACAGCCAACCATTCCAAAATATTTTGCACCCCGGATGAGAATAGACTGTGATCAAAGCACCAATCGACATACAAAAGAAAATTGAAAATCTGCCCCACAAACCGGGTGTCTATCTCTTTCGCAATTCGGATCGGTGTATCATCTACATCGGCAAAGCAAAAATATTGCGCAACCGCGTTCGAAGCTATTTTCAAAAAAGCCGAACTCGAGATGCCAAGACGGAACGGCTGGTATCTCAAATAGTGGATTTGGAAATTATTTTAACCGATTCCGAAGTGGAAGCTCTAATCCTCGAATCGAATCTGGTCAAGCAGCACAAACCCAAATACAATGTCAATTTAAAAGACGATAAAACCTGGCCCTATATCCGTATTACCAACGAACCTTTTCCGCGGGTTTTCCCGACGCGAAAAGTTTATCGCGACGGCTCCCGGTATTTCGGTCCCTATACCGATGTCGGAACCATGAAGAATCTGCTCAAAACGCTAAAACAAATTTTTCCCTTGCGCAATTGCAAACTAGCGCTGACCCGGGATAAAATCGCCGCAAAGAAATTCCGGGTTTGTCTGGCCTATCATATCAAACAGTGTCCGGGACCTTGCGAAGGGTTTATTTCTCAACAGGACTATGGTCGGATGATCGATCATGTGAGCGATTTTATTGCGGGGCGGCGCGAACAACTCCTCACAGATGTGCGTCAGCGGATGTTCGATGCAGCGGAAAGAAAAGACTATGAATACGCCGCTTATTTACGTGACCAGCTTAACCACTTGACAGCGTTTCAGGAAAAGCAAAAAATCATCGATTCCTCGTCCTCCGATCGTGATCTGATGGCTGTTGCCCGAGAAGATAAAGTGGCCTGTGCTGTTGTGTTTCAGGTGCGAGGAGGAAAAATGATCGGTCGTCAACATTTTTATCTCGAAACCGATCGCGATGATACGATCGGAACGATTCTACAGGCGTTTTTACCGCAATACTATTTACAGGTTCAAGATGTCCCGTCAGAGATCTGCCTGCCTTGTGCTTTGCCTGAAGAAGGAGGAGCTTTGCAGGAGTGGTTAAATGCCAGGCGTGGCGGTCGTGTCGTTCTGGCTATTCCCAAACGAGGTGTCAAAGCCCAGCTTTTGCGAATGAGCCAAAAAAATGCCCGGCTCCTGCTGCAGGAACTCAAGCAACACAAGGACGATCGTTTTCGAAGTGAAGAAGCGCTGACCAGTTTGCAGATCGAACTCGGCCTTGCCAATTTGCCCCAACGGATCGAAGCCTTTGATGTTTCAACAATCCAAGGAAGCGATTCCGTAGCCTCGATGGTCAGTTTTTTTCAAGGGCGGCCGGACAAGAATGGTTATCGACATTTTCGTATACGTGGAAAGAGCACCCTGAACGATTTTGCCATGATGCGCGAAGCGGTTTTGCGCCGTTATCGCCGCTTGACCGAAGAAAAAGCTTCCTTGCCTGACTTGATACTGATCGACGGTGGCAAAGGGCAATTATCGGCCGCGCTTTCTGCGCTGGAGGAACTCGATTTACATCACCTCTCCATCGCATCATTGGCCAAACGCCTGGAAGAGGTTTATCTGCCGGGCCAGTCTCAGCCATTGGCTATTGCCGCCGATGGGCCGGGTGTGCTTCTGCTGCGACAAATTCGCGATGAAGCACATCGGTTTGCTGTCACTTTTCATCGCAAGTTGCGCAAAAAACGCACCCTCGAATCCGAGCTCGATCGAATCGAAGGAATCGGCCCGCGCAGACGCGAATCGCTCATCGCCACCTTTGGTACGATCGACACGATTCGCCGGGCAGAGGTTGAGGAGATTGCTGCCGTAGCGGGAATTTCTCACTCGCTGGCAGAAAAAATCATTCGCGAATTGAATTCGAAATGAGGTGACCTGATGAATCGGATCTCTCGAGTATTTTTAGTGCTGTTGTGTGCTTGTGCCGGCAGCGGCAACTGGTCGAATGAGGATCTCCAAAAAGAGACCCAAAGAGCCGTGCAAGCCGTAAAACGGGAACCGGAAAATTCTTCCCATTTACTCCGCCTCGGCCGTCTCTATCTTCGTCAGGATAGCCTGATTCAGGCTGCCCGTATTTTCGATCAGGCTCTGAATTTGCGCCGCGGCGACACTGAAACACTCTTTTTAAAAGGCTCGACCTTGTATAAAATGGGTGAGAGGGGACAGGCAATCGATTTATTTAAAACGGTTCTTTATAGTCCTGAGCACCAGTCCTTTTGTGAAGAGATCGGCAGAATTGTTGGCCAGCCTTTTAGTATTTCCCGTATTAGCGATGGAAACGGTGACAACGCCTTCCCCTGGCCCTCTCCGAGCAGCGATGAGATCGCCTTTCAGAGCAATCGCGATGGAAACTGGGAAATCTATCGCCAATCGCTACAAGACGGCACTATCCAAAGGTTGACCTTTCACAATGGACGGGATGAAGGCCCCTTTTATCTCAGCGACGGACGCTCGTTGGTCTTTACATCCACCCGCGCCGATACCCAGAGTGGATACAAACATGGAAACCAGCGGCGTATTTTTCGACGCAATTCGGACGCAACCCTGGACATGTTGACCCCCGCATCCGGCGATCATTGGAGTCCAAGAGTCTCACCATCCGGGAACACGCTTGCTTATCTCTATCTGCCTGAAACCGATCGAGACGACGACCCAAATTGGCCGCAAATCATGGCCGTCGACTTGCAGCTCCCGACTTATCCGCGTGCCGTCACCAGCACACCGGCACAAAAAACGCTGGGTGGTTTTGAAGCGGACGGTAATTGGATCTATTATTCAGAAAAACAAGTGCAGGGCTTTTTCTGCCACATAATTTCTTTGGATGGATCGGCAGAAAAGAAAGGGTGCGGGCTCGCGATAGAAACAATTGGCATCAATCGGTCGGCTGAGGGGCGTTTTCTTGTGTTTTACAACAAGGACAAAGGCGATTATAACCTTTTTTTGTATGATAGGGCGGCTAAAAGTACGCGACAGCTCACCGGCTGGCCTACGGCGGAAACCCACCCGGTTTTTTCTGCTGATGGAACTCGGATCTTTTTCCACGCTCACCGGGAGGGCTTGTTTCAGATCTATGCGATCGAAATCGGCGTTCCGGTTACCCGCAAAGAGCTGCTGCACTTGTTGAACGAATTGGATCGCCGCCTCGAACAAGAGGCTGTTTCGGGTTAATTGCCGATTGACGGATCGTTTGGATTGAGCAAGGGCAATATTTTTTCGAGCATGGTGTTCATCGATTCGGGATTTTGCAAAAGATGTTGGATCGTTGCGTCGAATTCAGCTTTGGACATTTTATGCTTGTTTAGGATTTGTTGCATATATAAATCCGAGTTTTCTGTCTTGCTGGTATCCGACGTAATGATCTCAAGATATTCCGTATAAACGGCGACGAATTGATCGATTTCGTTTTCTCTGATCTGATTTTTTTTCTGGCAGGCGGTAAGCGAAAGGAGAGAAAAAAGAAAAACGGTCATCATTCGCCAGGCTTTCATTGTGTGCTCTCCATTTTTATGTGTGTTATGCTGAATGCGCGATCGGTTTCCTGAACCGGAATGAAAAATACAAAATCGTTTGCAAGAGATCAAGTATTTCTGTGTCCACACTCAAATTCGGTGCAAAGCAGTCAATTTTTCACAAAATCGATTGCATCGTCATACCCCGCGGGTGGATAATTTCGACAAATGCCTTGCCATAATGGAATTGCCTGTGGTTCTGATGATGGCTGCTCGCAAAAATTCGCCTTGATTTTTTGAGCGAATTTCGATACTTTTCCTAACTAGCAAAATTTCAATAAACTACCATTGGTCTGTCGAGCGCATTCCGGATGTCTGCAAAAGCCAAAGCGCACTATATCTGTCAAAATTGCGGAAGCGCATCACCTCGCTGGCAAGGGAAATGTCCGGCTTGCGGTGCCTGGAACTCTTTTGTTGAAGAGATAATCAAGCCTGCCGGACATGCTCGTGATCGGAAAGAACAAGCAGAAATCCGTGTGCAGCAACTGAACGACATCAGCTGTGACCAGGAACCGCGTTTGGTTATGCACAGCACCGAATTCAACCGGGTTTTGGGAAATGGGCTGGTTCCTGGATCCGTTGTATTGATCGGCGGCGATCCGGGAATCGGCAAGTCGACACTGTTGCTGCAGGAAGCTGCCTTATTTTCCGCCAACGCCAAAGTCCTCTATATCACCGGTGAAGAGTCTCTGCAGCAAATCAGAATTCGCTCCGATCGCTTGTCTTTGAAGGCGAAAGAACTCTATATACTGGCTGAGACCGATCTCGAGACAATTCTCGCTTCGGTCGATTCTCTGCAACCACGACTATTGGTGATCGATTCCATTCAAACAATCTATACCGACAAATTGGAAAGCGCACCGGGCAGCATCAGTCAGGTGCGCGAGTGCGCCCTTTCTTTGATCCAAACGGCCAAAAGCCGCAATTTACCGATCTTTCTGGTCGGCCATGTGACCAAAGATGGGTATCTCGCTGGTCCCAAAGTGCTCGAACACATGGTAGATGCTCTGGTTCTTTTCGAGGGCGATCGTGACCATTTTTATCGAATTTTACGCGCCGTTAAAAATCGATATGGATCGACCCGGGAAATCGGAGTTTTCGAGATGAATCATCAGGGGCTGGAGGATGTGCCTAACCCTTCTGCGGTTTTTCTTGCCGAACGCCGGGCTGAAAACAGCGGTTCTGCGGTCGTTTGCTGTATGGAAGGCACGCGTCCGATATTGCTCGAGATTCAGGCTCTGGTTACACCCACCAATTACGGTTTGCCGCAGCGCACCACGACGGGTTTCGACAGCAAACGCATCGCCATGTTGTTGGCGGTACTCGAGAAAAAACTCGGTTATCGGGTTGGCACCATGGATGTCTTTGTCAACGCCGTGGGCGGTATGCGAGTGGATGAGACCGCGGTGGATCTTGGTGTTATGTGTTGTATTGTCTCCAGCATGCGCAACCAAACCATTGATCACGAGGCCATTCTGTTGGGAGAAGTCGGGCTGGGAGGTGAATTGCGCTCGGTGTCGCATATCGACAGTCGTCTCGCAGAAGCTGAAAAAATGGGTTTCAAACGCGCAATTATTCCCTTTAGCAATAAAAAAAAGGACGCATCCGCTCAACGGATCGAGCTGATCGCCGTTAAAACAGCTCGCGAGGCTCTGGAAGCGGTTCTGGCATGACAAAAACGGACGAAAAGAGGGATGCTCAGGAACGCGGGGTCTTTTTTCGACTTTTACGTCGCGACAAGCACAGTTCTGCTCGTGCCGGCATTTTATCGACGGCTCACGGCGACATCCCAACACCGATCTTTATGCCCGTGGGCACACAGGCGACGGTTAAGACTCTGACGCCTGCCGAGTTGCACGAAATCGGTGCGCGAATTATCCTCAGCAACACCTATCATCTCTATCTGCGCCCCGGTGCCGAAATCGTGAGAGGTGCGGGTGGCCTGCAGAAATTCAGCAGCTGGCACGCCCCGATTTTAACCGACAGCGGTGGTTTCCAGATTTTTAGCCTGGCCGAACTGAACAAAATTGATGTTTCGGGATTTACTTTTCGTTCCCATTTGGACGGATCGCAGCACTTTTTGACACCCGAAAATGTCATTTCCATTCAACGGGATCTTGGGTCGGACATCATGATGGTACTCGATGAATGCGTTCCTTATCCCTGTGAATATCGCTATGCAAAAAAATCCACTGAATTGACCCTGGGCTGGGCCCGAAAAAGCCTTCAAGCCGTCTCCAATTATCCGCCTGTGCACGGTTATGCGCAATACCCTTTTGCTATTGTCCAGGGAAGCGTCTATGAGGATTTGAGGCGCTATTGTGCACTGGAATTGTGCGAACTGGACTTTCCCGGATACGCAATCGGCGGGCTTTCCGTTGGTGAACCGAAAGAAGCGCTTTACGATCTGACCGAACTCTGTGCGGCTATTTTACCCCCAGAGAAACCCCGCTATCTTATGGGGGTTGGCAAACCCGAGGACCTTGTCGAAGGAATTGAGCGTGGTATCGATATGTTCGACTGCATCATTCCCACACGAAACGGACGCAATGGTACGGTTTTTACTTCCGCCGGTCCGCTCAATATCAAAAGTGCAAGGTACAAACGCGATCCGCTGCCTCTCGATCCAGATTGTGCGTGTATGACTTGCCAGATCTTTTCGCGTGCCTATTTGCGTCATTTGTTTAATGCAAAAGAGCTTTTGGTTTTGCGGCTTTTGAGCTATCACAACGTCTTTTTTTATCTGGATCTGGTAACTAAAGCGCGCAAAGCGATACTTGGAGAGCGCTATTCGACCTGGAAACGCGATTTCCTTTTGCGCTATACCCAAAATAGACTGGATCAATGAATTCTTTTTCGATAACCTTTCCGGTTTTAAAAGCCGGGAAAAAATCCATTTTCTCAACCAAAGGAGGCCAGCGTGATACCGGTTTTGTTGTTAATGGGTGCTGATCCCAATTCGAGTGGTTCAGGAGGCATGGGCGGTATGCTTTTGCCGATGTTGCTTATTTTTGCCATCATGTATTTTCTGATTTTCCGGCCTCAGGCCAAGCGCCAAAAAGAACACCGGCTGATGCAAGAATCCCTGAGTCGTGGCGACAAAGTTGTCACAGCGGGCGGCATTATGGGGACTATAGAAGGCGTAAAGGAAAAAGAAAACATCCTGATTCTCAAGATTGCGGAGAATGTCAAGATTCGCATCACCAAAGCGTCCATCGCCCGCAAACTGAGCGATGAAGAAGCCAAATCGATCTGACTCGCTATCCGGCCGGCAAAGCTTGATCGTTGAACCGGTGTGACAGAACTGTTTTTCAGTCGGACACATCGCAGAGCCGGCCGGGAATGGAATTGCCGATGAACGTCGTATTTATGGGAACACCGGATTTCGCCGTCCCAAGCCTGATGAAAATCGCTGCCTCGCACCACATTACAGCAGTGGTGACAGCTCCGGACAAACCTGCTGGAAGAGGTAAACGTCTGCAATCGTCGGCGATTAAAAAGGCGGCTGAAACCTTGAATGTCCCGACCTTACAGCCGATTCGCCTTAATGATCCCGGATTTGCCGGTACTCTGGAAAGATTCCGGGCCGATGTCTTTGTTGTTGTCGCTTTTCGCATTCTGCCGATTCGAGTTTTTTCTATCCCGCCGATGGGCACGATCAATCTGCATGCTTCATTGTTGCCGCGCTATCGGGGTGCAGCGCCGATTCAGTGGGCTTTGATCAATGGTGAAAAAGTGACTGGCGTGACGACATTTTTTATCGACGAGCAGGTCGATACAGGAAAGATCCTTTTGCAGGAAAAGCTCCGGCTTTCCGATGAGATCACGGCAGGGGAACTGCACGACCAGCTTGCCGAGCTCGGAGCCGATCTGCTCGTTGCGACGCTGAATCAATTGCAGGCCGGAACTCTCGAGCCCCGGCGCCAAAATGGTGAACCCTGTCCGGCGCCCAAATTGACACGCGAACTTGGCGCTATCGACTGGAATCTCGATGCATTTCGCATTCACAATTTGATTCGCGGCCTTTCCCCGGTTCCCGGAGCCTATACCCACTGGGAAGCTAAAGTGCTCAAGATTCTTCGTTCGCAACCGCTGCTTTCGCAGAACGAATTTCCGGCGGGAACCATCGTCCGGGCCGATAAAAAAGGTCCCTTGCTGGTGCAAACCGGCAACGGTCTGCTGGAAATTCTGTCTCTGCTGCCGGAGGGCAAAAAAGTACTTTCAGCTGAAGAATTTATTCGCGGCTATAAAATCGCCGCCAAGCAAAAGTTGACATAAGCTCATGGCTGGTTCGCGTTATACAGGCGCTCCGGCTCGCCAGGCGGCGTTTCTTGCCGTCAAGCGAATCGAATTGGAGAACGCCTATAGCGATCGGGTGCTGGAGGAGCTCTTTGTCGAAACGCCGCTCATCGAAGCGGACCGTAAACTCGTACACGAGATCGTCAAAGGCACGGTACGCTACAAGTTGCTTCTGGATTGGATCGCATCCTCACTGTTACGCCGTGACAAAGGAATTCAGGACGCCATCCGATGGATATTGTGGATCAGCCTCTACCAGTTACTCTATTTACAGCGGGTACCGCGATTTGCCGTTGTCAACGATGGTGTCGAGTTGGCAAAGCGGTTCGTGCATCCGCGTTTTGCCGGCGTCGTCAATGGTGTCTTGCGCAACTATTTGCGCCGGCCGGAGGCGGTAGATTTTCCCGATCCGCACAAGACACCGGAACTCGCTGTTTCCATCCGAGAGTCGCATCCACTCTGGCTGGTGGAGCGCTGGTTCAGAGAGTTCGGGCCGGAAAAAACTGTTCGGCTCTGCCGCGCCAACAATACGCCTCCGAGCCTAACCATTCGAAGAAATCCGCTGAAATGCGACGAAAAGAGCTTTTGCGAGATGCTAGACGCTGAACACTTTTGCTGGCGCTGCACAGATATCCCGGAATTTTATATCGTCGATAACCTGGTGCCCAACAAATCGCCGCTTTTCAGACAGGGATATTTTTCCATTCAGGATCCCGGCGCCGGTTTGGTTGGACATCTGGCGAATCCGCTTCCCGGTCAAGTCCTTATCGATCTTTGCGCTGCACCCGGCGGCAAAACGACACATCTGGCTGAAAAGCTTGGTTGTCGGGGGCGGATAATGGCCGGTGATTTGTATGCGCACCGGTTAAAACGGATACAGCAAAGCATTGAACGCTTGGAATTGTCCGCCGTTTATCCCATTCAGGCAGACGCTCGCTCGTTTCCAGCCGGAGTGGTGGATGGTGTTTTGCTCGATGCTCCTTGTTCGGGTCTGGGTGTTATGCGCAAAAAGCCCGATATTCGCTGGCATCGAACGGAAGAGACGATCGACGAGTTGAGTCGCTTACAGGCAGAGCTCTTGTCACGCGCCGCGGAACACGTGCACCCTGGTGGCTGGCTCGTTTACAGTACCTGTACTACCGAGGTGCAAGAAAACGAACAGATCATTCGCAATTTTTGTAAAGTCCATTCGGATTTCCGCACGGTTCATCCGGGAAAGCTCGTTCACGAAAAATATGTGACACCGGATTATTTTATCCGTACCTGGCCGCATTTACATGAATTGGATGGCAGTTTTGCCGCTAAACTGGAGAAAATAAAGCCGTGAAAAAGATCGATTGGAGAACTGTTTTTTCACCGGTTAATCTCAAATTCGCCGGCATTGTTTGCGCCATTTTTGTGGTGTTCTTGTTGATGCTGGACAATCTGATTATGCCGCTCCTGACGCGTCACTGGCAATCGATTTCGGTCCCCGAAGTGACGAATCTGAGTTGGAATGCGGCAGAAAAAATTCTTCAAGATGCCGGCCTGCAGGCGATTAAAGCTGCAGAAAAATACGATCCACATTTACCGCCGGGATTTGTGCTGTTTCAAAATCCGGAAGCGGGGTCGCCGGTTAAAAAAGGACGGCGTATCTACCTGACGGTCGGCAAGGGCGAAAGAATCTTTGAAATGCCCAGATTCGTGGGTATGTCGCTACGGGACGCGCAATTTATCCTCAATGACTATAGTCTACAGCTGGGCAAATTAGAGTATGAAACCGACGATTACTGGCCCGACGGGGTGATTAGCCACCAGTCAATTGCCGCTGGCAGAGAAATCTCGGCCGGTCAGGTCATCAATCTGACGATCAGTTTGGGTTCAGCTCCGACAATTTTCATCGTGCCACGATTGGTCGGACGGTCTCTGGATGATGCCGTCATTGAAATCAAAAAAGCCGGATTGGTCTTGGGCCAAATCTCCTACCAGACCACCGAGAAATTGGTGCCCGAAACAGTCATTGGCCAGTCTCCACATGAAGGGCTTGAGGTCGCAGAAGGCGATAGCGTCCGGCTGATTGTCTGTCAACTGCCGAAATCAGAAGCGCAAGGAGTCCGTGAAGAATGGTAAAAATCGCTCCTTCTATTCTCAATGCCGATTTTGCATGCCTGCGGGAGCAGTTACAACTGCTGGTGGAAGGCGGCGCCGATTACATCCATCTCGATGTCATGGACGGTCATTTTGTACCCAATATGACTTTCGGCCCCATGATCGTGGAAACCGTGCGTAAATGTATCGATCTTCCGCTCGATGTTCATCTGATGATTCAAGATCCGGACCGTGTCATCAACGATTACCGCAATGCCGGAGCGGATATCCTGACAGTGCATGTCGAAACCTGCCCGCATCTCTGGCGTACCTGCGATCAGATCCGCGAGCAGGGGGCTAAAGTAGGTGTCACCCTCAACCCGTCAACTCCGATTCAACATCTTGATCCGATCCTTCCTGTCGTAGATTGGGTTCTGGTTATGTCGGTAGAACCGGGTTACGGCGGTCAATCCTTTCTGCCTGTGGCCCTGGGAAAACTCGGCCATCTTGCAGAGAGAAAAAGGCAAGAGAATTTGCACTATGTCATCGAGGTCGACGGCGGCATCGATGAAAAAACTCTGGCCCCGGTTGTCCATTCCGGAGCTGAAGTTTTGGTCATTGGCAGCGCCATTTTTCGCAGTCGAGACGTCGCTGATCAGCTCCGTGCTTTTCGCCAAACAGCCAATGAAATGTGATCTTTTGTTCTTGCGAAAACCGACTGCAGCGCTTATATTTTTGGCAACCAGTCCGCCTTGGTGTGCTCGGCATGAAACCTTTTGGCAAGAAAACCGTCCCTACAAAGAAAACCAACAATTTTCGAAAACCGGATTTGCGCGGGTTTCCGCCTCGAGGGAACGATCATGAAAGCTGTCTTTGAAAAAAAAGATCTCGATAAAATCGCGAATGTGCTCCGGGTTCAATACAAGGATAAAGGCAACAACTATCGTTTTGTCATCGAACAAAGCCAGGAAAACAAATATCTCTCGCTCGAAATTTACCCCAATATTCCGATCGGCGAAAAAGTCGGCAACCTGGTGACGGTCTATACTCCATCATCCCATCTGCAGCTCCACTTTTGCACCGGTTACGTAGTGAGCGAAATGTTGGGCGAAGTTACATTTGTCGGTGAATGCGGCGATCGCCTATCCGGCCTTACTGTCGAACAGGGAGGCGGGTGCTCCTTGTACGCCAATGTCGATAGCCGATTGTTGTCCGGAGATTTTACCCAACTCGGCCCCGAGGTCATGCTGACCGGCGTTGCGCTTTCTCTGGCGGAACAGATTTTGCCGAAACGCTCTTCTGATTGATCATATTTCTGTGCACGCCAATGCTGCTTTCCGACGCAACACACTCTTTTCTCGATTATCTGCGCATCGAAAAACGGATGGCGGCCAACACGGCCGCCGCTTATGAGCGCGACCTGCTGCGCTTTGTCGTTTTCCTACAACAGCAAGCCATTTCTCGGCCGGAACACGTTCATCATCATCATATTCTGGTTTTCATCGAGTATTTGCACGATTTATCGCTGTGTTCCGCATCGATCTCACGCAACTTGTCGGCCATACGAGGGTTTTTTCATTTTCTCATCTCCGAAGGAGAGTGCGTCCAAGACCCGACGGAAAACATTACCGTTCCCAAGCCCTGGATGCGCCTGCCCGAAATTTTGACAATCGACGATGTAGATCTGTTGCTGCAGCAACCCGATGTCGCGAATTTTCCGGGTATTCGCGATCGCGCTTTGTTGGAATTACTTTATGCAACCGGGATGCGTGTTTCTGAATTGGTAAATCTGCATTGCCGCGACGTTTTCTTTGATGATGAATTTGTCCGAGTTTTCGGCAAGGGCGGCAAAGAACGACTTGTGCCGGTCTGCGAAGCCGCTCTTTTCTGGATCCAGCGCTATCAAACCGAGGCGCGTATGCAATTGATCAAACGGAGTGATGGCGACGATATTCTTTTTCTCAGCCGTTTCGGCAAACGCCTGAGCCGGCAGATGGTGTGGAAAATGATAAAAAAATACGCTTTGCAGGCTGGGATCACCAAATTCATCAGTCCCCATACGTTGCGCCATTCTTTCGCTACTCATCTGATTGAAGGCGGTGCAGATCTGCGCGCAGTGCAGGAAATGCTCGGTCATGCCGATATTATCACAACTCAGATCTATACCCATCTCGATCGGGACTATCTCAAAAAGGTTCATCGCAGCTACCATCCATTGGAAACCGGACGAATTAAAGAGCAACACCAATGACGGATAGTGGTCGAAAGATTATCCGCCTGGCCAAAGTCTCATCGACCAACGACCTGGTCAAGGAAGAGGCGCGGACCGGGGTTGAAGAAGAACTGGTCGTGTGGGCCGATTCGCAGACGCATGGTCGTGGCCGGTTGAATCGCCGTTGGAGTTCCCGCGCGGGTCTGGGATTGTACTGTTCCCTGCTGCTGCGTCCGCAAGTAGGAGCAGATTTTTTACCCATCTTTACGCTACTCACCTCTCTTGCAGCCGCGCAGGCTATCGAGAATCTCTGTGGCCTCGAGATTCAAATCAAATGGCCGAATGATCTGGTCTGTCATAATAAAAAACTCGGCGGCATATTGACGGAATCGAGTTTTCAAGGAAACCGACTGCAGTATGTCGTCATCGGTCTGGGAATCAACGTGTGTCAGACCCACCGGGATTTTCCCGCCAGGATCTTCTCCTCAGCCACTTCGATTTTTTTGGAAACCCATCGGTCTCTTGATCCGGGAATTTTGCTGCACGAGTTTTTAGCTATCTGGGATGGATGGTATAGCCAAAATAGATTGCGAATCGACCCTGTCGATGTGGTGCGGCAGTGGCAAAAGCGATGCAGCCACTTGAATCGCACCGTCGAGATATCGACCAGTGTAAAAAAAATTCGCGGTACCTTTATCGGTTTGACACAGCAAGGATTCGCGCGTCTTTCGGTCTGTGGTGGCGAAGAGATCGTAGTACAAGGAGAATTGAGTTTAAAGGAGGTTCAGAATGTTGCTGGCCATTGACGTGGGCAATACACAAATTGCTGCCGGATTGTATGAAAAAGATCAACTCAAAGCTCACTGGCGTCTGTCCAGCACCCGCGAGCATACCGAAGATGAGACGTGGGTTTTGCTCGATTCGATTTGCCGTGCCAATGGCTATGATCTGCGCCAAACCACAGGGCTGGCGATTTCTTCCGTGGTGCCGGATATGACTCCTACTTTTGAAAAACTGGCCGGAAAATATCTCGATCTTGAGGCCGTGGTGGTGAGCGATGCTTTGGACCTGGGAATACGGATTCTCTACAATCCGCCCGCCAATGTCGGCGCCGATCGCATCTGCAACGCCGTCGCCGGCCTGGCCAAATATGGCGCACCGCTGATTATTGTCGATTTGGGCACAGCTACAACTTTTGATGTGCTTTCCGCCGAGGGCGACTATTTCGGAGGAGTCATTGCGCCGGGTGTAGCCATGTCGTCATCAATCCTGCACCAGCGAGCAGCCAAATTGCCCCGGGTGGCACTGCAGTTTCCCGAAAAGGTTATCGGCAATTCGACTGAAAAGAGCATGCAGGCTGGATTGATGTATGGCACGGTCGAAATGATTGACGGATTGGTCAGACGGATCCAGGAAGAGATTGGGGAGCCGGTTCGCGCTATCGCCACCGGAGGATTGGCGCGATTCATCATCGATAAAGTCGAACGAATCGAAATGACCGATCCGTTCTTGACATTGGACGGCTTGCGATTGATTTATGAACGGGTAAAGAACAATAGGACCTAAATGAGGTAAGAGAAATCGGTCTGTCCGACAAAATACCGCAAACGGCATTTGTCGGACAGAGAAAAGACTAGACCGAGACCACTTCCACCACTTCGGGAACGCGGCGTTTGAGTTCTCGTTCGATTCCCATTTTCAGAGTCATCTGCGCCATGGGGCAGGTGCCGCAGGCGCCGCGCAGCCGTACCTTGACGACTCCGTCGTCTTCGATCGCCACCAGTTCCACATCGCCTCCGTCCGCTTGTAACATCGGGCGAATCGTTCCCAATGCTTCGGAAATTCTATCCGCTAGATTTTTTTCCATTTTTGCTATCCTTTTTCTGATGAATTTTCTTGTTCCTGAGATACGGTTTCAGGGATTTGCAGTTTCCCGCGAACGACATAGCAATTAGCGGGACATTTTTCCACCGCGATGGCGATTTCGGGATCGTTGGGATCCTTGATTCGAGGAAGGTTACCGACCATCTCGATGGAGCCGTTGGGAGTGAACTTGGGGTTGACGCAAATTTTGCAGGTAAAGCATCCCACCGAACAGATAGATTTGACCGCTTTGGCTTTGTCTTGAGAAGTGCAGGCGAGATAGACCGGTTGCGATCGGGGAATCAAAGCCAGGATATTTCTGGGGCAGGTCAGAACACAGACACCGCAGCCAGTACATTTGTTTTCATCGACTACCGGAAGGCCATTTTCATTCATGTGGATGGCGTCAAACGGACAGGCTTTGGCGCAGGAACCCAGTCCGAGACAGCCGTAGATACAAGCTTTGCTGCCGCCACCGACGAGCAGGGCAGCAGTGCAATCCTCGACGCCCTGGTAGATAAAGCGCTCCTTGGCTTCCGCTCGTCCACCGCGGCATTGAACCACAGCGACTTTGGCTTCCTCGGTTTCGAGGTCGGTGATGCCGAGGATGTCAGCTATTTTGGCCGCTGTTTCCGGACCGCCCGGTGCACAGCGGTTGGGCGGTACCCGGCCGGCGACAACAGCTTCAGCAAAGGCGGCACAACCCGGTTGTCCGCACGCACCGCAATTGGCTCCGGGCAATACTTCCAGGACTTTTGTGATTTTGGGATCCACCTGTACGGCGAATTTTTTTGCCGCAAAGGCCAGACCGGCTCCAAAAAGAAGACCCAATCCACCCAGAGCGATCAGCGACGACAGGAACATGGAATCGATCATCATCCTTACCCGAATTGTCTGGTTGTTGATTTCAGCTCTAGAAGAAAAAAATATAGCGATATCGCGGATTAATTGCAAGGGCAAAAAGCGGCTGCGTTTGCATCGGACTGGTTTCCCAGTGCATCGCGCAAACGCAGCCGATTGTTTTTATGCGGCGTAATAAATTCTGCTAGGATTGGCCATGCTCCCGCATCACCCGTTTAAGCCAGCCGAGAATGACGAGAATGACCAGCGCTGCCATCAGACAACCAGCCATGTTGACGGCAAAAAAATAGCCTTTATGGGTGTATTGCTCCCACAGACTGGCCAGGGCTCCGGAAAGTTTGTTGCCGATAGACATGGCCAAAAACCACCCCCCCATCATCAGCGCCGTCAGCCGTGGCGGACTGAGTTTCGAGACGATGGACAGCCCCATAGGGCTGAGAAAGATTTCGCCAATGGTGATGGCGAGATAGGTACCGATCAACCAGAGAGGCGATGCTTTGATGCCGCCATTGTGGGTGACCAAGGTGGCGATAATCATGAGCAGAGCAGAAAGAGAGGTGATAAACAAACCGATAGAGATTTTACCCGGAGTCGAGGGCTCCTTGCCTCGCCGGCGTAACAAGGAGAAAAAAATGAGCAACAGGGGTGTCAGCAAGACGATGAAAAAGGGATTGATAGACAAAAATAATTCGGTGGATATCAGGTTGAGTGATTTGCCTTCTGCGGGCCATTTCTCCTGCGGCAGATTGCGAAAATAGAGATCGAGGCCGGTTTCGGTAAGGGCATTTCCCTCGGCGTCGATCAGGGCCCTCCCGTACTCGTCAAGTCGGGGGACAATCTGCGGCGTGGTGTCGAGGCGTTGAACCATATCGACTTTATCAGCGATGGGTTCGATGACGGCAGGCATGGTGCGATCGGTATAGTCGCGCGCCCACAAGGTCAGGGCCGAACCATTTTGATGAAAAATCGCCCAAAAAATGATGACAACACCGAAAATAGACAAAAGCGCAGCGATTGGCGACCGGTCTTTTTTTGACGCTTTGACCCAAAGCGAGATAAAATAGACGACGATGGGCAGACTTGCGGTGAGAAAGGCATCATTGGAATCGGAGCCAAAAATGTTATCGGGGATCATCCAGCCCAGCGTGCCGAATACAGCCGCCGGAAGGAAAACGCCCAACAAGATCCATTTCATCGGCATGTCGCCGGCTTCCACGGGTTTACGCATATCCGCCTCTCGGATATGACGGGTATGCGATAAAAAAATGGCTAAGCCGATAAACATGCCGATACCTGCTGCGGCAAAGGCATAGCCCCAACCATAATTGTTGCGCAGATAGGCGGCGGCAAAATTGCATATAAATGCGCCGATATTGATTCCCATGTAAAAGATATTATAGCCCGCGTCTTTTTGTTGAGAAAATTCTTTCGTGTTGTAGAGATTGCCGACCAGAGTTGAGATGTTGGGTTTAAAAAATCCATTGCCGAAAATGATCAGAAAAAGCGAAACCCAAAATGCCGTCATGCCGGGTAGGGCCAAACCCAGATAACCGAGTCCCATCAAGAACCCGCCGATAGTGATGGACAACCGATAACCCAATATACGATCAGCCAGCAGACCGCCGATAAAAGGGGAGAGGTAAACAAGGGCGATATAGGTGCCATAGATGTCCATCGCTTTGGCGGTGCTGAACCCCAATCCACCCTGAGCTGTGTCGGTCAGATAGAGCACAAAAATGCCGAGCAGCAGGTAAAAACCAAAGCGTTCCCACATTTCCGTAAAGAATAGAACCGCCAAGCCTTTGGGATGATTTTTAAACATAAGCGCTCCCATTTTCTGAATTCCGAATTTGGTGCCTTGTGCCGAATCCGGATGCATGAAAGGGTTTGATGGTGCTTGAATTACTGGTCTAAAGATTTTTGATTTGGCTATAAATTGTTTCTGTGAAAACCTACCTTCTGCAGCTCGAGATCCGCGCCGTGAAACCGGTCATTGACAGGATCGGTTTCGCAGAAGGCTGACTCGATCGATTCGTTGATTTTAGACTTGTTCGTGAAATCAAAGGATTGATTTAAGATAGAATTTCCCTTAAAAAACACAAGACTTAAGTTGATCCTGATTTTTCTTTCATCGTTTGACTATTTTTGTTAAATTGCAATGCTGTGCAACCGGTAGAGCTTCGATTTATATGGCAACCATGTCAGGAGGGGTCGTGAAATCACTTTCCGAAATTTTTTCTCCCTTTCAAAGCGAAAACTTGATCGAATGGTTTGATGATCTGGTCACTTTGTGGCATGAAGCCGGACCGATCGAACCCGAGGATCACCACTCGCCCAAAGGAATGTTTCAATGGGTGCATTACAACAATTTCAAGTTGTGGCATTATGAAGATCAGGCTCGCCGGACCGATCTTGAAGCGGATAAAATCGTCGCCGCCAAGCGCAAGATCGACTACCACAACCAACAAAGAAACGACGGTATCGAAAAGATCGATGTTTGGATCGACAATGTATTGAACGCAGCCGATATCAAACCGGACGAGACAATCGAGATAAATTCCGAAACACCCGGCAGCATCGTCGACCGTTTGTCGATTCTGACGCTCAAGGTGTACCATATGGAAGAGCAGACCCGTCGTAAGGATGTGGAAAAAACGCATGTCGAATTGTGCCGGTTTCGCTGTCAGGTACTGGCCGAACAGCGTTTCGACCTTGGGAAAGCCCTTGACCGGCTGATCCGCGATCTGCGTCAGGCGAGCAAAAGGCATAAAATCTATCGCCAATTCAAGATGTACAACGATCCCAAATTCAATCCCTACTTGTACAACAGCAACTGAGGATTTATCATGCATGTTCATCTGGATTACGGCCAAAAAGGATTGAACGTCGAGGTGCCGGACACAAATCTGCTCAAGGTTCTACAAATGCATCAACCCCCGCCGCTGGCCGACCCCTTGATTTCAGTGACCAAGAGTCTGCTCAAACCGATCGGGATTTCATCGAGTCTTTTTGACCTGGCCAAACGCAAAAAAAGTGCCTGCGTGGTCATTTGTGATATCACCCGCCCGGTTCCGAATCGCCAGCTTTTACCTCCGATCCTGCGTACGCTTTTAGCTGCCGGGATCGACAAAGGGGCGATCGAAATTCTGATCGCCACCGGGATTCACCGCCCCAATTTGGGCGATGAATTGATTGAATTGGTCGGAGAAAAGATAGCTGAAGAGTATAGGATCGTCAATCACAATGGCCGAGACCTCGCATCTCATGTCAATCTGGGCAAAACGTCCTACGGAGACGCCGAAATCTGGATCGACAAGCGCTTTGTTGAAGCGGAATTAAAAATAATCACCGGATTTATCGAACCGCATTTTATGGCCGGATTTTCCGGCGGACGCAAACTTGTGGTGCCCGGCATCTCAAGCATCGAAACCATGAAGTACCTGCACGGCCCTGAAATTTTGTCCCATCCGAATTCACGGGAAGGCGTTATCGAGGGCAACCCCTTTCATCAGGTTGCGCTGCAGGTGGCTCAGCGAGCCGGTGTGGATTTTATTGTCAATGTCGCTCTGAATGAAAACAAAGAGATCGTCGGTATATTTTCTGGAGATCTGAATCAAGCTCACCTGGCCGGTATCGAGTTTGTGCGTGAGCATGTTGGCGATACAGTGTCGGAAGCGGCGGATATTGTCATCACCACAGCGGGTGGCTATCCGCTGGACAAGACCTGGTATCAAGCGGTCAAAGGTGCAACCTCTGCAGTTCCGATCGTCAAAAAAGGCGGCACCATCATTCTCGTCAGTGAATGCAGCGAAGGTATCGGCAGCCCAGATTTTATCCGTCTCATGCAAGAGTCCAAGGATCTGGACCGCTTTGTGGATGACATTTTCAATCATCGATTTTTTGTCATCGATCAATGGCAATTGCAGAAATATGCCGACGTGCTCAAACATGCCGAGGTCATAACCGTCTCCGAAGGTCTGACGGCCGAGCAAAAAGATTCGATTCATATCGATTGGGCCGAGGATATTCAATCCGCTCTGACGCGCGCTATAGAGCGGCACGGATCCCATGCGCGCATTGCCGTCTTGCCCAAAGGACCGTATATATTGGCCTCTATCGCTTGACCATCCCGGGGTACGGGGGAACTTGCACCTGTTTTTATCGTTAATATATCATAACTGGTATCCCATGCAGGGGCACCACCAACATTTGTTAATGTAAAAACAGCGGCAAATTTCAAAAAAGATTGTTCATGTTGCAGGCAATTTTCGTTTATCAAAAGTCTATTATTTGTCAATCACCGCAATTACTTAAAAATTTGTTTTGGATTCTGTTGACAGAGTCCGCGAAAAAAATGTTTTAATTCTTGAAATTATGGTATAAAATTTGTATATTACTATCCTGACTAGGAGGCGCTTTAAAACCCGGTTGCGATCCACGATCACCCAATCGGATCTTTCAGCGACAAGAGTGGATGCAGGTACTATTACCCGGGACAAAAAAAGTGGTCAACTTGGGAAAAGAACACACAGCTGAAAAAACGGGCATTTTTCCTTTTCAGGACGTATTGATCTGGAAACCCTAGAGATAAATAATATAACCCCGACATATTATTTGGGGTCAGGAGGTAATGTTCATGACACAAAAAATTGCCGCCATCGATGCGGATGATGCGATCAAAATCGCGTTGCAATGTGCAATGGATATGAATCAATTTTATACGCAAGCGAGTTCGCTGATCGATGATGATGATGCCAAAGCGATTTTTGCCGGGTTGGCTGAAAAACATATGAAAACCAAGGCGAGATTGATCAAAGCCTACAGCCTGGTGAGCGGCAAAAAGATCTTGTATCTGCATCTCGGTAAAAAACATCGCTTGAATACCCTGGTCGCCTGTCCAGATGAAACTTTTGATCTGCTGGAAGCAGCGAAAAAGAACGAGAATGAAGTTTCGACATATTTTCTGATGATTTCTCGCCGTCTCTTTTCGGTTCAGGTTCGCACACTTTTTCGCGAATTGGCCCTAGAGTGCGAACAACACATCGCTATTCTCGAATCTACCTTTGCCAAACCGGACGGGGAAGAAGATGAAGAGTCGGATAAAAGCACTGCCCTGCAGGCTGTGGCCGGCACCTGACGTAACTCCGGATCGAGCGATTTTTTGACCGATTGCACCCTGCCACACAAATCCCGCCTGCCGTTCATGCGGCAGGCCGGATCGGCCTTATCGTTACCTGAATCAGCGACCATAAAATGATTTTCGGTCCGGCGATCGAGTCGGGTCGACCGGACCGGTTAGTGACCGACCCAACCGAGCAGGACAGAGATGAAACCGATTTATATGGATCACCACGCCACGACCCCTCTTGATCCGGCCGTGCTTCAACAAATAATGCCGTATCTTACCAATCATTTCGGCAATCCTTCCAGCACCACGCATGAATACGGTCGCCAAGCACGACGAGCTGTTGATAGAGCCCGCGAACAGGTCGCAGCTTTCATCGGCGCCCAAAACTCTGACGAAATCGTTTTTACAAGCGGCGCCACCGAAGCGGATAATCTGGCCCTCAAGGGGATTGCTTTGCATCCTTCCCGTGGCAAGGGACATCTGCTAACGCTGGCCACCGAGCATAAGGCGATTCTCGATACGGTCGAAAAACTCAAAAAACAGGGTTTTTCGGTCGATTTTATCCGCATCGATCGCGACGGATGGATGGATCTCGATCATTTGCAGGAATTGATTCGTTCCGACACTCTATTGATCAGCGTTCAAGCCGCCAACAGCGAAATCGGCACTTTGCAGCCTATCGCTGAAATCGGCAAAATCGCCCGTGAACGCGGTGTTCCGTTTCACACCGATGCAGTGCAGGCATTGGGGCGTGTGCCGATCGATGTCGTGCGTGACAGCGTGGACCTCCTATCCATTTCCGCTCACAAAATGTACGGTCCCAAAGGAGTCGGCGCCCTTTATGTGCGCAAAGGTGTACGCCTCGCTTCTCAGATAGATGGCGGTGGGCACGAAAGAGGCATGCGTTCCGGCACCCTTAATGTAGCGGGAATCGTCGGCCTCGGTGCCGCCTGCGAAATGGCTGCCGCCGAAATGCCGGCTGAATCCGAACGCCTGCGCATATTGCGTGATTATCTGATCGAACGGATCGAAAACGAACTCGATTACACCACCCTCAACGGCCATCGGGTGGAGCGGTTGCCCAACAATGCCAACTTTAGCTTTGCGTTTGTCGAAGGCGAATCGCTTTTGCTCGCCTGTCGCGATGTGGCCCTCTCTTCCGGATCCGCCTGTACTTCCGCTTCATTGCAATCCTCCTATGTGCTCAAAGCCATCGGCATAGCTGACTCGCTGGCGCATTGTTCTATTCGCTTTGGTCTGGGCAAAAGCAATACACGAGAACATGTCGATTTCGTGGTCGACCTGTTGAAAAAACATGTCGTACGCCTGCGTGAAATGTCTCCTCTCTATGAAATGGCAAAAGAAGGCATCGATATCGATCAATTCAACTGGGGAGAGCATTCACACGACGAGCATTGACCCGAACCGCAGGCCATCACCGACCATCTATCGAGTCATTCATCTAGTGGGATAAAAACATGAGTACCGATCAAGTCGACTATACTGAAAAAGTAATGGACCATTACGAGAATCCGCGCAACGTCGGTTTGGTGGAGAACGCCAACGGAGTCGGTGTTGTGGGAAATCCGACATGTGGGGATGTCATGAAACTCTCAATTCGCGTCGAGGATAACCATATCGTCGATGTCAAGTTCAAGACATTTGGTTGTGGAGCCGCTATCGCTACCAGTTCCATGGTCACCGAAATGGTCAAAGGAAAAACACTGGAAGAGGCGCTGGCAATCTCCAACAAGGCTGTAGCAGAAGCATTGGGAGGTTTGCCACGTATTAAAATGCACTGTTCGGTTCTGGCTGAAGATGCGCTCAAAGCAGCGATCGATGATTATCTGGAAAAACAAAAAAATCAACCCGACCAATAGGATCTCCAGACGGAGGCACAATGAAAGAATATAAACTGTACAAGATTTATCATATGGGCGAAAATGGCTGCTGGAAATTGCGCATCGCCCAATCCCCCGAACAGGCCCTGATGCAATGCATTGACCTCCGTGAGGGTGCAGAAGATCAGGCGCCTTTTTCGCGCTGCTGTCGGGCTGAAGAGGTCAAAATACCCGGATTTCAAATTCGCATCGAAAAGGGTCAGGATTGAAAAGGAGTCGCTGATGAAACCATTTGAAATCCAGCCCAACGTCTACTGGATCGGTGCCCTGCACCCGGATCTGCGCGTGTTCGATATCATCATGCAGACCAAAAACGGCACCACGTACAACAGTTATCTGCTGCAGGCTGACAAACCGACGATAATCGATACGGTTAAAAGCAAATATGTCGAAAGCTACCTGGCTCATGTGCAAGAGCTGGTTGATTTGAAAAAACTGGCCTATATCGTGGTTCAGCACAACGAGCCGGATCATTCGGGCTGTTTAAAAACTCTGCTCGAGCGCGCACCGCAGGCCGTTGTCCTGTGCACCAAGGTGGCCGCTAAATATGTACAGAATATCGTCAATCGCGAGTTCACCATTCAAACAGTCGAAAACGGCCAGGAAATCGACCTGGGTGGCAAAACACTGCGTTTTTTTTCTACGCCCTTTTTGCATTGGCCGGATACGATGATGACTTATTGGGTGGAAGGCAAAATGCTTTTCCCCTGTGATGTCTTTGCCAACCATTTTTGCGACAGCCGTATGTTCAACGATTTAATTACCCGTGATTTTTGGCCGGATTTCAAGTATTATTTTGACATGATCTTTCGTCCCTATAAAAAACATGTGCGAAACGCTCTGAAAAAAGTTGATGAACTGGCGATCGATATCCTGGCGCCTTCCCATGGTCCGATTCTGCGCCGTGATGCCAAAGAGTTTATTGAACGCTATCGTTCCTGGTCGGCCGAGCTTCTGGCCAACAACCCCAAACAGCTGCTGATCTACTATGTCACCGCCCACGGAAATACCGCCCTGATGGCCGATGAGATCGCCGCAGGTGCCAGAGACACCGGTGCCGTGGTTCAGGTCTATGATCTGACCGAAATCGATATCGCCGCTCATCTCGATCGCATCGAAGCGTGCGACGGTTTGTTGGTCGGTTCTCCCACTCTCAACAATGATGCTGCCAAACCTGCCTGGGATCTGCTTGCCAGTTTGGCGACTCTGGATATCAAAGGAAAAATCGGCGGCAGTTTCGGTTCTATTGGTTGGAGCGGAGAAGCAACAAAGTTTCTCGATGCCAGGCTTGCAGATCTCAAATTCAAAGTACCCGAACCGGCGCCGACTGCCGTCCTGGTGCCCAATTCGGACGAGATGGCTTCCTGCCGGGAATTCGGCAAACGAATCGCTTCAGCTTTGTAATCTCTTGCTTTTTTTTTTCAAACGGGCTTCGTTTTCGATGCCCGTTTTTTTTTGGCGGTTTTTAAGATCCTTGGCTTATATCGATATCGTTACGCAAAGAATTTTCTGCCCGAGATCGCATTCGATGGTTCGACACTGCGCTTCTGGTCAAAAAAAGGAAATTATTTGCTGGTTTCTGTATGTTTATCAGGTGAACTTTGGAGGGATGCTTTGACGACTGATATCGATTTGAACCGGGACCGACTGCTTTCGATCTATGAGACGATGGTGACCAGCCGTATACTGGACGAAAAAATGCTTGTGCTTTTGCGCCAGGGTAAAAGTTTTTTCCATATCGGTGCTTCAGGTCACGAAGCTGCTCAAGTCGGAGCTGCGATGGC
>JAFGJN010000149.1 GCA_016929055.1 Candidatus Zhuqueibacterota bacterium
ACAGTCTCTGGAAATCAAAATGCTGATTTATATTCAGCGTCGATCGATAAAATTCCAGCAAATTCTTGCATTTTGTTTTTGGACCCCCTCCAGCTTGTTGTTTGCTTTTCCTCTGGCCATCGCCATTTACCGCGTTCTGGATCGTCCAAACTTTTGGCCTGCAGCAGGGGTTTATTTCGGTTTGATTCTGTTGTGGACGGCAGGACGCTTTTTGCGCGGATTGCGGGTGATGCTGCAGTATTCCATACTGCACATGATGATCTGTGTGTTGGTTGTCTCGGCTTTGGTGGTGTTTGGCGTAGGCGGATATTTTGAACATCACCATTCACTGATCGCTTATCTCGATTATTTCTTTCGATTTTTCTGAATCGGTATGGCTGCTGTTGTCGAAATCGGATTGGATGAAAGGTTTGACCGGCCGCAACCGGGGTTGCTGTGGGATCAATTTAATGCTTGATATTTAACCGACCAGGTCGTATTTTAACCAGTTTTAAGCAAATGAATTCGCGCCCCCTGATTCTGTCACGTGAACTGAACGTGAAGTCATTTGCTGTTTTTCTGGGTTTGCGGTTTCTGTTCTCCAGCAGACACGATTGAATTGATTTTGTAGGGTATTCGGCACGAAGAACCGAATAGAGAGAACCTCTAACTGGCAAGGGCTTGTGTATCTTTCAGAATTAACAATAGTCGGTTTTAAATCTTTTGCCAAAAAAGTCAATGTGGTTTTTCACGACGGGATTACAGGGATCGTCGGCCCCAATGGCTGTGGTAAAAGCAATGTCGTTGATGCGATTCGCTGGGTCATGGGCGAGCAGCGCAGCGGTGTGTTGCGCAGTGAGCGCATGGAAAATGTGATTTTTAATGGATCCGCCAGTGCCAAACCTGTGGGAATGGCCGAAGTCTCGCTCAGGCTTGAAAACACGAAAAATCTTCTGCCGGTTGACTATACGGAAGTTCAGATTACGCGTCGATTGTTTCGATCCGGCGAAAGCCAGTATCTGATCAACGGCAATCAGGTCCGATTAAAGGATATTCTCGATCTGTTTATGGACACCGGCCTGGGGCCCGGCACCTATTCCGTGATTGAATTGCCTCAAGTTGAGCGCATTCTCAATGGCAAGGATGACGAACGGCGCAAAATTTTTGAGGAAGCGGCGGGGATCACCAAGTACAAATTGCGTTTAAAAGCGACCTTTCGCAAACTCGAAGCCACTGAAAAAGATCTCTTGCGCATCGAAGACATCATGTCGGAAGTGGAAAAATCGGTTCGGTCGTTGCGCCGGCAGGTCAGCCGTGCCGAACGATATCAGGAAATGACGCGCGAGTTGAAAGAAATTGAGATCAAATTGGCAACATTTGAATATACGCGCATTATCGGTGAGCTCGAACCACTGGCGACCAAGCTTGGACTGGTACAGGATGAACGCGAGCAGGCCTCAGGTGCCCTGGCTCTTGCCGATGCAGACTATGAGGCCAAGCGAGCCCGATTGCTCGATCTGGAACGACAGATTGCGGAAGAACAAAAGGTCAACAATATTCTTGAAAAAGAAATCCAAAAATACGACGAACGAATTCTCGTCAACAAAGAAAGGCTGCGTTCTCTGGAGGAAAACCGGTCGCGATACGGTGTAGAAGAAAAGACTTTTGGCGCGCGTCTTAGCGCATTGACGAGCGATCTGCAAGAGGCTGAATTAAAAAACACCAAAGCGGAAAAGCGTCTGGAGGAAAAACGCAGTGAATATGAGCTCCGAAACACGGCCTTTCAGGAAATCAAATCTCGTTATGATGACTCTCGCCGCCAGGCGAAGGAAATGGAAATCGAGATTCTGCGGATCACCGAAGAGGTCAGTCGCAAACAAAACGAAGGCGAGCGGCTCAAGGCAAACGAAGAGAATCTCAGCAGCCGCCTGGCAGAGCTGGATACCGAAGAACGACAGTACGAGGAGCGCTATCGGGATTTGGTGGGCCGATTGACGCAGGTTCGCGATCAGGAACAACGAACCGCACAGCAGCTCGAAGAAAAGCGCAAAAAATTCACGCGCAAGCGGGAGGATGAGCAAGAGAATCGGCGTTCTTTTGAAGGACTGCAAAAAGCTTATCTGCAGGACCAAAATCGCGCCGAGGTGCTGAAAAACCAGGCGGCACTGGTTCGGCGGCTGATCGAAAATTACGAGGATTATCCGGCGGGTGTGCGCCACTTGGCCACGATGCGGGATGGCGGTTATAGCACATACGGGCCAATTGCGAATATTTTGCGCATTCAGCCGGAATATGGAACCGCCATTGCAGCCGCATTGAGCGAAGCGGCCACCTTTTTGGTGGTCGATAATGCCGAACGTGCCTATCAGGGCATCGAATTGTTGAAACAGGATAAAAAGGGTGTGGTTTCTTTTTTGCCCATTCAGCAAATTCAAAATCGACCTCGAGCTTCCATCGATTTGGACGATCTGGGTATCGTGGGGTGGGCAGACGAACTGGTAGAGTATAATCAAGTCTATCGTCCGGTTGTGCAGGCGGTGCTGGGCAATTTTTTGGTCGTTCAGGATTTGCAGACGGCACAGCGTTTGTTCAAGAATTTACAAAGAGAGCAGATCAATGTCGTGACCCTTGCCGGTGAACTTTTCAGCTCCTGGGGAATGATCCGAGGCGGCAGCCACAACAAACGGCAATCCGAGTTTATCGGCCGGCAGGAACAATTGCTCGCTTTGGAGCGTGAGATTGAAGAGATAGAAAAGCTGTGCGAAAAGCGCCGTCGCAGCATGTCTGAATTGGAAGAAAACGCCCAGGCAGCCAAGATCGATGCTGAGGAGCTGGAAAACGCTATCCGTGAACTGGAAAAAGAACTTGGTTCCATTCGGGTTGATCTCGGGCGTTTAAACTATGAAGATCAATCGTTGACCGAGGCAAGGGAAAAACGCCGAAATGAGCGGGAACGCCTGATCGCCGAACTTAGCCGGGTGGATCAAGTTTTACAGGAACAGAGCTTCAACGCAGAGGATCTGCAGATACGCCGGCAAAAGTTGGGGGAGCAATCCCAGATCATCGCTGATCAGGTTCGATCTTTGGAAAAAGAGGTCGCCGAGTTTGGAGAGCAGGTTCAGACGGTGAATGTCGAGGTGGCGCGATTGCAGAGCCAGTACGATGCCCTTCGGCGCGAGCGTGAATCTCTGGCTCGGCAGGTTTCCGAGACCGGATCCATGATCGAAAGCCGCAAGGAAGAAGCAGTTCGCGCTGCTGAAGAAGCGGCGGAGTTGAGCGAATTGAACCAGGAATACGGTCGGCTGGTTAAGGAAAATCAGGATCGTCTAAAAATCGTTCAGGAAAAACTCGATAAACTCGAAGAAGAAGAGCATCAGGTCAACACCGCCCTGGCTGAAAAAGAAAAATTGATCCGAGCCGGCCGCGGCAAAGCAGAAGATTTGGCCAATACGGTTCATGCATATGAATTGCGCTTCTCCGAGCTGAAACTTGTGTCTGAAAATCTTAAAACCCGCATCAGGGACGAATATCATGTGGAGCTTGAGATCCAGAAGCAAGCGGAAGAACTGGATGTGGAAAGCATGCGGGAAAGGGTGGAGGCGGCTCGGGAACGCATTGAAAGTTATGGTCCGGTCAACCTGCTGGCACTCAAAGAGTATGAGCAGGAAAATGAACGGCTTGAATTTCTGCTGGGACAAAAAAACGATCTGATCAGCGCGCGAAAGGATTTGACCGACACCATCAACATTATCAATGCGACGGCGCGGCAAAAATTTCTCGAAACCTTTGAAGAGATTCAGAAGAATTTCGCGCAGGTTTTTCGCAATTTTTTCGAGGGTGGAAGGGCGAGTCTGGTTTTGCGCGAAGAAAAGGATCCCCTCGAATCCGACATCGATATTTATGCCACTCCAGGCGGCAAACGGCTCAGCGCTTTGACCCTGCTCTCAGGCGGTGAAAAATCCTTGACCGCGATTTCACTGCTTTTTGCCATTTACCTGGTAAAACCGAGTCCGCTTTGCATTTTTGATGAAGTCGATGCACCTTTAGACGACCAAAATGTGAAGCGCTTTACCACCGCTCTTGAGCGATTTTCCGACAACACGCAATTTATTGTCGTGACTCACAATAAATTGACCATGCGCGCCGCCGACCAACTCTATGGTGTGACCACGGAAGAAGAGGGTGTTTCAAAAATCGTTTCGGTTCGCTTTGAGAAAGATCAGGAGGAATTGGCGGAGCAGACGCCGGTTTCTGTATGAACGGCAATGAGCAATCGGCAGATAAATCGGGGCGAAAATCAGCAACCTCAAAATCGAGGGTTGGAATGCGCGAGCCGAACACTCGATGCCTCGATAATGCCTGATCCCTCATGAGCCGAAGCACAACTTAACGGAGGCTCGAGTATGTCTTTGCAGAAAACAATGCTCGCCGGCAGACTGGTTTTTTTGTGCCTGTTTGTATTGACGAGCTGGCTGTCCGCCCAGGACATGGTGCCGCAATTCAATGCGGATTATAATCGATTTCGCTATTCCGACGATGAAACCTATTTTGAATACTATATTACTCTACAGCGTTCCTCCCTTACCTATATTCCGGTCGATTCAATTTTTCGCGCTCAATTTACTGTCAAGGCGGAAGTTACAACTGGCGATTCGCTTGTCGAGACCAAGAGCTGGACCAGTTACAACGACGCGGACAGTCTCTCCTCCATCGATGAGGGGCAGTCTTTGCCGTTGATCAGCAGTTTTCTTTTACCAGATGGCATCTATAAGGTCCGTCTGACGGTGGTCGATGAACATTCCCAAAAAGAAAACACGATAGAATTTCCGACCGAAATTGTTGCCTTCGCCGGTGATTCGCTTATGGTAAGCGATATTGAATTGGCTTCGAGCGTTACCCGCGATACCACAAAAACACCCTATTACAAAAATGGCTATCGGGTTTTTGCTCACCCCACGGCGCTTTATGGTTTGAGCCTACCGATACTTTATGTCTATGCCGAGATTTACGAACTGAAACCTTCTGATTCGGATACGGCGTCGACGTTTTCGGTGCAATACAAAGTCTACGATGCGGATGGACAATTGCAAAAAGAGTGGGCTCCGCGTGTACGGCCCACACCGGGTGTGTCGGCGGTGGAAGTTAATGCATTGAATGTCGTGACGCTGTTGTCCGGCGCTTATACGCTGGTGATGCAGGTGGAGGATCTGAACTCCGGGGAAAGGACGCAATCGGCGCGACGGTTTTATGTCTATCGCGAGGCAGATTATGCAGAGGGTGGCGATCGTTTTGAAAAGCGAGAAGCAATGCCCAAAGAAGGCAGTCCGGGAATCGATGCCGGCCGCTACGACTCGATGAGCAAAGCTGAACTGGATAAGGAATTTGAATTCTGCCGTTACATTACCAGTAAAGAAGAGCGAAAAACCTGGAAACGCATCAAAAACGTCGAGGGAAAACGGGAATTCCTCAAGAAATTCTGGGCCGACCGCGATCAGACTCCTGGTACACCGGCCAATGAATACAAGCGTGAATATCTGCAACGAGTACAGACCGCCAATGAAGACTTTAAAGGCACATTTAAGGAGGGTTGGCGGACAGACCGGGGACGTATTCTGTTGTTGTACGGTTTTCCTGAGGAACGAGAGCGCTTTCCCTTTACCACCAATTCACGCGCTTATGAGGTCTGGCATTACTATTCCCAAGAAGGCGGCATCCGATTTGTTTTTGTCGACCGGCGAGGCATGGGCGAAATGGAATTGGTTCATTCAACCGCTCGAGGCGAATTGTACGATACCGAATGGACCCGTTTTCTCGTGCCCAGCGGCTCGGGAACAGTCGGCGATACTTTTTGATCCAACTCTGTCTACCAAAGGCGTTGTGATTTTTCACAACGCCTTTTTTTTTGGCATCTTTTTTGTTTTCAAACAAGAGATCGCAGAGAGGAATCCGTCAATAGTGGACGAAAAACGATTGACGAGATTACTATAATAAAATCATGTGTTAAAGCCTGTTGGTTCTTTCTATTTCTAAACAAGGATGTCGACGACTCAAATAAATTAAAAACAATAACATAAAAATGGCACGCTTAAAGTGGGTCGAAAGTTAAGGAAAAGGGGTCTTGAGAGCAGTCATCGTGAGGCACAAAGGCAACAGTGAGGATCCCAAGGGGCAGTGCGAGTGGGTTGGATGGTTAAAAGCGGATTTAGCGGTCGGGTACTGTTGTGGTTTGTTGCTCTCATCGCTGGCGATGTGGCAGCTGCGAGCGAAATGCAGTTCCGCACTGTTGTTGTGCGCAACGACAAAAGCCTCGGTGGGCTTTTGCAGATTCAATTACAGGTGCGGCGAGACGATTCGAATTTGTCGGATCGCTTGTTGCATTCTTTGACCTGTGACTTTCTTTATGATACAGCTGTTTTGAGACCTGCGACCGGGGATAACTTTATTCAGTGGGTGGATCTCGATTCTACGGCTTACCCCTATACTTTTCATCACGAAAACGGAACAAGTAGAATTTGGCTCTTTGCGAATCCGGACTTTGTGGAGGATGGCTTTGTCGCTTTCCAACGGCGGATGCGAATGATCGATGACGCCTGGCGCGCACTCGCTGTGCTTTCCTGGCGCATTGAACAAACCGTAACCACTCACATTGAAATTTTGCCTGCCAGTCTTTCAGCCGCTTGTTTTCGTGATTTGTCCGCACCGCTTCGACTTGCGGAAAAATGGATGGCAAGGGCAACCGGCATCGATTCCTTGTCTCTGGCTCCGGTGGTCACCGACAGCAGTGAATGTCGCCTGCTTTTGGTGCAAAACGATATGCGGGTCGGCGGGAAATTGCGTGCCGCTTTGCAGATGCGGATTTTGCGCGGCCAAGCTCCGCGCACTCTAAAAAATTTGACTGCCGATATTTTTTTTGATTCCGGAATCGCCGTCTCGCGTGAAACACCTTTTTTTAAATTGGATCCCCTGCTTGAGGAGCAATACGATGCAGTTCTGGTGGATGACCCTAATTTTTATCATTTTTCTCTGAGCGGCAAAAATATCGGTGACGGTGAGCGTACAGGTTTTCTGATCACACGCGATTGGCAGACATTGGTTCTATTCGATTGGACAATCGGATCGAGTGGCTTTACCAGTTTGGCTCTTGACGAGTCGACTCTCGAAGCAGCCTATTATAATCAGCCAGCCAATCGTCCGGAACGGGGTTATACACCCTGGTACCTGGTTTCATACGATCTGGGTATTGTGCGCTTGATGCCGGATGCGACCCCCCCCTTGATGGTCCGTGCACTCGTTTCTCGAAGCGAACAATTGACCGGGGGAAAAGTGGATTTGTTACTTCAGCTTAAAAGTGAGCAGGGCGACAGCATTCGGACGCTGAGATCCTTTGAATGCGATATCTATGGCACGAGCGAAAGCTCTGGACAATTAACTGATCCCGCTGTGGAATGGGCATTCGACGGGCGTTCCGGATATGCCTGTCGGTTGACCAATCAGGGTGACTATTTTCGAATCGAAATCGCCGATGACGGGGTGGGGCATAACAGCGCTATCGGATGGGATGTGACCGGAGACTGGCAAACCGTGGTTCGAATTACCATCTATTCTGTACCGAATCAGCAAATGGTCTTCGTTCTGGACGATCGCACTCTCAATGCCTCGTATTTTCAAAACACGCGAAATCTTCCCGACGGTGGCTGGCAGGATTGGATGATCCAAAATCTCAACGTCGAATCGGAAATCTATGCAATCGAATTGACGAATTTATCGGCCAATCGACAGGGCAGCAGTGTTGTATTGCAATGGGAAACCCAGTCGGAAACCCAAAATTTCGGCTTTCATGTTTATAAAAGTTTGGATTCCGAAGGCGATTTTTTGCGTCTGACACGAGAACCTATTCCCGGTGCTTTGAACAGCCAGTCTGTGCACAGTTATCGTTTCGTGGACAGCGACGTCAAAGACGGGCATGTCTATTATTACAAGTTATCGGATATCGACATTACGGGCAGCGAGACCTTTCATGGGCCGGTATCCGTCGCGCTTTCTTTGCCTGAAGCCTACCGCCTTTATCCGGTATATCCCAATCCCTTTAACGAGCGAACAACGATCGAGTTTGAATTGACACAGCCCGCTGATGTACGCCTAGAAATTTTTGACATCAACGGACGTCGAGTCAAGACAATACTGGAAGAGGAGCGCGATGCCGGGAGACATCGGGAAATGTGGGATGCGACTGATGCAAGGGGTTGTCGCGTCGCCACAGGTCTCTATCTGGTGCAATTGATCGCCAACCAACTTGGGCAAGTCCAGAAAGTACAGCTGCTGCGTTAATAAACAGATTCTTTACCTCGCGCTGTGACCTACCCGAATTCGGTGCGAAGCACCGAATCCCCAATTAATACAATAGGGTGTTTGCGCCAAACGGGTGGAAATGGTGGTTGCTGCAAATCCAATAAAATTCACTGGTGTCCCAAACGGGGACACCACACACCCTAATTGATGTAAAAACAACAAAGATTTTTCTTCACAACAGATCAGGTTTGCAA
>JAFGJN010000150.1 GCA_016929055.1 Candidatus Zhuqueibacterota bacterium
CCCGAGGTATAGATGATCGAAGCCAGATCCTCCTCGCCAACCGTGGCAGACCGCAAACCGGAAAAGCGCAGCGCCGCTTCGCGCAATTTTGCCAATTCCTTTCCGCCTTCGCGCAACATCTCTTTTAGTCGTGCATCGCTCGTGCGGGGTGGAATGATGGAAAAGTCGTCTATCAGGATAACCAGATTCGGCTCTTCCAGATTGACGTCTTCAAGCTTGCTGTAGAGTTTTTCCGAAATAAAGACTGCCTTGGCGTTGCTGTGGCGCAATATGTGATGCACTTCATTGGCGTGAAAATCGGGCAGGATGGGCACCACCACCGCGCCCATGGTCGTTACGGCGAAAAAGGCAATCGGCCAATTGACACAGTTTTCGCTGAGGATAGCGACTCGATCGCCGCTGACAATACCGTTTTTGTGTAAAAAAACGGACAGTTCGCTGACCCGTTGTCCCACTTCGGCATAGGTCAGGGGAGCATCGTCGATGGTGCCCAAAGCCGGGCGCTGGGCATGATTCTCGATGCTGTGCTGGAAAATCGCCTGGAGTGTTCGAACACTCTTGTTTTCCATATATTCGATTCCTTTTTTTTCTTGGTGCAGGATTAATAGCCGGATTCGAATCGCTGGCTCATCGCACATCCGGATTCTCCACAAAACTCTGAATCCGGGGCGCAAATGGATTATGAATAAGGTTCAGGGTTATTGCAATATAGACTATTTGTTTTTAAAATTCAAGGGGCAGATGCATTTATTTGTCGCATCTGATATGCAAGGCCGCTGCTCTGCTGGCGTCGAAAAGTCTGCAGCTTTTATCTAAAATTTACTTTTTTTTTGTCACCGGAATCCCTATGTTGTATCGGATTTTTCGCACCATCGGCAGCCCTCGTGTTTATACAGCCCGTGGCACCGTTTCCATCATACCTGATTTTAAAAGCCGTGTGTACAACCGCCGGGCTATAGAAACGTTTTTTTTCGAACGGGCAATGCTGATTCTGATGGTCGTGTTGTTTTTAAACGGGTCTAATGATGACAGTCTCATCTGCAAAAACAGCCTCTTCCCACGATAACGAGTGGCCCGTACTCAAGAGCTATGATGCTGACCACCTGGGTCGTATCGCCATGCCCATCGGTGGTATCGGTACGGGCACGGTCTCTCTGGGAGGAAACGGCGGACTGCGGGATTGGGAAATCATGAACCGACCGGCCAAAGGATTTTTGGCCGGGCCGGGCGGCAATCAGGCACCTTTTTTCGCCGTCCATATTCGTTCCAATGGCATGTCTCTTCATACCCGCGGTCTGATGGGGCCGATCGACGAATCCGACTATGAAGGCATGGACGGTCGCAACCCGGCCAACCACGGCATCCCGCGTTTTCGTCTGTGCCGCTTTGGCGCCGCCTACCCGTTGGCTCAGGTCTTTCTCGAGGATCCGGATTTGCCGATTCGGGTTTGTCTCCAGGCTTTTAATCCGTTTGTCCCGGCGGATGCCGAGTCCAGCGGTATTCCCATCGCTGTCCTGCGCTACCGTGTAGAAAATATCGGCGATCAGGATCTGGATGTCTCCATCTGCGGTGTGTTGGAAAACTTTATCGGCCAGGACGGATCCCGCACCGAGCGCGATTGGCGCTATGTCGATTTGCCAATAGGCGCAAACGGCAATAGCAATGAATTTCGCCGCAACAAAGCGCTCTGCGGTTTGTTGCTGTCATCGACGGGAGTCGATCCAGCGGATGAGGCGTGGGGCACTCTAGCCCTCACATGCAAAGCCCACCCCGGGGTGACTTTTCGCACCTCTTCGCCGCAAGGGATCTGGGGCGAGGGATTGCTCGACTTTTGGGATGATTTTTCTGCCGACGGCCGGCTGGATCAAGCGCCCGTGGACGGCGGTGACCGCCCGATGGCGGCTCTCGCTTTGCAGAAATCGATCTCCGCCCGGGGCAGCGATACTTTTTCGTTTTACCTGACCTGGCATTTCCCCAATCGCCGCGCCTGGGCCCATAGCCTCGTCGGCAATTACTATACCGAGCGCTACCGCGATGCCTGGAAGGTGGCTGAACGCACTGTGCCGCACCTGCCCCTGCTGGAGCAAAAAACGGTCCAGTTTGTGCGCGCATTTGTCGATTCCGATTTGCCTTCCGACGTAAAAGAGGCGGCGCTATTCAATCTAAGCACGCTGCGCAGTCAGACCTGTTTTCGCACCGCTGACGGTCGTTTTTATGGCTGGGAAGGCTGCTCGGACCGCATCGGCTGTTGTCACGGATCCTGCACCCATGTGTGGAATTACGAACAGGCAACAGCTTTTTTGTTCGCCGATCTGGCGCGATCCATGCGGCGAGTCGAATTCGAATACGCCACCGATTCGCGCGGATTGATGAGCTTTCGCATCGAGTTGCCGCTGGTTCAGGCCCAAAATTTCGCACTGGCGGCAGCCGATGGGCAGATGGGGTGCATCGTCAAGCTCTATCGTGACTGGCAGCTTTGTGGCGACCTCTCATTCTTGCTCGATCTCTGGCCTCACGCCCGCCGCGCGCTCTCGTTTTGCTGGATCGAGGGCGGGTGGGACGCGGATCTGGACGGCGTCATGGAGGGGTGTCAGCACAACACCATGGACGTCGAATACTATGGGCCGAATCCGCAGATGCAGTTCTGGTACCTGGCGGCTCTGCGTGCCGGCGAAGAGATGGCCCGGGCTGCAGACGACGGTGATTTTGCCCGGCTCTGCCGCGCCCTGTTCCTCCGCGGTCGCGACTGGACGGATCGCCATCTCTTTAACGGCGAGTATTATATCCATCTCGTCCGTCCCCCTGATGCGGATCAACAAGTTGCGACCGGTTTACGCATCGGCGCAGGCGCCCGCGATCCACAGGATCCGGCCTATCAGCTCGCCGAGGGCTGCCTGGTGGATCAGCTCGTCGGCCAGCTTTTAGCCC
>JAFGJN010000151.1 GCA_016929055.1 Candidatus Zhuqueibacterota bacterium
ATTTCGTATACAGAAAAAAATACCCATTTGGCAAGCCGAGCACGAGGGTGCTGACGGTACAGCCGTTCGAGGAGTCTAATCGGGAGAGATGTGAGTATGAAGCGTTGGGGTGCATGGGTTTTCATCGTGTTGGTTCTGGGGTGCGGGAAAAAGATCGAGGTGCGGACGATCGATGACCTGCCGCTTTTCAGTTACCCTATCGATGCCCCGATCACCGATGTGGTGCAGAACGACAGCCTCTTTTCTGATCTGGTGCAACAGGTCAAACGCAACCAGCTCGAGATTTTGCGCAAGTATCGCATTCAAGAACCGAGTGCCCAACAGCGCATTTACCACAACTTGATCGATATCGCCATACTCGAAGGGAATGATCGGAGCGTTCTCGATCTGATAAAGAAATCGCGCGATCTGGAAAAAAAGGCGGCCGATCGGTTGATGACCGGCCTCATCTATGAAAATATTGCCCGGACGCGTATTCAATCGACGGACGATGATTATGTCGATTCGTTCAGAGAAAAATTTTCCGACCAGGTCGCTTTGCTGCCCTGGAGAACGGTTCAGGATCAGGTCAAGGAATTGAAAGGGCGTATGGATTTGTGGAGTCCGAACTTGATCCTGGGCACTCTGCAAAGTCAGCTGCAACCGTCCGTCGACAAAACCGGCGAGTTGAGCGCAGATCAGGCCGAAATGGTGATATGGGCTGGCGCCTATTTGCGCGTGTTGCAGCCCATACAGAAAGCGGTGGTCGATGTCCTGAATCCGTTGATTGAATCCCATTCTTTGGACAAGCCCAATATCTGGGATGAACGCCGCATTGCGCTGACGGAGAAAGGCGCGTTGCAACCCATTGTTGTTGGAATTTGGGATTCAGGAGTCGATGCACAGGTCTTTCCCAATCGCATGTTCGTCAATCAGCGCGAACGCAACGACGGCGTGGACAATGACGGCAACGGGTTTGTCGATGATATACACGGAATCGCCTTTGATCTTCAGGAAATGAAAAATACCGATCTGCTTTTTCCCATTTCAGCGGATCAGCGCAAAAGGCTGCCATTTGTCAAGCAGGACATCAAGGGGCTGTTGGACCTGGTTGCCGCTGTGGACAGCTGGCAAAGCGCCCAGCTGAAGAAAAAGATTTCGGAAATGGTGCCGGAGCAAGTCCGTCCGTTTCAGGAAGAGCTCGGTCTTTTTTCTGTCTATGTGCACGGAACCCATGTGGCCGGCATAGCGGCCAGGGACAATCCTTTTGTTCGTATTTTGGTCGCCCGAGTCACTTTTGATTATCGCGCCGTTCCCATGCCTTTGACCCTGGAGCTGGCTGAAAAAGCGGCCAAAAACTATCAGGAGGTGGTTCGCTATTTTCAACAAAGCGGTGTGCGCGTGGTCAATATGAGCTGGGGTTTGTCTTTTAAAGAGATCGAATCCAATCTCCAGGCCAACGGTATCGGCGCCAATCCCGACGAGCGCCGTCGGTTGGCGCGTGAAATTTTTAATGTGTATCGGGACGGCTTGTACCAGGCGTTGCAGAGCGCTCCTGAAATTCTCTTTGTCACCGCTGCTGGTAACTTGGACAGCGACATCACTTTCAATGAAGTGATACCCTCGGTGTTTGATCTGCCGAATATTTTGACTGTCGCCGCTGTTGATCAGGCCGGAGACGCGACCTCTTTTACCAGTTTTGGAGCCAGCGTCGATATCGCTGCCAACGGTTATGAAGTGGAGGGGCCGATTCCTGGTGGCGAACTGCTGGCTTTTTCCGGCACCTCGATGGCCGCGCCACAGGTGACCAATCTCGCCGCTAAACTCTTGGCACTCAATCCCGGTCTGACCACGACCGACTTGATCTCTTGTATTCTTTCCGGCGCCGATAGCGATGAAAATGCGCCGGCGCCGCTGCTAAACCCCGCTCGCTCCCGTCAGTTGTTGAATGAACGCCATTCGAGCAGCCGCTGATTTTATCGGAACAGCCCGCCCTACTGCGTTCGAAACCGTTTGTGATTGCACACAAAAAAAAGAGTCGATTCGACTCTTTTTTTTATGTCGATTTCGGAAATGCGTCGCATCAGAATCAAATCATTCGCTCGAGCGTGTGTTTCACAGCTGACACCAGCTGCTGCAAATCACGGCACTCTTGAAAAAGGGACGAGGCTTTGTGGAAGTCTGATCGAGCGTCGTGCGTTTAAGAAAATAAGAACCCTGAATAGTGCGTCCATTGTACGGATTGAAGTTGATAGAAAGGGTGGTGTAGATGACTTTTTTTCGATTTCTTTTTTTAATCCCCTTCCTGCTTTTTGCCGGTGTTCGGGCAGAGATTGCGGAAGGCAACCGCCACGTTGCGGTCGAGCTGATCGCTCCTCAGCAAACCATCCGCGCCGGCGAATCCTTTACCATCGGTGTTTTTTTTAAACCCGATCCGGGTTGGCATCTCTATTGGATGAATCCGGGCGATTCCGGTCTGGCGCCGCGATTCGATTGGAGCGCGCCGGAGGGAACGCAAATCGGCTCCCCGCACTATCCGGCGCCGAGCCGAATCGATACACCGCCGCTGACCAGTTACGGCTATTCCGACAGCGTGATGGTGGTTTTCACTGTCGAACCGCCGGAAACGATGCGCCAGTCGACACTGAAACTGGGCGTGCAGGTCGATTATCTGCTCTGCAGCGATGTCTGTGTTCCGGCCGAAGCCGAGCTCGTGCTTGAGCTGATCGTGGCGGACGAATCGCAACTGTCACCCGATTTTTATCGCTTTGAACACTGGCTTTCCCGTCTGCCTCAGTCGCAATCCGACTGGCGCATTCGCGCCGTGACTCGCGAATCCCATGTACAGCTCGTTCTCGAGCCACCGCCTGGAGAAAGCCTGTCATCGATCGCCAAACTTGAATTTTTCCCGGAACAGGGCGGCTGGATGGATCATTCTGCGCGTCAGTTTTGGCAGGTTTCAAGGGATCGTCTGTTGTTGGATCTGCCGCTGAACAGTCTCGGTCAGCCCGCGCCGGAGCGCATTCGCGGGGTTTTAGTCACGGATGCGGAATGGCAGGGTCAAGGCTTCGAAAGCGCCTGGGTTGTCGATACCGCACTTGAAGGCGATCGGTCGAGCGGCACGTCGCTGCGAATTCTGGGTGGTCTTGTCGGTGTCGGGATCGTTCTTTTGATCGTCGTCCGGTTGCTGCGATTCCATCAAAACAGAAAAAAAGATAGAGAGATCGATTAACACCAAGGAGGTTAGATATGAAAACAACAGTGTTGGTTCTGCTTTTGCTGGGTTCGCTTGTGCTGGCGGAGGAAACGGTGACAAAAGCTCGAATCGGCGAAGCGGCTCCGAATTTTGCCCTGGTCGATTCTGAAGGGAAAACCATTAGCCTGACCGATTACAGCGAAAAGATCATCGTGCTGGAATGGGTCAATTTTGGCTGTCCCTTTGTGCGCAAGTTTTACGACAGCGGAACCATGCAAACGTTGCAAAAAAAAGCGGTGAAAAAAGATGTTGTCTGGCTTACCATCAACTCATCGGCGACCGGCAAGCAGGGATATTATTCACCTGAAGAGCTGCCCGCGCAGTTGGAAAAAGAAAAGGGCAACTATACCGCCTATTTGCTGGACAGCGATGGTCAGGTGGGGCGTTTGTATGGTGCCAAAACCACGCCGCATATATATGTGATCGATCAAAACAGCATACTGGTTTATGCCGGAGCGATCGACGATCAGCCGAGCACCAAAAAAGAGACGCTGGAAAACGCCACGAATTATGTCACGCATGCACTGGATGCCCTGCTCAAGGGCACAGAAATCGAAACGCCCTCTACCCAACCTTATGGCTGCTCGGTCAAATATTGATCGCCTGGCCGGTCGGGTTTGTTTGTAATCCGACCGGCCTCTGTTTTAAAAATCCTCTGGCAATCCATTCCCGATATAGCTATATTGTTTTTGAACCTCAAGAGAACGAGTATTCGGATGCAGACGACTGTGCTTTTTGACAACGACGGCGTATTGGTCGACTCGGAGCTCTATTTTTATCGCGCCAGCCGCGAAGCTCTGGCCGAAATCGGGGTCGCCCTCTCGGTCGATCTTTACCGCCGCATCTCGCTGGTCGAGGGCCGAAGCTCTTTGGATCTGGCGGTGGAAATGGGGCTGGATGCACCCGCGATCGAGGAGATGCGCCAAAAACGCAATCGGCGTTATGAATACCTGCTGGCAACCGAGATGCGCATCTGTGACGGGGTCGAGGAGACCTTGAGGGCGCTTCACGGTCGAGCGCGCATGGGTGTGGTAACCAGCACACCGCGCATCCATTTTGACCTCATTCACGAGCGCACCGGGTTGTTGCCGTTTTTCGATTTTGTCCTGACCCGTGAGGATTATCTTCGCATCAAACCCGACCCGGATCCTTACCTCACCGCTCTCGAGCGCTTTGTGCCGGATTCGTCGGCCTGCTGGGTGATCGAGGACACGGAACGCGGACTGGCTTCGGCGCGGGCGGCGGGGTTGCCCTGTCTGGTGGTGCCCAACGATCTCAATCGCGATTCTCTCTTTCCGGGCGCTTTTCGCATTCTCGAAACGATTCGTGAATGCGTGGAGATCATCCTCGCCGACAATCAGAATCGCTGATTTCGGAGCAAGGGTTTTTTTCTTGTTTAAACGGGCACCTGGCGCGTCGGCAAAACACGACAGGACGCGCATTGTGCTGAGCCTCAAGCAATCCGACTGCGACACCAGTGGGAGGAGACTATGGAAACCAGACCTTTTGGTCGTACCGATCTGCAATTCAGCGCTGTGGGTTTCGGCGCCTGGGGAATCGGCGGACCGGCAATGGCGGGAACGACCCCTATCGGTTGGGGAGCGGTCGATGATCGGGAATCGGTTCGCGCCCTGAAAACGGCTGTGGATCGGGGAATCAATTTTATCGATACCGCCGATTTTTACGGACTGGGCCATTCCGAGACGCTGATCGGTGAAACGTTTGGGTCGAATCCCGATATCCTCATCGCCACCAAGGTCGGCCATCGCTTGAATGCCGATGGATCGATCGCTCTCGATTACAGCGGTGACCACATTTTGTCGGCGTGTGAGCAGAGTTTACAGCGCTTGCGGCGCGAACGGATCGATTACTACCAGCTCCATTCGGCCAAGGTATCGCACTTGCAGCAGGGCGAATGCATCGAGGCCATGAACCGGTTGAAGGAACAGGGCAAAGTGCGCTACTGGGGTCTGTCGCTCAGCACCTACAATCCCTTTCCTGAGGCCGATTTTCTCCTGCAAAACCGGGTGGGCGACGGATTTCAGCTGGTCTACAATCTCATCAATCAGCGGGCGGATGCCCTGATTCAGCGTGCAGCGGCCGCCGGCTATGGGGTCATTGCGCGAATGCCGCTGCAATTCGGGCTTTTGACCGGCAAATTCACACGGGAAACCCGTTTTGCCGCCGACGATCACCGCCGTTTTCGGCTGCCTCCGCAGGTGCTGGAGCGGGCTCTGGAAACGCTCGAACCGGTCTGGGAGCTGGCGGACGCTCACGGCACCAGCAAAACCGGGCTGGCGCTGAGTTTCGTACTCGCCAATCCTGGTGTTTCCACCGTCATCCCCGGAATCAAGACCGAAAAACAGGCGGTCGAAAACTGTCGTGAGCCTGTCTCGCTTGCCGAACGTGAACTCGCCCGCCTCAAGGAACGATATGCCGCCGAATGGGAAGCTCTGCTTCGGGAGATGGAAGAGGCCGGATGAGGCCGGAAACCGACGCTTGATGGAATAGCCCGGCAAGAGGAGCCGATGCCGAAACTCTTTGCATTTTTCCACATAGGTGTTGTCTTTTTATATGGCTGTGCGCCTTTTTCGCCCCTTCGCACGATCGATCGATCCGTCGTGGAGGAGCGTTATGAATCGGATTTTGAGGCCGCAGGCGGTGGCCCGGCGCTCTCTCGTGCCCTGAATTCCGTGGAACGGATTTATTGTTCCGCCGAATACACCACCTACCACTTTTCAAAACGCCAGACCCTGCAGCGCCACCAGCTTTCCGCGACAACTTTAAATCGGGCGATTTCCCGCAGCCGGATGACGCGCAGCGTCTATGGCACGGGAACGCTGGTGGATTCCCACGCTTCCGGCGTTTTGATCGTGACCTGCAACCATATCGCCGATTTCAGCGATACGCTCTTAACCTTTCGTCGGGACCCGGACGGCCGATCGACGCCGTTTATCGAGAGCGTCTCCATCAAGATCCGGCAAACCCTCTCCGCTCCCGCCTTGAGCGAGGACACAGAGCTGCAGATTCTCGGACGCGACCGGGATAAGGACATTCTCTTGCTCGTCGGGCGTTTTGCTGTTCCGCGTGTGTTGACTGTTTCCGTTTTCCCCTTTGGTTTTGGCGCCGCGCGAGATCTCGAGTGGGGAAGCAAGACCGTTTTGCTCGGTTTTCCCCGCAGTGTCAAAAGTATCACCCGCGGTATGGTGAGCAATCCGATGCTGCAAAGCGACGGCAAATTCACCATCGATGCGCTCTTTAATATGGGCTACAGCGGCGCTCCGGTGTTGGCCGTGCGGCAGGATGGCCGCGGCTTTGAATGGGTCGGGATGGCCCTGTCGGCGGCGGGCGAAAGTCTGCCTATTCTCATCCCCGAACAAGGCTTTGGTCTGGCCGGCTCGGAAGAATATTCGGGAATGATGTGGACGCATCGCCTCGACCGTATCTTTTACGGCCTCTGTTATGCCGTTTCCGCAGAGGAGATCATTCGGCTTTTGCAGCTCCACCGCGACCTTCTGCGGCAAAACGGTTTTGATTTGGCGATAGACGGGATGTCGGCGGATTCAACTGCTGTCCCCGAAAAGGAACCGATACCTTGACTGCACACCGGACAAAAACAGGAGGATCCTCATGAAATCGGTGCAAAAAACAGTGCTCGTTCTCGCCTGGCTCGTCGCCTTGCCGGCTGCGGCACAGATCGCCAAAAAACCGGCTGTTCCGGCGATTCCGGGTTACCAGACCTTGCTGTGCGATTTTCATCTGCACACCGTCTTTTCCGACGGCCAGGTCTGGCCGACCGTACGAGTGGACGAAGCCTGGCGTCAGGGTCTGGACGCCATTGCTATAACCGATCATATCGAATACCGGCCCAATAAAAAAGAGTTTGCCAGCAGCGATCTGAACCGATCGTTCGAGATCGCCGCTCAAAAGGCGGTTGACATGCCGGTGCTGGTGATCCATGGAACCGAAATCACCCGCGATATGCCGCCGGGACACCTCAACGCGATTTTTCTCTCCGATGTCAATCCTATCGAAACCGAGACCTGGAAGGAAGCGATCGATGCCGCTGCCGAGCAGGATGCCTTTATCTTTTGGAACCATCCCGGCTGGAAGCGGCAGCAGCCGGACGGCATTCCCCACTGGTATGACGAGCATGAACAGATCTACAGCGAAGGCAAATTGCACGGTATCGAGATCGTCAACTATAAAAGCTATTATCCCAAAGCGCATCAAATGGCCATCGACAAAAAGCTGACCCTGCTCGGCAACACCGACGCCCACGATACGATCGGCATGACCTATGAAGCCGATCTGGGCGAAAGCCGGCCCTATACCCTGGTTTTCGCCAAAGAAAAAAGCGCCGCAGCCATTCGCGAAGCGCTCTTTGCCCGCCGCACCGCTGTCTATTGGCAGGAGACGCTCTATGGCGATTCGCTCTATGTGGCGCCGCTGTTCTATGAATCGATTCAGGTGCCGGACACCCCGCTGGTTCTGCACGGCAAAGCGCGCGCCTGGGTGGCGATAACCAACCGGTCGGATCTGGTTTATCGCCTCGAACTCGAAGCGCCGGTGGGTGGCTATGAGATTGCAGAAGAGGTTGTTCTGGCAAGCGGCGCGACTGTGCCCCTGCAGATTCGGTCGTTGAACAGCACAGAAACAAACGAGACGCTGGCGATACGATTTCGCGTGACCAATATTCTGCCGCGGCCGGATCAGCCACTGCGTGTGACTCTGCAGGTGCCGGTACAGCGGCTTGCATCGCAAGACGCCAAGTGAGTTCTGCTTTTTATAAACCGGCCTTCGATTCAGTTGTCGGCCGTTTTGGCGCTTCTGAGCTTTGCAATTGGATACCACCTTTTGCGCTCGGTGTGGGGAATTGAAATCGTGACAGAATAAAACGGGAGACGGAGGAGAGAAATGGAATGCCGTCAAGAGAGAAATCGCGAACGCTGCAATTGTACCTATGAACCGTGTTCGCGCAAAGGCGTCTGCTGCGACTGCCTGGCCTATCACCTGCGCAGCCGCGAACTGCCCGCCTGTGTCTTTCCGAACGAGGTCGAGCGCACCTATGACCGCTCCTTTGAGCGCTTTGCCCGGCTGGTGCAGGAAGACCGTGTCTAGAAAACCGCCTGAGGTGTTAAGCGGGATAAATTTTGGAGTTTACATGACTGTTAAAGCTGTTTACTCGCTTTTGATCATCGGGGGGATTGTCCTCGTCGCTCTTCAGGGGTGCCGCCAAGCTACGGAAATCGAGCGGCTCGACCGGCTCTTTCGCGATTACAGCGGCAAGAACACGCCGGGTGCCGCTATTCTTTTGACCGAGAAAAACTGTCCGCGCTGGCTCGAGACCTATGGTCTGGCCGATCTGCAACGGGCGGTTCCGGTCGAACCGAAAACCAATTTCCGCCTCGCTTCGGTGAGCAAGCAGTTCACCGCACTGGCGGTTTTGCTGCTGGCGGAACAGGAGCGTCTGCGGCTCGATGACCGGCTGAGCGACTGGTTTCCCGACTTTCCGGTCTATGGCGCCGAAATCACCATCGATCATCTGTTGCACCACACCTCGGGATTGCTCGATTACGAGGAACTCGATTCTTCCGATATCGATGGGCAATTGCTCGACCGCGATGTTCTCAACCTGATGATGCGGCAGGATTCGACTTATTTTCCTCCCGGCACGCGCTATCGCTACAGCAACAGCGGTTATGCGGTTTTGGCCATGCTGGTGGAAAAAGCGAGCGGTATGCGCTTTGCCGATTTTCTGCAGCAGCATATTTTTTTGCCATTGGACATGCAAAACACCATAGCGTTCGAGGCGGGCCGCTCGACGGTGGCTAATCGCGCCTTTGGTACCGCCTGGGGAGAGGGGCGGTTCGTGGATGCGGATCAGAGCCGCACCAGTGCGGTTCTGGGCGACGGCGGCATCTATTCGTCTGTTTACGATCTCTTTCGCTGGGTGCGCGAAATCGACGCCAAAGAGGTCATTTCGCCGGCTCTGTTCGAAACCGCCTTTACACCGAATATCCTGCCGGACGGGACCAATACCGGCTATGGCTGCGGCTGGCGCATCGACGAACATCGGGGCCTGCGCCGCATTCATCACACCGGCCAGACCTGCGGCTTTACCAGCGTGATCCAGCACTTTCCGGAAATCCGGGTCAGTCTGGTTATTTTGACCAATCGCCATGAACCCATGCTCAACGATCTGGCCGATCGAGTGATGGCGCTCTATTTTCAATACGCGGACGAATCCACTGCCTGCCGCGTCGTGGACTAGATCTGTTCGTCACTGTTTATACGAGCTCACATCAATAATTTATGACCCACCAAGGGCGATAAGGAGACGAAGCGATTGCATGATTCAGTCTTAATCATCGCGAGAGTCCGGCCAAACGACCGAACAGCCACGACACATTTTATTTCGATAAACTGTATTTGAAAAGAATGATGGAAAACCACGGGTGTCCCCATCGGGGGACACTACCCAACCGATCTGATGAAAAAAAATTTACATGAACTGCAGATCAGGTTCGCTATTTTGCTGTTAGGTCAAGTTCATATTGATCAGTCGATTGATCATGCTCCTAAACTCTGTATTGGAAAGGTCTCATGGAAAACAAAAAATTCAGCGAAAAAGAGTTGAAACTGGCCGAGGCCTGTCGCGCCTGTCCGGTCTGCAGCCGAGCACGGCGCAAACAAAAAGGTCTGGCCTACTGGTTCGTCAAAACCATCGAAAGCGGAATCTGCCCGGCTTGTGCCGCTTATGAAAAGGTTTACGGCCGCAAGGCGCATGAACAGGTCGAGCCGAATTCTGAGCCGCAGCAGGGATGAAACGAATCGGAGCACATGTCAGCGCCGCCGGCGGCGTCGCCAACGCTCCGCTCAATGCGGCCGCCATCGGCGCCACGGCTTTTGCTTTTTTCAGCAAAAACCAGCGCCAATGGCAGGCCAAACCCCTGACAGCGCAAGAGATTGAGGCGTTTCAGGAAAATTGCCGCAGCTGCGGCTTTGATCCCGAACACATTCTCATTCACGACAGCTATCTCATCAACCTCGGCCATCCGGAAGACGCGGCGCTGGAAAAATCGCGTCTTGCGTTTCTCGACGAGTTGCAGCGCTGCGAACAATTGGGGTGCCGCATGGTTAACTTTCACCCGGGCAGCGGGCTCGGCAAAATTACCGAGTCCGAGTGCCTGCAGCGCATCGCCGCTTCCGTGGATTGGGCATTGGAGCAGACGTCGACGGTCGTCGCTGTGGTGGAAAATACCGCCGGACAGGGTTCGACTGTTGGCTATCTTTTTGACCATCTGGCGGACATTCGGCGGTTGAGCCATTATCCGGAGCGCATCGGCATCTGCATCGACACCGCCCATCTCTGCGCTGCCGGATACGATCTCGTCGACCCGGAATCCTGTGAGGAAATCTGGCAAGAGTTCGACACCAAAATCGGTTTGCGCCATCTCAAGGGAATGCATCTCAACGACTCAAAAGTGCCTTGCTCCAGCCGGGTGGACCGGCATGCCAGTCTGGGCGAAGGGGTCCTGGGGTGGGAGGTCTTTGAGCGCATCGCCGGCGATCCGCGATTTGATGAAATTCCGCTCATCCTCGAGACCCCGCAGCCCGAGCGCTGGCCCCAGGAAATCGCCCGACTGCAGCGAAAGGCCGGTGAAACAGACGAATAAATGCGGCAAAGATCTCGGTTGAGGGCTGTCGCTGCATTTTTCGCTGATTCGGCAGTGAGAAATAGAGTCAGGGGGAAAGATGGATAGGGGAGACGATCATGAGAAAAAGGACTTTGCTTTGTCTGTCCGCATGGATAGCGCTGGTCTGGTGTGTCCCCTCGGCGACGACTCAGCCGGGGGATTTTGTCGCCCAAACGCTGCACGAATCGCTGGGCAAAACAATCGATCGTCAGGAAAATATTACGTATTTCATCTTTGGCGATATTCCCGGATTGACCGCAGCCAAAGTCTATCGTTTGGGTTCAAAGCGCTATCGGATTCATCTGTTGCGCAATGCCGAGGAAAACGCGCAGATTCTTTTTCTCGATCTGTCTGCGAACCAGTTTTCCCAATTGCGCAGCGGTCTGGTCAACCGGATCGATCGCTCGATTGAAAAAGAGGGGACTTTTGACCAGCCTCTCTATGCCGTGAAGGAATCGAAATGGCGGGAGAGCTATCAAAACAAAAGGGTCGTTCTGCGCGATGGCAGCCAGATCGTCGCAACGCTCAAACAAGCGGTGCACGATACCGTGATCATCGAAACCGGCGGCGGACTGCAAGTCGCTGTCCCGGACAACCAGATTTCCGAAATCATCAGCCTTGCGGGTGATAGATACGAAGGAAAATTCTATCGCAGTGATCCGAACAGCTCGCGGTTGTTGTTCTCTCCCACGGGCCGTCATCTTAAAGCGGGAAACGGATATTTCGCCGACTATTATGTTTTTTTCCCCACCCTGGCTTGGGGATTGACCGATTATTTCTCAATGACCGGCGGCGTATCGCTGTTGCCGGGGGCTGAATCTCAAATCGTTTACCTGGCGCCCAAGTTGACTTTTTCCGTATCGCCCACACTGGGCGTGGGCGTCGGTTTCTTGAGCCTGATGATTCCGACAGAAACAAACCATTTCAGCCTGGGTTACGCCGTCGCGACGATGGGCAGCGACCGAAGCGGCATGACGCTTGGGGCGGGATTCCCCTTGTTCGCCGAGCCGCAGCAAACGAACTTTTTGTTGCTTGTCGGCGGAGAGGTGCAGATCTCCAACAGCGCCAAGTTGATTACCGAGAACTGGATCGTCGGGGGAGAGGATGAAGCCTATGTCGTTTCCGGCGGCATACGCTTCTTTGGCGATCGGCTTGCGGTTGACCTCGCCCTCATCACGGTTAAAGATGCTTTTGAAGAAGGGGGTTTCCCTTTTCTTCCCTGGGTGGATTTTTCTGTTTTTTTTGGAAAATAATTTCCTGGCTTTGTTCAATCGTGTTCGGTTACCGGACACCAACCCATATAACCGGTGAAAATACAATGAATATTTCCAAAAATCGCGATCAAATCGATCCCGAATCCATCGTTGGCAATGCCGGACAAAAACCTCATATCGACTATCCCTGCATCTGGACCTATCGAATCATCGTCAGCGACATCCAAACCGTGCGCCCGGCGATCGATCGGCTGCTGCAGGGATTCGATTATCGATTGAGTGACGGACTCGTCAGCCGGCAAAAAAAATACCACTCCTTTTCTCTGCAGGTGCAGGTCGCCAGCGAAGACGATCGCCTGTTTATCTACAAGGCGCTGGGACAGTGTGAGGATATTCACTATATCCTCTGAAACCGCACAATACAGTGTTGCCAGCCCTGTGGCAAGAATCTCTGGGATTCGTCCCGGCTCAACAGCCGGATATTCTTTGTGCGAGAGGGGAGCCAAGAATGATCAAACATCTTGTTGCTGGTGTTCTGCTGGGTTTATTGGTCTTGCAGACCGGATGTTCACAAAAATCCGATGAACTGTATGATCGTGCCGGCTTGCTCGATTCCAGCGAACGCCAACGGTTGACGCAGTGGCAGAAAGGCCTGTTGGGCGATTTTGCCGTCGAACTCGGCATCGTCACTCTGGAAAAACCCGCCGATGATCTCAACCGGGTTGCCGACAGTCTGTTCCAGAGTTTGCGGCTCGGGCAAAAAACGGGCGGCGATCGTGGTGTTCTCTTGGTGATCGATCCCCTTGCTCAGCGCCTGCGTCTGGAAATCGGCTACGATCTGGAAATGGTGTTCACCGATGCTTTTGTCGGCCGAATCGAAAACGAACAGATGGTGCCCTTTTTTCTCAACGATCGTATAGGGGCCGGTATCGAAGCCACTGTAGAATTGATGGTTTCGCGGCTCTCTGATGTCGCCGGCGATTCCTCGATGGTTGCCACAAGTGATTCGCCCTATTTTTCCGGCGGTGCAGGGGCGCAGACCCGCGTCGGTGAACCGGCTCATGGCAGCGAGCCCCCAAGTCTGGATCCGGATGTTGCCCCGCAACCGACACCTCGAGCTGCTCTTGAAGCTTATCACCGGCTGCTCTCGGCTGGTTCATTCCACCCACTCCATCTCCTTTTAACCCCTGAAAGCCGGCAATTTTTACAGGATCGCGGAGTGACGCGCGCCCAGATGCGCTCCGGCGCCCGCTTGCTCGATCGGGTTCGCGATGCAGGCGAGATCCATATTCAGGAGCATCGGGCTGTGATTCGTTTCGATCCAAGCGATCGCCGAGCCCATCCTTTTTTCTTCCATAAAACCGATTCGGGATGGCAGCTGGATCTTCTGGCGATGAATCGCGTCATTGGTTTCAATCACCGCAACGAATGGTTTCGACGTGTTGCGAACCATCCCTATGCTTTTGCGTTAAAAGATTGGCGATTCGACGAAAATGGATTTCCAGTGTCGTCTTTGACGAAGAATCCATGAACACCCTAACTTTGATGGCATAATGGGAAACAAACTGATTTGGCAGGCAGCGATCGCGTTGGGCCTGGGCGTCTTTTCTCTTGTCGGTTTGGGATTGGCCTACCGAATCTGGCAGAATCCAGGCGATATCGATGCCGGCCGCGCTCTTGATCTCAGTCTGGCGATGATCCTGCTTTTTCATTTTTCCGCTTTTTTTACTCTGGTGCGCATGGTGGTGTACCTCCGTCGCAGCATGGAAAAATAAGCGGGTGGCGAAACAAACAAGCGGCCGAGTCGGCCGCTTGTTTGGCGATAAAAGAGGTTTTCCAGGGTCGATGCGGCTGTTCTCAGCCAGCTGTCGTGCAAAATTCAGCTGGCGGCCGGCGCAAACTGACCGGCCGGGGATAGCGATCCACATACCCCACTCGCAGGATCATGGCCGGCCTTTGCTGCAACCCGAGCTGGGCCGCGACCTCATTTTTCCACGGCGTCTCTTCGAGTGTCTGGCTCATCGGATGAACCGCGATCAGTCGGCTGCGGGCGGCCAGCGTCAGGCGCAAAAAATGCTCGCCGGTTTGCAGCAGCGTTGCAGTCGACAGGGCGGGGTTTTCAGCTTCCAGAACGATCCATCCGCCGCAGTTTTCCACCTGTTCGATGACCATTTTCACCCCCTGCTCACGAAACTTGGAGCTGAGCACCGAATCGCGATTGTAAAAGGTGCGCACGAACCAGCCTGCCATGCCGGTGATGTCCATCGATGCCGGTGTCAGGCCATCGCGACGGCTTTCGGCTTCCCGACTGGACCAGCGAATCCAGTCGGCCAGTTCCTCCTGAGCGGGGTCGCGATAGCTCTGCGCCCGAAACGCTTCGATGGTCATCTGTGCCAGAGACTCACCCCGGGGTGAGCGGCGGGGGAAAAAACGGATCGCCTCCGGCGCAATTTTTTGCAGAAAATCCAGGTCGGCTGCAGCGATCTCTTTGTCTTGCAAACCTTTTCGAATCGTTCGACGCAGACGCAGATCGTCGAGCGACACCGCCTGCGCTCTATCGGAATGGAGCCGAATGATCGTCTTTTCTTCTCCGTCTGTCCGGGTTTCGATTTCGGTTTGATACCCGTGCGCCGCAGCCGACAGGCGCAGATTGCCGATAAAGGCGCCGAGGGAAAGCCTGAGCTCGATGTTCAGGGGATCGACCTGCGGCAGCCGGCGGGAGGGATCGATTTCGAGTTCCCAGATCAGGGGCTCGATGATGCGAATCCGCCAGGGCTGGGTGTTATGAGAACTGGGCGCCAGCGAGGCGTCCCTCAGGACGGTCTGCAGATCGGCCGAAAGCAGGTGTGCCAGGGCAGAGTCCGGATTTTTCGAGTGCGGCGTGTTTCGCGTGGTGCCGCCGCACCGGACGGCTGTGGATAGAGTCGCCACTCCGGCCAATCCCAGAGCGGTGTGATGAATAAAGTGGCGACGAGAGAGTGGATGCATTGCTGTTATCCTCCAGGTTAATCGGGTCAGCTGGGTTTCAGCGAAATATCTGCTGCAACTCGTGCTGATTGATCGCTGTTCTTGCCAGCTGTTGTTAAATCGCTTTCCGGTTGTTGTGTTTCGAGTGCACAGATTGGAGCTGTTTGATAAAAGGGAATACGCTTTATTGATTTGTCCAACCGGTGTTCGGTCGTCTGACGGGCATCAGTGGATTTGTCCTTTTAATTTTGCGGACGCAGCGCATCCATTACCTGCCCGATTGCCTTTTCCATGCGCTGCCATCCCTCTTCGGAGCGCAGCTCCACACCGCTGTAGGTCTCGACGGTTCGAGCGCGCAGGATCAGATAGATGATGCCGCCGATGATGAGATTGCCAATGGCCGCGAGATCTGTCTGATCCGATCCGCTGATGTGCTGCAGTCGCTGCACCAGTCGTGACCCCTGTTCTTCGCGAGTTCGGGCGATGGTTTGAGTGATTTCGTTGTCGGTGGACAATTCCCACAGCAGGATCTCTTGCAGCAGGCGATTGCCGCGCATGGCGCGCAGCTGGGCGATAAAGAGCTCGCGGCTCAGGTCAAAAACATCGCCCGCACTTTCCAACTTGCGTTCCGCTGCAAAGGCCTCAAGGTGGCTGAAAAAATCCTGTTGGCGAATAAATTCCAGAATCAGGCCGTCGAGACCGCCGAAATAGCGATAGATGAGCACCTTGTCGACCCCGGCTTGCCGGGCCACCGCGTTGATGCCGAGGGAGTGGAACCCGGAACGTTCGACCAGGGCGCTCACGGCATCGATCAGCCGCTGTCGGGTTTGATCTTTATTTCGCTGCATAACAACCTCTGTTCAAAGTCACTTGTTGGTGACAAATATAAGTCACTTAACGGTGACTTGCAAGTCTTTTTTTTACATTTTTAAAATATTTTACGCCCTCCTGCGGATCAACGTGGGAACGTGAGGACGTGTGAACGTGTGAACGTGGGAACGTGTGCACGTTCACACGTTTCATAGCGCAAAAATCTTGACAATCGCGGAAAAATTGTTATTATTAAAAGGAAGAACAGGGGGGGTGTTTGGCAAGGAAATCGACACAAACGATGCAAGCGATTGAATGAAAATCGGTTTGTTGGCCAAAAAGAAACGGGTGGTTTTTAACGGCTGATCGCCGGAAGAGTCGGAGAGTGCGGCATGCGCACCAAAGGCAATGCGGTTTTCTGTGGCAGCGGGGTGATTCTGATTTTATGGAGCGGTCTTTTTCAGCTGTTGGCGCCGGATCCATCGTGGTGGGCGGTGAGCCTGCTGGCCTTGGCTGTTGCGATCGCCGGTGGCTTTATCGGCCGTACGCTTTACCGCTTTAAAATGACCCATATCGGCACCCTGATCGGTCTCTTTGCCGGCTTTGCCCTGGTGCTGTTATCGGCTCTGAACAGTCCGCTGGCCCTGGATTCACTGCTCGACAACGCCCTGGTGATGTGGATCTGGACGCTGGGCGGGGGACTCGGTTCTCATCTGGCGCAGCTTTCCCTGCACAAATTGCACCGATAGAATCACCCGATGCGCGGGTCGTGGATTTCGGATTCAGGGTTCTCGCGAAAGAGATTGCAGAGCTGAACGCGATTTTTGACGCCGGTTTTTCGATAAATGTTATAGGCATGGTCTTTGGCGGTCTGCAGGGAGATATAGAGCTCCGAGGCGATTTCGCGGTTGCTTTTACCAGCGCAGATGAGCCGAATGATTTGGCTTTCCCGGGGAGTTATGGCATACCTCTGCAGCAATTGCGCATTGCTGTTTTCTACAATTGATTGTTCCTCCACGCGCGATCCCGATCTCAGGTTTTGCGCCAAAATGATCAACACCGGTAAATCATAAAGGGGCAGAGCCAGGAGGTCGACCCAGGGATTCGGCTGTCCGGCATAGGCACGCAACAGCGCGAAATAGATCGGAACCAGCAACGCATAATAGGCGGAGATGATCCGAGTTCACCCTCATGTCACATGCCACCATGCGCACCTGAATCTGTAAACGAAAAGGAAACCGCGCCATGACTCGAAAACAGACGATTTGCGCCGCTCTTGTCGCATTCTTATTCGTATCAGCTTGTCACCTGTGGGCCCAGGACACCGATTCCAGCGTCGAGCCTCTCGGGCATCTCGGCGGCGAGGCGACCGTCGGTACGGTGGACGGCGATTATGTCTACCTGAGCCAGGGAAAGGGCATCTCGGTTCTGGACAACACATCCGAATCCTTTGCCCAACTCGGCTACTTGGCCTTGCCGGAACAGAGTCTGGCTCTGCTCAAGAGCGGCACGCTGCTGTTTGCGCTGCTGGACAACAGCCAGGGTTTTTACGTCATCGACGTGTCCGATCCCTCTTCCCCGCAGATCCTCGGCAGCTGTGAGATTGAAGCGCAATGGTCGGCGGGTATGGCGATGCACGGCCTGTATGTTTATGTCGCTGCCGGTCGGGGCGGATTTCCGATTATCGACGTCTCCAACCCATCGGCGCCGGTCGTCGCCTCTAAAGTGAATCTCTTTTATCCCTCGGATATCGCCATTTCCGGCAATCATGCATTCGCCTTGACCAGTACCGCTTCGCCGGCAGTCCTGCACGTGTTCGATTTGGCCAATCCGCTGGAGCCGGTTTTTCGAACCCAGGTCACTGTTGCCAAAGGTAGAAAGTTGACCCTAAATGGCGACCTGGCCCTGATCGCCTGCAGCGAATATACCGGCGGCGAAAACGGCATGCGCCTGTTCGATATCAGTACTCCCCTGAATCCGACCGAATTGAGCTATGTGAAAACCGTCAAGCGCGTCTATACTGTCCTGGCCTGGAATCATACCGCCTATATCGCCGGCGAGGACAGCCTGCTCATCGCGGATATTTCAGCACCCGCCAATCCGGCGGTCGTCGGGCGATATGATGTGCCCGGTCATTCTTATTCCCGTACGCAAGCCATTTTTACGGATGGCGATTTGGTTTACCTGACCACCCTTTATGCCGACCGTCCCCTCGTTTCGGTGGATGTCTCTAATCCGGCTCAGCCACGACAAGATCGCACCCAGTTCTTTCCGGATAATATCCAGTCTTTAAAAGTCCAGGGCGACCGGCTGTTCGTCTCCGGTACCTCGTTCCTGTTTGTTTACGACATTGCCGATCGAGCGAATCCCCGGCTTGTCGCTCTCTATCCTGAATTTGCCGCAATGGCTGCACTGCAGATGCACAACGGTTATCTCTCCGGTGCCAGAGAGAGGGAACTCGTGTTTCTCGATATTCAGGATGCGCAGAATATCCACACCGTGGGTCAATATACCCTGCCAGAGGGGTGGGTCGCCAACTATACCCTGTCCGGTTCCCATGCCTATGTGCTGACCAATGAAGATCAATTGGTGACAGTCGATATCGCTGATCTGAATGCCATGGTGACGGTTTCGCAAACGACCCTGGTCGGCCGATCGCGGGCCATTCTCGCTTCTCCCAATCGGCTCTGGTGCGCCTATGGCGATTCTCGTACGCCCAACAGGCTGGAGGTATTTGACCTTTCCGACCCGGCCGCACCGGCGGCATTGCCCCCGTTCCCCCTCGATGGCACACCCACCACTCTGTTCCTGGACAGCGATACGCTGTCCGTTGGCTCGGTTTTATCGGACGAGCAGTATAAACTGCAGGCCTATGTGATCACCGATCCGGATTCGCCGCAGCTGTTGGCCGAAGCGACCGGCAGCGGAAAAATCTGGGATATCGAGATCCGCAACGGCGCCATTCTCGCCGCAGTGGAAGGCGGCAGCGTCATCCGTTTTGTGCTCGATGCCATGCTCAAGACGCTTTCGCAGGTGGCCGTCTGCCCGTCGCCCGGCAGTCTGCAGATCACCACCACACCGCCGGATGATAGCGGCGAAAGTGTGCTCTATACCTCCGAAGGCGTGACCTATGAGATGTTTGGTTCCGCACTGCAAAAAACGGCTGCAGGCGGTTTCAGTGGCGAAGGCAAATATGGCCTCGCCATTCAGAAATTCAAGACGAAAAAGAAACCCGAGCAGTTGCCCGTTTTAACGCTGGGCAAATCCGGATCCGCGGAAGAGATCCGTTACTGCATCTGCGACAGCTGCGAATATACCATCCTGCCCTTTGTCCTGAGCGTGGATGAAGTCGATGACTGGCAAGTGACCAGCGTCGGATTTCAGAGTTCAGGAACCGGCGATGAATACACCGATATCCATCAGATCTATCTGTATCACGGGGATCAGCGGCTGTCCAATACAGCTTTTCTGCGCGATGACGGATTTATCGTTCTGTCGGTCAACAAAACCATCCCTCGCGGACAAGCGTTGCGTCTGGATTTGGTTTATCGATTCAACCCGTCTGAAGCCTGGGCGAAAATTGCGGAACAGCAACGCACCTTTGCTATCCAGACCCAGGTCGGCTGGGTTACGGCCGATCCGGTGAATTATCCCACCGGAACCAAGATCCCGCCCACACCGATCTCTGAAGAGCTGCAGGTCGGACGCGTCTGGAATGTCCAGACCGATGAGTGGTTCCAGGATATTCAACCGGCGATCGACGATGCCGATACGCGGGACGGCCATGAGCTCAAAATCTGTCGTTCGGTTTACGAAGAAACCATCACCGTCGACAAGAGCCTGACCCTGACCTCTTTTTATCCCGATCGCTCGAATCAACCCACTCTGTTGCCTGGGGATTATAGTCAGCCCGTGATAACAGCTCTTTCGCCGCAGGTCTCCCTGATCAATCTGCACATCGCCGGCAGTCCCGACGCTGACGCTGCGGTTGCTGTCCTTAAGACAGCGGAGGACTTTGTGGCCGGCGATTGCGTCATCCACAGCAGCGATCACTGTATCACTATAGATGGCGCTCCGGGGGGAGTCCTGTGGAGAAATGAATTGTCCGAGGCCGCACTCGATGGTATCCTGGTGCGCAACGGATCGCTCGATTTCTGGATCGGCAAGCCGGACAGCGGCAACACCATTCAGGATAACGAAAGAAGCGGCATCCGCATCGAGGGTTCGGCAACCGAGAGAACATTTGTCAGTGGCAACCGGGTCGAACGGAATATGTACGGCGTGCATGTTCTAGGGGGTGCCGCCGGAATTCATCTGGGCGGACTGGACGAATCGACCCGCAATGTGATTCAAAAGAACGAGGTCGGTGTCTTGATCGAGGATCAAGAGACCCGATCCGTCAATCTTAACAACAATTCCATCGTCGACAACGATTCCAGCGGCGTCGCTATCGCTTCGGGTGTCAGCGAGGTAAGGATCGGCCGCACCTGGGACGACCTGCGCAACACGATCGCGCGCAACGGTATCGGCATTGCGATCGACGGCGCCAGCGATATCTCTGTCCACAATATGATGATCTCTGAAAATAAAAAGTATGGCATTCAGGTTACCGGCGAATCCGAACGCGTGACCATCGGCGGCGAGGGCGATAACCGCGCCAACTGGATTCAGGACAACCAGGGTCCGGGAATCTGGCTGAACGGCGCTCACCACACCGTTTCGCACGATACCCTCTCGGGCAACACCGGTGCCGGCATTTTTGCCACGGGACGGGAACACAAAATCGAATGGTGCTCTGTTAAAAATACCGAGAGCACTGAAACCGAGGAGGCGCGCGGCGGCGGCATTGTGGCGCAAGGCGAGGGCATGACAATCGAGCGCTGCTATCTGGAAAACAACCAGACCGGCGGCATCACCCTCATCGGTCTGAAAAATTCGACTGTCTCTGATTGTGCCCTGTTTGCCAACAAACTCTGGGGGGTGGCCGTGATGGATCAGGATTCGGCTGCCAACGAGATTCGCCGCTGCGAGATGCGCAACCACACCGATGGTGTCGGTCTGCTCGTCTCCAACAGCTCTGGAAACATCCTGAGCGGCAACACCTCGAGTTACAATCAGGTGGGTGCCGGGTTTGAAAGCGCCAGCAACAACGAGTTTTCAAAAAACACGGTTTTCCGCAACACTCAAGCCGGCATCCATGAAAGCAATGGCGTCGGAAACCGATTTCTCGAAAACGACATCAACAACAATGCCGGTTATGCCATTGAACTATCGGAATCGACGGAAACCGCTGTCAACCAGAACTGGATTCACGACAATGAGGGCATCGGTCTGCACAGCGTACAGAGCCATGACGTGCTGATCAGCGGCAATGACATTATGCACAACAGCGAGCGCGGTGTCAAACTCTCTGCCGGCAGCCGGCACACCTTTCGCTACAATACGATCGAACAAAACAAGGGCGGAATCGAGATCCAGTCGTCGGACAGCTGTCTGGTCGAGATCAATGCCATTCACAACAACACCACCTATCACGGCATCACGGTGCTGTCCGGCGGTCGTCATACCCTGAAGAACCTGACGATCAACGGTCACAGCGGAGAAAGCATCTGTGGTGTGGCGATGTTCGACACCCGCGACAACACCCTCTCGAACAATATCATCAAGACAAACGGAGTCGGCGTCATGTTGCTCCGCTCGCACGAGAATGAAATCGTGCTGGGCGAGATTCATCACAACGACCATCAGGGCATCGATCTGGATCGCTCCCATGATAATATGATCAAACAGATCGATCTGCAGTTCAACAATGGCAAAAGTACCGGTTTTCTGGTGGCAAACGGTGCGATTCGATTGCACAAATCCGATCGCAACACCATCATGCTCAATACCCTGATCGATAACAATTATTCCGGCATTCTGCTCAAAGTATCATCCGACAATCTCCTTTCGCACAACACGCTCATCGACAACCATCAAATGGGGATTGTCATCAATGACAGTCACCGCAACCGGATTTCTCGCAACAAACTCGAGCACAATGATACGGCGGGAATTCAACTCTATTATTCAAACGACAATCAGATCACAAACAATCATGTGGCTTTCAACGGGGTTGGTGTCAAAGAAGCAAACTGCCTGGACAACGTCTGGCACGGCAATTACATCTGGTTTAATCTCAAGATTTACAGCGGTTGCGGCTATCATGCCATCGCATCGCGCTCGAGTTTCATCGGCAACACCATCACCGGCGACAAGGGTGATGCGATTTATCTGCAACAGGGCGCGAACCCCATTCTACGCCAAAACAATATTTTTGATAACGATGGCGCCGGCCTGACCAATATCGATTCCACTCTGACGGTCGTGGCCGATGATAACTGGTGGGGTGACCCTGCCGGTCCCGGGGCAAACCAGACGGTGCAGGGCAACGTGTCGGTGCAGCAGTGGGCCGCCAAACCGTTCGATCTGGTGGTTTCCGCCGGGCCGGATACGATCTATCTGCCCGCCGGCACTCGAGACTCGCTGGTGGTGAGCGTGCAGAACTGGAGCAATTTTGTTGACCGGGTGCAGCTCTCGGTATCCGACTCGCTCGGCTGGTTGACCGCCTTGCAAACCTTTGCACTGCAGTTGGCGGACAGCGTCGGCGCCGAGACCGCTTTGCCGATCACCCCGGGCTCCAGCCCGGCCGGCAGTATAAACAAAGTGATGGTTCAGGCGCAAAGCCTCACCACGCCGACCCAGAGCGATGAGGCGGTTGTCTGGATTTCGCTGACCGATGGCGCAATCGATTCCATCGCGGTTCAACCCGATTCGCTGCACTTGGCCCCGGGCGACAGCATCCGGTTTTGGGCCACCGCCTATGATCGCTACCGAAACCGCATTCCAGGCCGATTTGTCTGGAGCACCACCGGCGGCGAAATCGACAGCCTCGGTTCTTTTCGCGCCGGCACTACAGAAGGGTGGTTCGAGGTCACCGCGGCCGACACCTCCGGAGCAAACCGGGGCAGCGCCTGGGTCAATATCGCCGCAACAACCGCGGTTCAGCCGCAGCCGGCGCAGGAAGCCGGAGTGCCGCAGCACTTTGCGCTGCACCCAAACTATCCCAATCCCTTCAATCCGCAGACCGTCATTCGCTTCGATCTGCCGCGTCAAGGTCGGGTCGTTTTGAGCGTGATCGATGTGCTGGGCAAAGAGGTGCGCGTGCTGGCCGATCAAGAGTTCACCGCCGGTTCTCACAGCGCCTTATGGGATGGCCGAGACAGCGGGGGAAGAGAGGTCGCTGCCGGTCTCTATTTCTATGTGATGCAGGCGGAGGGATTTCGGCAGGTGCGCAAGGCGCTTTATTTGAAATAGGTTGAAATGGTTTTTTTTGACTGCGGGGCAGACTCTACCTCGAACAGAGGTGGAGCGGGGGCTGCCCCTGCAGTTGTATTTTAATCCTTGCCCTTGCTGCTTTTTTCCTTTTCCCTTTTAACTTTAAACTTTTAGCTTAGTACTTGGCACTTTTTCTTGACCGCCTCCGGCTACCCCCGCACCAATCTCAACCGCAATGGCTATTAAAAGGGAGTTACGCAGTAAAGATCGGCGAACAGAATAGGTCGGTTTAGGGAAAGAGATTGGTGCGGGGGTGATCCTTCGGCGCCTCCGCGAGCCTCCTCGGCCGCAAGAGCAGGCGGCCTGCGGGGTGGAAAATTTTATTAATTTTTTTGTTGATTTTATTGATTTGATCCGCCTTCGGCTCTGCCTTGCGCATGGGCTTTGATAGATTTTCGCTGACCGCAGTAAACACGGTATTCGCGTCAAATACCTTTCCGCAGGCGCAAGTCAGGATCCTGCGGCGCCTCCGCGAGCCTCCTCGGCCGCAAAAGCGGCGGCCTGCGGGGTCTCGCTCCGGAAAATTTTATGGGTCGGGTTGTGCGGGTTGGGTTGTTTGGTTTGAGGCGTCAGGTTTTCGTGCTTTTGGCGATTCTATCGCTCTACATTGGTAAAACCATCACAGGCGTACCCAGATCCATTGGATCCGGTCGATTGATCTCGTCATTACTCGTCGTCCAGTAGTTCAAACCCTATCGGGTGAAATCAAAGGTCAGCGGGGAGTATAACAGGTGGCCGAAGCCCCTGTAGGCCGACCAGTCTGGTCGGCCTACATGCGGCATCAGGTCAGCTGAGGTGTGATGGGGTGGCAGAGCCGTCCGCATGCCTTCCCGGCTGAAGGCTGGGAACGAGAAACGAAATTCAATTAACGACGATCGATTGGCGTTCTTTTCCGGATCGCTGGAACGCCCTTTCAGGGCTTGGGAGGAATTGGCGGTTTTGTTCCCGGGGCTGTCGCCCCGGGCTGGTATGGAGCGCCCCTTTGGGGCTCGGCCCGTGCCATGGACAAGAGAAGTAAAAGTTGAGAGTTCGAAGTGCAAAGTGCCAGTTGTGAAGTGTGAAGTGTGAAAGTTAATAAGTGGAAAGCTAAAAGGGAAAAAGTTCAAAGTGCCAGGTTTTAAGTGCGAAAGTGAGAAAACGGCGCAACGAAATCAGCTGTTCGCAATCCCGCCGATCTCGGTGCGCCCGCATGTGCTTTTACACGCCCACAGAAGGTATTGCCAAACGCACAAAACCCTGATGCATCGAACAAAATAGTTAAACCTGTACAACCCACCCCATAAAATCCAGCGGAGCGCGATCGCCGAGTCCGCTGTTCTTGCGGACGAGGCAGCGCGCGTAGCCCGCCGCAGGATCCTGTCTTGCGCTTGCGGAAAGGCATTATACGCGAACACCTCGTGTACTGCGGTCAGCGGAAATCGCTCAAACAC
>JAFGJN010000152.1 GCA_016929055.1 Candidatus Zhuqueibacterota bacterium
ATGCCGTCCTGGCGCTCGCGCTTCACCTCGACCGGCCGCTGGCAAGCGATTCGGTGCGCAGCACAACGCTGCACCAGATCGTGTCAAAGCTGGTCTATCCGCACGGGGTGGCATCGCTGGCGCAGGAAGAGCGATTCTTCCATCCCTACCATCATGACCAAATTTACCATTACGATGCCGCTTATCACAACGGCATGTGCTGGCATTGGATGGCCGGACCGGTTCTCAGCGCGCTGGTGGATCAGGGTCACATCGAGCAAGCCTTTTGCCTGTCCAAAAACCTCGCCGATCAGATTCTCGAGATGGACATGCCCGGCTCGCTTTCGGAATTGGTTGAACCTTTGCCCGATGCGAACGGTCACGTGCGCATGAGCGGCACCTACTCACAGGCCTGGTCGGTTTCGGAATTCGCGCGGGTCTTTTATCAGGATTATCTGGGTCTGCGGCCACTGTGGCTCGATCGCACTCTGGTGATTCGTCCGGCGCTGCCCTCGGCCTTGAGTCCGACTCGCTTTGAAGCTGTTTATGGCGAGAATGAAAAAATTGCTGGGCTTTTGTCGAGCGGGAAAAAGAACAGCCTGAGATTGGCTGCGATCACGCTGCATGCCCCTGTTCAGGTGCGATTACAGCCACGCGACAAAGACAATCGAATCTATGAATTCAGCTGTGAGTTGGAACCGTACGGCGAACACTTCATACAGTGGCGATTTCATCCGGCAGCTAAAATCCGGATCGACAAAGGCGCTTGGTTGCCCCTAGGCGAACCGGTGCGAGTTGGTCCCGGCGGACTAACCCCGGCATTTCAAACACCATGTCTGCCCGATGACCTGCCGGCCCTGAACCAGCCCGATGCCCTGGAACGGCTGTTGTTGCGAACGAAAACGTTTTAGAGAAGGATATCGGAGCGATGTGGGAAAATAGCGCAGGGCGTCGGTTCAGGACAATCCAATCCTGGGCAAACCGGAGTAAACCATGGGAAAAGGAATCGTTTTCGTTGTTCTGCTGTTGACGTCGGCGCTTGCGGGATCGGATTTCCCGCTGCTGCTAATTCCCGTTCGGCCGCCCAAGGCGCAATCGGCCGAACAGGTTCTGGCGCTGCTCGAAAAGCTGCCGCCCGATGAGCGGGAAAACGAAATCACGACCCAGCTGAGCGGCGGCAACATGCCCGATTTTCTCCGCCGTCCGGTCGAGATTTGCGTCCAAAGCAGGGATGCCCAGGGCGTCTTGCGCCGCATCCGCTTTGCCGCCCTTGCCGATTACCTCGCCGTCGGCACAGACAGCGCCTTTTGTCGGCTGCCCATGCGGCCGCAAACCGCCCAGTGTCTGGCGGAGCGGTGGAATCTGCTGCTGCCCACACCAAAAATCGTCGATTGGATCGACGACGCCGCTCAAGTGCGGATCGAGCCCGTGACTTATTTCCCGATCGGGAATCGCAACGAACAAATCGAGCGTTTTATCGCTCATCAGCGGGACATCGAAGCCCGGCGTCAGGCTCCGCCCGGGTTGTTGACCAGCGGGCTGAAAAAGGATATCGTCCTCTGCAGCCGTATCGACAGCTCGAAATCGCCGGATCGGGTGGCGATCTATGGCTGGCAGCGGCTCGACGGGACGGCCATCCAACCCCTTTATTGCGGCCATTCATACCGCTATGTCGATTACAGCCACGGCGCTCGATTGATCCATTCGACGGTCTATATCGACGACGAGGCACACGATCTGCGCGCCGTGCTGAGCGATTCGCTGCTCTTTCGCCTCTTCAGCGACGAGCCGGCACCTCTTCACCGCGCGAGTTATCCGCTGGAATAAAGAACGGCAAAGCCGGTGATTCATCGCTTGACCCGGGCATTGCCATGCCAGACGCTCCACACTTCCTCTTCATCGGCGGGCTGGCCATAGTCGGTGAGATAGCTGGTAGCCAAAGCACCACAGGCCCAGCCGAACTGAATCCATTTTTCCGTTTCCCACCCCCTGAGAAGCGCATAAAGCAATCCGCCGACAAAGCCATCGCCGCCGCCGATACGATCACGCACGGTGATTTGCCGCGGTTCGACGACGTGCCAGTTGTTTTCGGCTGCCATAATCGCACCCCACAGATGGGTGTTGGCGTCGACCACCTGTCGCAGGGTGGTAGCGAACACCGAAGCATGGGTATAGGTTTTTTGCACCCGTTCAATCATGGACTTGAATCCATCGATCTTGGATTGGATATCTTTGCCGCCGGCTTCCGGACCGGCAATGCCCAGGCAGAGCTGAAAATCCTCCTCGTTGCCGACGAGGACATCGGCCATGCCGGCGATTTCGCCAAATATTTCGGCCAGTTCTTTCTCGCGGTTCTTCCAAAAGGACGCGCGATGATTGAGGTCAAATGAAATGCGGGTGCCGTATTTTCGCGCTGTTCGGGCGAGTTCGAGACAAAACGCGCTGGTCTGCGGCGACAGGGCGGCGACAAGTCCCGACAAATGGATGGCCTGCACCCCTTCCCCGGCAAAGATGCGTTCCAGATCAAAATCATCGGCCGAGAGTGTACGCCCCACTTCGCCGGCGCGGTCGTTGTAGACCCGCGGCCCCCGCACACCGATGCCGCTGTCGGCAAAATTGATCTGATGGCGAAAGCCCCAGGGTCCGCCCTGCGGCACCTCTTTTGCTTCGACATCCATGTGGCGTCCGGCCAGGTCGTCGCGTATGAAACGGGATAGGGGGTTGTCCTGAACGAATTTGGTCAAAACTTTGACCGGCAAGCCCAGAAAAGATGAAACACTCGCTACATTGGATTCAGCGCTGGTCGCCTGCATGATGAATGAGCGGCTGGCATGAATCGGTTGACCGTCAGGCGGCGTCATTCGAATACCCATGCTGGTGGGAACCAGCAGGGCAGTACGGCATTCATTGATTGATTTGATCTGCATCGTCAAATTCCCAATTTTTTCAATTCAAATTTATACGGCCCATTCGAGCTCTCGGTTTGTCAAATCATCACAGATTTCAAGTTTGGCACCCGGTTACCCTTATCAAATCACTGGTGTCCCAAACGGGGACACCACACAACCGATCTGATGTAATAACAGAAGATGTTTTCATGAATTGCAGATCAGGTTCGCTATTTCGCCGTTTGGCCTAAATTTCTATTTATCAGTTGACTAATCATGCTGCTAAAACCTGTTTTGGACAGGTGTGTTATCAAATAATATAGAATTATTTTACGGCAATACAAGCAGGATATGGATCGATATAAAAAATTCGACCTGATTTTGCTGTTTGGCCCGAGTTTCTATTTATCAGTTGACTAATCATCCGGCTACAATCTATTTTGGACAGGAATGATTCGTGCAAAAAAATCATTGAATTTTGGGCTTGACTTTGTGGTCCAACACGAGTATCTATCAGTAAAGATCCGGCCTCGCAATAATTATTCGAGGTCACAGTTCAAATCATTTTTTTATGGGATGTGACATGAACGGAAGCAAAAACAGTGCTCTGCTCGCCCTGCTGATGCTGATTTTTGCCGGGGTCGTCAATGCCCAGGATTTGCAAACAACAATTGCAAAATATACATCGGAAAACGGCAAGGGCTATCTCCAACCGTTAGCAGATGCCTTTGGAGCGAATCTCAACAGCGGACTCTATCACCAGGCCAGGATAAAAAAATCCGGCCTGCAACTTCATTTTGCCCTGGTGACCATGACCGCGCCGATCGCCGAGGATCAAAAGACTTTTACGGCAACGACAGAGGATCTTTTTTACCCCAAGACGACTGTTGAAGCTCCGACTGTATTCGGGCGTTCTGAAAATATCGCAGTCGAGGGAGTCGGAGGCACTGCTTATATTTTTCCAGCCGGATTCGATATCAAAAGCGTGCCTGTCGCTGTACCCCAGCTCAGCATTGGCTCCCTGTTTGGCACTCAGGCGACTCTTCGATATATCGAGATCGACCTCGGTGAAAATTGGGGGCCATTAAATCTGTATGGCTGGGGAATTCGGCACAGCATCAACCCTTACCTGCCTTCTTTGCCTGTGGACCTGGCGATCGGATATTATCGCCAGACTTTTAAGATCGGCGACATCATCGATGCCAGGACTTCACTGCTCACCGCTCAGACCAGTCTGACACGAGGGGTGTTGACATTTTATGGGGGTATCGGATACGAGTCTTCAGATCTGGACATCCTTTATCAATACGAGACGACAGATGAAGCCCGGGAGATTTCATTCGATTTACAGGGTCAAAACTCGGCACGCTTGACCTTCGGCGTTGGTCTGCGATTTGGACCGCTGCAAATCAACTCGGACTATAACTTGGCCTCACAAAATGTTTTGGTTATCGGCGTTGGCGCCGAATTTTAAGCAGGAGATCTTGATATGACAAAACGCATTGGGATTGTCATTTCACTGCTTGCGATTTTATCCACAAGCTGTGAGAAACGGCTTTTCAGTTTTGTTGCCGATATCGATCAAATACAGACCTATCAAATCGATCAAACAGGAGCGTTTGAAATCGGTCGTGTTGTCTCTCGTTCAGATGTACTTGCCATCCTCGATATTCCCCAAGATGCCTATGTCACCGATGTCAAGATCCAAACAATAGCGGTTAGTGTCACGATAAAAGAAGGCAATCAAGCCTCGCATGTCAAACTGACTGCGACTGTCAACGATTTGCTCAGCGGCAAAGAGCAGGTTTTTCGCGATTATCCCGTGCCGTTGACTGGCAAACTGGGGATCGCCAATCCCTGGAGTCCGGTAACTCTCTTGCTCGACAGAGGGATCAATAAAGTCAAGAACAAGATCGCCGGCTATGTCAAAAATAACGATCCATTCGATTATGAATTGATCCTCGAGGGTGACAGCGATCCAGTCAGCCAGCGGGTGGTGGCCGATATTCGACTCAAAATCGTTGCCACGGTGGAATACGATGCCTGCATCGAGGTATTCAGCGTGTTCTCAGGCGGGAAGGAATGCCCTGACGCAAAAAATGCTCTGGGACCCTAGCCGTACCAAAGTATCGACAAAGGCTCAATGGCGCTTCGACCAGACAGATTCGCCAAAGTGCCAAGACCGGGGAACATATTAAAGAATCACAACTTGCAAGGGCCTAAAGATTTTATCCGATCGAGACGGTGCGGCAGTCAAAGCGCAGCCCGCCTCGATCAGCTGCAATTACCACGCTTTCTTCCAGCCATACAATCCCCATGCCGCGATGTAACAAAAACCTGCGATCATCAGAGCGGAATGAAAACCCCATGTAAAAGCCACCAACATGATTCCCGATGCTCCCAGGACCGATGCCGCACCGTTGACGGCAAATCCCCAATCCACCAGTTCTCCGACTCGCAGCGCTGCCTTGGGAAAAGGCATGCCCATGAGAAATCCCACTGGAAAAATTAACACCGATGTGATGAGAATGCGGGAAAAAAGGGCTGAAGACGCCAGCGTTTGGGTCACTGAACTCAAAAGCAGTCGATCGACCAACAGCCAGAGAACAATGCCGCCGAAAGTGAGTGTGGTCGGAAATCGCGCCGAAAAGCGACTGCCGATACCCGATGCCAACAAAAGGGTCAACAGAACAGTGGCGATACCATAGACCGAAGGACCGATGAACAAGGTATATTTCTGAATCAACACAATCTCGACAATCATGAACGCCATACCGATGAAAAAAAAATAAAACCACGGTACCCCCTTGAGCTTTTGCCGGGAAATAAAATAGGGAATCAGATTCAGCGGAATAATCAAAAGCACGATGATCAGCACAATGACAGCGATGATCAATTTTGAGAGTGGAAAACCAAAAAGATCGCTATGGGGAGTCAGCTTTTGCGTGCGGGTCGTTTCTAAATTCCTCCACAAACCCATTTGGGCGATATAGGGTCGGTTATCGGTACAGGGAGAGATATCGATCTTGGCCGAATCCGTTGCCACCTGCCATCCCTCGGTGACGATACGATTGACCAGGTTGTCGCGCAAAGAATCGGGCGCCGGAAAAAGGAGGCGAAAGGGAGAGTCGCTGACATCCCGTTCGCCGGTGATGGCGTGACGGATGGTTTCTCTGGGCAGGGGTTGCTTGGAGAGCAGCAAAATATTGCGCCGAGCCTGAGGCCAGTCATAAACGACAAAATGGGCTTTGGCGTCGGCGATTTGCAGGTGAGATAGGGCATCTTGAAGCTCACTAACCAGGCGCGGCACATAGACCTGGTGTTCGATAACGAGGTAACCGCTGTCGGAAAGCGCCCGCCAATAGTCGATAAAGGCCTCGGTGGTAAAGAGATAATTTTCCGCCAAAGCAAAGGCTCCGGAAGCCAGAGCGGCAAAGGTATTGGAGCTGCTGGAATAGAGGATATCAAAAGCGTTGGTATAGCGCCGCACAAAGGCGCGACCATCTTCGGTTATTACCTCGACGCGAGGATCGCGGTAAAGCCCTCCGGTTAAGTCGGTCAACATGCCATCGGTCAGCATCTGGTTGATGTAGGGAATCACTTCGACAGCATAAACCCGAGCGGCGCCGGCTTGTAAGGGTTGCAGCAGATCGCCACCCCCGCCGGCGCCGATCACGGCATAACGGCAGGAGTCGAATTGCCCGATCAGACGCGAGACATCGATGGCGAATTCCATTTTTAACGAGTCCGGTTTGTTCCAATCGCCGTCAAAAGAATAGGCATGGGTGCGGGCGATGTTATCGATATTGATCATCTGATACGACCCGGTCGCTTCATAGACCTTGACCTTGGCCATCGCATCCCAGTGGGTATGCACCACATGCGCCGGTTCTTGTCGATCGACCTGCAAAATCCGATCAGATCGATTGTTAAAAACCCCCATCAGAACAAACAATCCCAGGGTCAACACTTTTTGCCAGCGCTGACCGGCCAGCAATGCCGCCAGGAGTACCGGAATCGCGATAAAAAAGGTCGCCGTTTGTGTTCCCAGGCCGTTCATCATCAGGATGGCCGCCAGAACGCCCACCGCCGCTCCGAGCAGATCGGCCATGTAGAGGCCGGGCATTTCCTGGTTATAACGCCGAAAGATCGAAGCCAGCGCCATACCGCCGGTAAAATAGGCTGAGCTGAGCAGCATAACCGCTGCCAACAGATCGAAAATCACGCTGTGACTGGAGAAAATCTGGGAAAAATCGAGTTTGAGCAAAAAGACGGCCGGCGGTCCGACCAGCACAAAAAAACCCGTCAGCAATAGATAAATGGGCAGTCTGCTTTCCCGGGCAAGCGCCGGAAAAAAACGCAACGCCAGTGCCCCGAGTCCCAGACCCAAAACAGCGAGGGACAAGATCAGAAAAGCAAAGGTGTAGAAAAATTCTGCGGAGAAAATCCGGGTCCAGGTGAGTTCCAGGCCGATCAGCGTCATGGACAAAAGGGCGACGAATAGATAGCGCAAGCGTTTCACGGGGATCCTTTTTCGTTAATAAAAGACGAATTCCATGGGTCTCCGATTGCCGGACACCCGTAGTCGAATTCATGATCAGGGGTGGGGATGTGAGAAAGACTTGCAAAGAGTGACGTTCTGCATGGATACAAGTTTCAAAAAATATTCACTCCCACAACAATTGGCCCATAAAAAAACAGCGACAGCACCAAGAGTGCTCATTTTCTTTTGGTTCCCGCATCAGGCAGTTCTCAGCGTGCTGCTCCAATCTGGAAGACCCTGAAAAATAAAAGCTGAGTAAAAAATAACCCTTGACAGGAGAGTGATTTGGTTTATTTTATAAGAATAGGTCGAATTCCAAACGAATTCAGACCGGCCCCGCCCAGCGGAGGCAGGAATAATTCTTTCGGCAGCCAGGTTAGAGCAAATAAGGGGGATTACAAAGCCTATGATTCCAAATCACTTGATACGCATCGCTTCTGCGTTGGTGATGGTTTTCTTTTCGGTATTCATACTCATTCAGAGAAAAGGCAATCGCCCCAGCTTACGATTGTTGGCCGCGTTTTTGCTCGCACAGGCTAGCCTGCTTGTCTCGACGCTTTTATGCAGCTGTGGCAGGGGAGAGCGCCTGTTGGCTATTGCTTGTGCGGAATCGCCGTTTCTCTTTCTCTATCCCCCGTTTCTGTTTCTCTATACCCGCTCCATCACCTCTGCACGAATCCGCCATCAACCGCATCTGGGTTGGCATTTACTGCCGTTTTTTTTCATCTCGCTGCTCTTCCTGATCAACATCGTCCGCCTCCTAATAGGCGGAGTCCAACAACAAACCGATCTTGCTGAAGCGATCTATCGACCGCTTCCACTTGGAATGCTTCCCTATCTGTTGTGGAGCCAGCTTGTTCTCTATGCGATCGCCTGCGGGATTCGGATGAAAAGATATCGTCATAAAATCAAATGCTTTTATTCAAACCTCGAGCGAATCCATCTCACGTGGTTGCATCGCTTGTTGCCGGTATTTTTCTTGTGGATGGGGCTTTTTCTGACCGGGACTTTGCACCGCTGTTTTTCCGAAATTTTCCTTTATCAGGCATTTTGTTTGCTGATCGAGATCGGTTTGCTCGTCTGTACCGGATTCTTTGTCTACCAAGCATTGCAACAACCGCCGTTCCCGGTTACCGGAGAATTGCGCACCTACAAGCTATCTCATCTGCGCGCGGAAGAAAAACAAGACTGTCTGGAAAAACTTGAAAACTATTTTCGTTCACAAAGACCTTTTACCGACCCGGATCTCGATCTCAAAAAAGTGGCGCAGAGCATCTCCGTACCCGTGCAGCATGTTGCCAAAGTTTTCAAAGAGATGCTGGAAATCGAATTCTATGACTATATCAACGATTGCCGCATCGAAGAAAGCAAAAAAATCTTGATGGATCCCCAGAATCTTGAAAAAAGAGATGAACAAGTGTTTCAAGCCTCGGGATTCAAGTCTAAAGCGGCTTTCATATCCGCATTCAAAAAGCGCACCGGCATGACACCCGATCGTTTCAAACGCCGTCTTGCCCTTCATACACCCCGACGATCGGCAGTAAATGTGTAAAACGAGGCTGTTATGTTTTTCCTGGGAACCGGCGAGAGGCTCAGACCGAACGATTTCTCTGGCAGAGATCGAGTCGGAAAAGAGCGCTCGAAATAATTCTCGTACGCTGATTTTTTTGTTGTGCCGAGAAAGGAATAGTGTTATAATTAAGTCGGCAACAGGGTTCGGTCGTGAACCCGGAACTCTCGGGGGCAGCGATTTTATTGTTCCGAGTCCACCTGGTAAAACAGGTAAGCCGAGAGAGAATGCTGATGATAAGACAGCGTGAATCAAGCAAAATGGGGCGATCACCAAACCAAAAAGGAGAGGAGTGCCTCTATGTCTGAATCGAATGCCGGATGTGCGCGTCCGACAGGCGCGAGCGTCGGCGAACCATCGGTAAAAAAGAAAGAGGAACCGCTAGACGAGGAGGTGAAAATGTCAACCGCCAAAGTGGGGACAAAAGCCCCTGATTTTCAGGCACCGGCTTATTATCGCGGAAATTTTACGACAGTCAAATTATCCGATTTTATGGGCAAATGGGTCTTGCTCTGTTTTTATCCGGGCGATTTCACCTTTGTCTGAGCGACCGAGGTGTCAGCGGTCGCTGCACAATACGATACTTTGCAAGAACTCGGGGTTGAGGTCATTTCTGTAAGTGTGGACAGCCAATTCGTCCACAAAATGTGGAATGATCAGGAACTCTCCAAAATGGCGAAAAAAGACATCCCTTTCCACATGGCTTCTGACGGAGCCGGCAATGTCGGCAAGATCTTTGGCGTTTACGACGAAAATGCCGGTGTCGAGTTGCGCGGACGTTTCATCATCGATCCGGACGGCGTCATCCAGGCCATGGAAGTCATGACGCCTCCCGTCGGACGTAAACTGGAAGAGACGATCCGCCAGATTCAAGCATTTCAGCACGTACGCTCCAAAAAAGGCGCCGAAGTCTGTCCGGCCGGATGGGAACCCGGCAAAAAAGTCCTGAAACCCGGGCCAGCCCTGGTGGGCAATGTCTGGAAAGAGTGGAATCCGTTTACCGATCACTAGAATCTCATCATCAGTCCCTCTTTGCCGGGGGGTGCGAGGAATTTCATCACCCCCCCGAATTTTCTGGCCGTTTTTTTCATTTAATAAAAACTTTTGGCAGCGAAAACGAGCGGAACACCTTACGGACCGCTACACAGACAGTCGGACACGTAACTATCCTGCTCCTCACAGAGCAGAGCCCCGGCGCTCGGAAAGACCTGGAACAACCGGACAATGCCGGATACTCGATCAACAAAACCTCACTACCTTTTTACTCCAAATTAGCTACTCTATCATTCATGTCCAAAATAGATTTTAGGAGCATGACCAGTCAACTGATAAATCGAAACTTGTGCCAAACGGCAAAATAGCGAATGTGATCTGCAGTTTATGAAAACCTCTATTGTTTTTACATCAGATCGGTTGTGTGGTGTCCCCGTTTGGGACACCAGTGCTGCTTTATGCTGAATCCAGATCGGGTAACTCTGAACCCGCTTTTACAAGGACGATTATGAAAACCCATTTTTTTGTCGGTTTTATGTTGTTCATTGCGAATCTTACGACTGGCCAACCCGTCTACGAATGGATTCTTTCGTCTCTGGAAGGTCAGATCGCCTACGAATCAGCGGAAAACTCGTTCAGCCCCTTTTATTCCGATATCGGACTCGGATTTGCCTCCAAACGAACCGGAATCGACGCGCTCTATTTGCACTATAACCGCAAAACCAATCGACTCGGCTTTCCCTTTTTACAGTGCAACGAAACCGCCTTGCACACGCAATACTCCCCCCTGTCGGTTCGTCAAAGCACCCCGAGCGGGGAAATCCACACGGTTTTCTTTGACCGAAACTCGTGGATCCTCGACGCCAGGGGCAACGCTACCTTTGTCTTGAATTTTGCCGGCGACACCTTGATCAGCCAGCCCCGTCTGAGTTTGGCAGCCAACGACTCGATCATCCTGTTCGAAGGGTATGTCCCCACCCAGGACACTCGGGATCCGGACGCCTATTTCCCGCTGATTATCGGTATTCGGATTATTGAAGGGGAATTCGACCTCTACCACGATTCTTTTTCACTCGAGATCAAACCCGATGCTCAACACAAGCTGGTGCTCGCTTTTAGCGTCAACATGCTCGAAATTGACCGAAAACGAATTCGCCGATTGCTGGATGCTGCACCTGCCGGACACGAGCAAGCCCTGGGGCGGAGCAGTGAATGGTTTCAGGAAACCGTGGGGCCTTTGCAGCTGCAACCGGTCACTGAGGTGGAAAGGCGTGTGCTGTCGCGCGCCGTTCTGACGCTGGCTTTCAATTCTTGCCGGGCTCCAGGTTATCTAGCCGATCGAATCTCCCAATTCCCCAGCCGCGGCGGCTATCCGACCCATTACCTATGGGATACTTGTTTTCACAATCTGGCGCTTGAACAGATGCATCCCGATCTGGCAACGGATGCTCTGGACTTGCTTCTCGAGAACCTGCGCTGCGACGGCAAGATGGCGCACTTTATGTGCTCAACCTGGATGCGCCCTCAGGCCTCGCAGCCCCCTCTGGCCGGCTGGGCCTGTCTCAGGCTATTTGAGCAAAGGAAAAGCACCGACTGGGCTAAAAAAATCCTGCCCTTGCTGATTAAAAACACCGACTGGTGGCTGACCCAGCGTATAAGCGACCGCGGTGTGATCATGTGTTCCGATCCGCTCGAAACCGGCTGGGACAACACACCGCGCCTGGACCGCGGCCCTGTCCTGGCCCTCGACATGAACACCTACTTGCTGTTGCAAATCCAGGCTTGCGCGGAACTGGCAAAAGCTGTGGGTGAAAAATTAATCGCGGAGCAGATGGATTCCCTCTCCCGCGATTATGGAAAAAAAATGTTCGATGTTTTTTATGATGCCGAGAGCAATCTTTTTTATGATGTGCTGGTATCATCCGGTGAACCGGTAAAAATCATCACCCCCGCGACCTTTCTGCCGTTGTTGACCTCGATCCCGATACCAGATGAGGCAGCCCGGCAAATGATCCGCACGGTTCTGCTGAATCCGAAAAAAATGAACGGCGCGATACCCTTTCCGAGCGTCGCTTATGATGAGCCCGATTATGAACCGGCTCAGTGGTGGCGGGGACCGACCTGGCTGGCACCGGCCTATTTGCTGCTGCAGGTGCTACAAAAACAGGGCTTTGATCGAGAATATCAGGAAATAGCCGACCGCCTCTACCAAACGGTCATCAAAGACGGCGAAATCCACGAATTGTTCGATTCACAAACCGGACAGGGTCTGGGCAGAAGCCAACAAGGCTGGACAGCCGCCATTCTCATCAAATTGCACCTGGAGAGAGTGCAAAGAGAGGAGGCCGGCTGAAACAGTCTCACAAGAGCAAGCCGCTTGTTATTGTAGGAAGCGAAACACCCATTTTAATCGTTGCGCTTTATCGTATGGGATGGTTATATTGATGACAAATGAGTCCTCGGACGATCGATTATACAGGGGTCTTTATTTAAACGGTTGCAGGTTTAGGAAAAATCACGAGACACAAAATGGAAATCACGACTCAAATTTTCCATGGGGACAGCAAGGAAAAATTAAAATTGCTGGCCGACAATTCCGTCGACCTGATCATCACGTCTCCACCTTATGCTGATCAAAGAAAAAATACCTATGGCGGAATCCACCCCGATCGATATGTTGAGTGGTTTTTGCCCATTTCAGAACAGCTCTTGCGTGTTTTAAAACCCTCCGGTACTTTTATTCTAAACATTAAGGAAAAAGTCCTCGGGGGTGAGCGGAGCACCTATGTTATCGAACTGATACTGGAAATGAGAAAACAAGGATGGCTGTGGACAGAAGAATTCATCTGGCATAAAAAAAATTGCTACCCGGGGAAATGGCCCAATCGTTTTCGCGATGCCTGGGAAAGACTTTTGCAATTCAACAAAAACAGAAAATTCAACATGTATCAGGAAGAAGTAATGGTTCCAATGGGAGAATGGGCCAATACCAGACTAAAAAATCTTTCCGAAACAGACAAAACTCGAGACAACTCCAAAGTCGGAAGCGGATTTGGTAAAAATATTTCGAATTGGCTCACCCGAGACAAAGCCTATCCAACAAACGTCTTGCACCTGGCAACCGAATGCAACAATAAAAACCACAGTGCTGCATTTCCTGAAGATTTGCCCAAGTGGTTCATCAAGCTTTTTACCAAAGAAAACGATACGGTTTTGGATCCCTTTATGGGTTCGGGAACCACACTTATCGTTGCCAATCGAATGTTGAGAAATTCTATCGGGATCGATATCGTTGCCGACTATTGTGACAGGGTAAAAAAAGAGACCCGGGCTGTCGAGTTGTATCTTTGCGAAACGAAGGCAAGGTATGAAAAAGCTGATTCTTGATGATGTGGTAAATTATGTTGAAAAAAATATCTCAACTTTTCATCAAAAGCGTATTCAAAGCCTCGACTCGCTGAAATTGTCAAAAATTTTAAAGAGGAAAAATCCCTATTTATTCAAAGCCAAATATATTTTGACCGCCGAAGAAATCATAAAAAGTTTGGTCGATGCACACATCTCGTCCAACGAGGAAACGATATTTGGCGATTGGCTGGAAGGTCTTGCTATATTTATCAACCACAAAGTTTACGGCGGTAGAAAATCGGGCATTACCGGTATCGACCTCGAATTTGATAACAACAGGACAAGATACATTGTAACGATTAAATCAGGACCCAATTGGGGCAACAGTTCCCAAATAACAAAAATGAGAACGGATTTTATTACAGCGACAAGAGCACTTCGAACCAGCAATTCAAATCTGCATATCGTCGCTGTAAACGGATGTTGTTACGGGAAAGACGACAACCCCGACAAGGGAGATTATTTTAAATACTGCGGCCAGAGATTTTGGGATTTTATATCCGGCGATAATGAACTTTATACAAAGATAATCGAACCTCTGGGATTTAGAGCAAAAGAAAGGAATGATGACTTTTGTACATCATATTCCTCTATGATTAACAAATTTACAAGAGAATTTATAGCCGACTTTTGCCGTGAAAACGGTGAAATCGATTGGGATAAACTGGTGCGGTTCAATTCCAGTGCCGGTACTTCCAAGCCAAACCTGCAAAAGTGAGGGGCGATTGCCCAACCCGTGTGCACCATATCCTCCTGTCGAACAAATTGTCCTCAAGAAGCGTTAGCCGCAGCCGGCAAAAGCTTTGCATTTTTTTCCCTTCCTTCACAATTTTCTTGCACAATCCCCAAGATTTTATATCTTAGGGGTATCGACCTTTAGGTATTATTGTCTATACATTTATACTTTTTAAAGAGGATCTGTTTGCCCTCGTGCGGAGGCTCGCATGGAAATTCGCTCACGTTTGATCAGTCAAGGATTGCTTATCGCGTGCTGCGGTTTTTTTTCACTCTGCCGATCGACATCCGCAGCAGTTCCCCCGGCATTCGAGACCACGCCAGATGAAACAGTGGGGTGCCGTATGGGTGCAGGAACGATTGCTGACCGACCTTCAACCGCTCTTTTCCTTTGTCTATCATCAGCAGCCGTTTTCGCCCGAGACCTCGCGCTGGGAAAAGAACCTTGACCGCACATCGAATCGATCCTGCAGACAGACAACGACAACCAACAATCATTAAATAATTCATTGACATAAAGTCCGAATTGCCATTCGGGCAAACGCAGGAGAAGCACGGATGAAAAAACAACAGGCATTGGTGTTGGTCCACCTTTTATTTGCGGCTGCAGCCGGCGCCGGTATCTCGCATTTCGATGTAACGGATTTTGGCGCCGTCGGTGACGGTATCGCCGACAACACACTCGCTTTTCAAAAAGCGCTCGACAAAGCGGCGGAAACCGGCGGAATCGTTCAGGTGCCAGCAGGCCGCTTTAGATTCGACGGCGTCCTCACCATCCCCCGCGGTGTCGGCTTGCAGGGTGTCGCCATCGGGCCCTATACGGTTTTTTACGACCGGGGCACTATTCTCATGCCCTATGCCGGCCGCGACGATGAAAACTCGCCGCCTTTTATCACCATGGAATCCAGCAGCACTCTGCGGGGACTGGGCATCGTCTATCCGGAACAGCTGCCGCACGACATTCGGCCCTACCCCTATTGCATTCAAACGACCGGCCGCATGGCCAATGTCATCGATGTCGCCATCGCCAACGCCTATAATGGCATCGATTGCGGCTCGGTATACAACGAATGCCACAATCTGCGCGACATCAATATCTGCGCCTTGCGCCGCGGCATCTATGTCGATCGCACCACCGATATCGGGCGGATCGAAAACGTTCATATGCATTCGGTCGCCTGGTGGGACCTCCACTACCCCGAACGACGGGAAGAAGATATCAAACGCATCAACGATTACACCCTCGAACACCTGGAAGGTTTTATCATCGGCCGCTGCGACTGGGAGTATATGGTCAACTGTTTTGTCATCTGGGCAAAAGTGGGATTCCGTTTTATCGAAACCCCGGGAAACCCGATGGGCAACGATCCCCAAGCCAACATTCTCATCACCCAGAGCGGCTCCGACATCGGACCGCTGGCGGTTCTCGTCGAAAAAAGCCAGTATCACGTCGGCATTGCTTTTGAAAATTGC
>JAFGJN010000153.1 GCA_016929055.1 Candidatus Zhuqueibacterota bacterium
GTCGATATTCTGGTGGACGGAGCCGTCGGGGTGGCTGATCTGGCTTATGGCGAATTCACCGGTTATCTGCAGCTGGTGCAGGAAATCTATCGGTTTGACATCACGCCGGCAGGTGACAACCAAACGATCGTCGCTTCTTATGGACTGGACACCAATGGGTTGAACGGGCTTTCCGCGGTTGTCTTTGCCTCCGGATTCCTGAACAGCGCTGCCAACCAGAACGGAGCGGCTTTTGGCCTCTATGCCGCGCTTGCCAATGGCAATGTGATCGCTCTGGGAGCACCGATCGACCAGGGTGCGCCGAACTCGCTGGTTTTTCTCAAAGGCACGGAAACCTATGCCAAGGGCAAGGACGTTCGCGGTTGGGAAAATGCTGTCGATGGTGTCTATGAAGGCTGGGCCGGAACGGTGTGGGCGAAAGGCGAAAAAGAGACGCAAACACCCGACGACGTGGCCTGGGCCATCTTTAGATTCGCCGACAAGGGTCTCTACCGGTTCAATTACATCGCTTTTCAGGTGGACAACGGCACCGATGACGATGCTCTTCCCAACGATGCTAAAGCACAGATCCTGGAAGTTTTGGTGTCGACAACCGGGATGGAATTGGAAGATTTTACATCCATAATCAAATTCGAGCGCAAATACGATGGAACCGACAGGGAATGGCGGCGGTTGCAGAATTCGGTGACAGCGAAATACGTGATGCTGAAAATTCACAACCCCTTCTGGTACACCTACCGCCAGCTGGTCGAGTTTGAAGTGCAAAACGCCGACAAGCGTGGCGCGGTTGCTGCCAACGAAAGCGTCGAGAGCGCAGGTATCCCGACTCGTATGGCCGTCGAACAGAACTATCCGAATCCATTCAATCCCGCGACACGGATCAGCTACACTCTGGATAAAGACGCCCAGGTCTCATTGGTGGTCTATGATATGATCGGGCGAGAAGTGGCGACTCTGGTCGATGGATTCCAGAATGCCGGCATCTATGAAGCAACTTGGAATGCCACTGGGCTGCCTACTGGTATCTACTTTTACCGTTTTTCCGCCGGCCAAATCAGCTCGGTCCGACGCATGATGTTTATCAAATAAACCGTCAACAATACGCGAATCAGAGGCTGCTCGTCGATTGTACGGGCAGCCTTTTTTATTCGGTATAGACGATCTGCATGAAGCAACCAGCGCGTCAGCCGATCGAAAGCGGTTGACATCAAGGAATGAATTGTTTACTTTTCCCTGTTGCTTTGACAGGTTTCTTAATTACTATCAAGTGATTTACCGTTTAATAGCGATTGAGCACAGAGACAAAACAACGAGGATGGAACCCCCAATGGCGGAACGCCCGACACTGCCGAAACCGCAGGACTGGGATCATGTGATGATGCGCATGGCCTTTGTCATCGCCTCGATGAGCAAGGACCCGACCACTCGGGTAGGAGCGGTGCTGGTATCGCCGGACCGAACGCGCATATCGGTGGGATATAACGGGTTTCCGCGTCAGGTTCCGGATGTGGTCGATTGGTGGCACAACCGCGATAGCGACGGTGCGGAATTCAGCAAATACGATCTGGTGCGTCACGCCGAGATGAATGCCATCACCCAGGCAAAAACGGATCTGGCGGGGTGGACGCTCTACGTCACCCATCACCCCTGTATGGAATGCGCAAAAAACATTGTCGCCGAAGGAATCGCGCGTGTTTTCTACGCCCGGGATATTCGATCGATCACCATGCCGATCGATCACAGGAAAATCAGCCGACTTTTTGAGATTTCGGGCGTTGGATTCGAGCAATTGGCTATCGATGCTTCGGATCGTGCCATCGACCCCCTGCAAGGCATACAATAGGGAGCGAGGCGACTCGATTACTTGCTTACAGAAACGGCCCGGCAACCAATTGCCGGGCCGTTTTCTATGACCAGAGCCGTTTGAAATCAAGCCAGGTGAAAGCCTTTTCAGCCAAAGGATCACAGGCTTGCAGGGTTTGCGTCACACCCGATACTTGACGAACAGAGACCGACATCTTGTCTCTGGCGCTCAATCAGAACAGGAATGACCCAGTTCGATTTCGACAACAGGCGAACCGGCATGATGCACAAGAGGGATAGAGAGCAGGCCGCCATGCCAATGCGAGTCCACGGGCTGGCCATCGACTCGCACATCAAGAGGGGCGTGGCGAGTGGCGGCGACCAGCGTCCCGCCTTCGGTCAAGGAGATATGTAGCGTGTTGCCGCGCCGTTCGACCGCTTTTACCGTTTTGGGTGCGTTGTACTTTTCGCGCAATCCAAGAACCGCCGCATCCTGCTGTACCGGAACAAAGGTATAGAGCCGACAATCCAGTCGCTGAAGAGCAATGGCCCGGGTTTCACTGCGAGTCATCCAGAAAAAAGTTCCGGCGAAATAATCAAAAACAGCAAAGGCCGCCCCTTCCAGTCCGGGAAGATCCGCGCAGGAAAAATCGCCTTCCACCCGGTCAGCATCCGCGCAATTCCAGATGCCCAGCATTCCGCAGCCGTTGCTGAAAGAAAACGCCTTAAAGGGAAGCGGATCGTGCAGTTGAAACAGGCATGCCGGACTCGGCCGCAGCGGCGTATCCGCGCGCAGAATCCGACCATCCCGACCGATCAACGGCCAAAGAACGTCAAGTTCCTGCTGGCCGGGGGTGTCGGTGAGATAAATCGGCCCGTTGTGCAGCGCTCGAGCCACGGCATGAAAAACCGCCTGCGGATGATGGGATTGAAACATGTCAAAGTCAGAAAAAACCATTTGGCTGAACCAGACCGCATTGTAAATGGCCTGCAGAACGTGTACAGCGGCGTTGCCGTGCAGCGGATCGTATCCCAATTCTTCGGAATGGGGATAATAATCCTCCACTCCGCGGCCCACGGCTGTGGAGCCAAAGAGATAATAGGCATCCGGGGTCATATCCATGCAATTGATCATCGCCCCATCGAAATGGTCGACCACCGATTCGTTCAGCGCGCGATGCAAGGCAGCGGACAGCTGCCAGATCGGAAAGGTGTTCCGGCACATCCGCTCCACAACCAGCTGATTGTCCACTTTGATAAAAGAGATTCCCTGCTGCCGAAACCAGCGGTGCCAGCGTTGATAAAAATCAGAGAGAAGCGCCGAATCGGGGCGAATAAAGGAAAAGGTGTGGGGTTCGGTGCTGTCGGATCCGGGCTGGCCGATCTGGGTCCATTCGAACAACTCGCCGGCGAGTTCACGGCCCAACTCCGATTCGCGATCGATACCGTTCCAGTAGCCGTTCAGTGTATGCCAGATGCCGACATCTTTAATTCCTGTTTCATTCTTTAACCGTTCGACCACCGGCGCAAAACCTTGTGGAAATTTTTGCCGATCCGGTAAAAGAGAGCAGAGCTTGCCATCGCGATGCTCGAACCAGCCGTCATCGATCAGGAGCCAACCCAGGGGGAAACCGCGATCGGTAAAGCTTTTCACTCCGTGCACGACCAGGGCTTCATCCAGGCGCGTTCCCAATTCCGAAGCGTTCCAGGTACACCAGCCGATCCGTTCAAATACCGCAGGAAAGGATTTGCGATCGATATGATTTTCGGGAATCTGCATCTGTTGGAGTCCAAAACGGTAGAGTTGATCGACCAGAGCATAGAGATCGTTTCCCACACCAAAGGCCACTAGCGGTAGCCGTTCGATTTTTTCAATCGAACGGCCATTGTCGGCGGTCGCGGCCAGCGCACCCTGAACAGTGCCCAGAGTCGTGCGAAAGCCCTCACCACCGAGCGGAATCGCGGCGCCAAACAAACCGTCGGTGTATTGCCAAAAGGCAAACTGCACATCCCGGTGAGGCAAATCAACGCAGGAGGAAAAACGCAGCGGGGTCGTCCATGAATTGAACGGTCCATAGCGCCAATAGGCGATACCGTACCGACAATCGGGCAGTGTTTCAAAAGAAAGGCCCAATGGCTCCGTTATGGGGGTGATCTCACTTTGGATCGACAGGGAAAAAGCCACCAGTGAAGCTGTGGAGCATCGATCCATGTGCACGTGGAAATCATGACCAAATGAAAAGCAGTCGTCTTCCTGTACGAGCCGCGATGCGCCGATGGGACGATCAGTGATGGAGGGTCGCCCGCCATCGAGGCGTGCAAGACCGTCGGCGACGATTTGCAATCCCTTTGAGGACGATAAAACCTGCAATGCATTCATCGTTGTTTTCCATTATCCATTATCGGTTCGTCGCAAGAAATGATTCATAGAGTTCCACAGGCAACTCGATGGACATTATATACTCTATTTTCTGATTAGGTTGATCATAGATTTCCATGATGGGATTTTGAACCGTGTTGTGTGCGGCGATAAAAGCGTTCAGTTTGGGATAGACTTAAAATCCCGAGAACAATGGAGAGCTTTCCCGTGTAAGGAAATTCCGCCACCACACTCTTGGAAACGGGAAATTCGACCACACCATGCGTTTCGGTCAGATCGGTCAGCTCATCTGCCGATCTGCCTTCCAGGATACAACCGACAATGCTGCGCAATTGATCCGTTGCGGTTGTTTGCGGATTGTCGTAGACGGTCTTTATTATTTGAGCAAAACCATCTTGATTCGAGCGACAGCTGAATTGTTCGACAGGACGGCGATATAACAACCCGATGGCGCTGCCCGTCCCTGATCGTCGCGCCCATCCCAAAGAGTCCGATGTCGTCCGGCGGGTATAACCGTGTCCGCCAGGATTCGAGTGCGCTGACCCGAAGCGTTATAGATCTCGAGTCGAATGTGCTGCCGCTCGGGCAGAGAAAAACAGAGTTGGGTTTCAGGATTGAAGGGATTCGGATAATTTGGCTCGAGGCTGAACTCCTGTGGTATCTCGGTATTCATCACAACATCGGTGCTCAGGAGCAGATGCCACCGGTGTTCCACACTCGAGTCGCCATCACGAACTGTTACGCGAATCAACGATTGCGGCGGATAACCCGGCTGGAGATTCAGCTGGATCGCGATTTGATTGCTGATAAATATTTCGTTGAGAGTCCAGCGATAGGTCAGCGAATCACCGTCGGGATCGAATGCTGTGACTCGAAATTGCAGTCGCTCACTCGAATGTGCGAGAACGAGCGTGTCAGGCGGCACGACGGACTCGATTTCCGGTGGTCGATTGGCCGCCAACCGAGCGCGAAAAACCACCTTTTGACTATCGACTCCCGCAAATCCAGCCTCGATTTCCTGCGTTCCGCTCGTGCCGAGGGTCCAACCCACCTGTGCCAGACCGTCATCATCGCTCCAGACCGGTTCAGAGGGGGCAATCGAACCGCCACCGCTGACAACCCTGAACTCGATGCCGATTTGCGGCACTGGATTATTCCATTCATCCACAACGCGCACGGCGATCGGTTCGAGCAAGGCTGCTCCGGGGCGTCCTTCCTGCTCATCTCCAAAGGCCTTTTCCAAATGAAGCGTCTCGCCTGGAATCGCCAACAACGGAATATCCAAAGGCTCGATTCCGTCCAGAGAGATCGAACAGCGGTACAGACCGCTCTCCCATCCCAGAACGAGGGCGATCTCGGCCCCTCCGCAAGAGTCGGTGGTTACGGAAAAAGAATCCTGTACCAAACCGGATGGATTGATGAGCAAAACCGACAACAGACGATCGGAAACGCCGTTGGCAAATGAATCCGACAACACAACAGCGATCGGGGGATCAACTGGCCGTCCGACAGGGACGACCCATTGCATGGAATCAGCCAAAACCAGATAGGCCGGCGGGCCAGCGAGGAAAAAAATATGCGCGCAATCGGCTGTGGCCGGCAAACCATCGACCGTCGCCCAGACCCTTTTCCGTTCGGCGCGCGTGGAGCGCAGTTCGACAACAGCGCAGCCGTCCTGGTCGGTCAAAACCCGTTCACGGTTCAATTGATTCTGGGATCCAGAAACCTGAAAAACGACCGGTGTTGCGGCCACCGAAAGGTTGCGGTCATCGCGCAGCAAACAACGGATCTCTCCAAAATCGCGACCATTAGCGGTAACAGACGGTGTTGCGGTGAGAAACGAAAGCTGCGGATTAAAGGGGCGCGCCAGCGCCTGCAGCGTCCAGCGAATCGGCGACTGCAGCAAGTTCAGTCCTTCCCAAACGGCGTTTGCCTGGATTTCGACGGCACCGACTCTTTCGCCCAGAGTCGGGCGAACACTCGCTTGCCCCTGGGCATCGGTCAGGACCTCGATACTTTTCTCCTCGTCGAAAAATGCACTGCCTGCCATCACCTCATAGAAAACCGGGTGGCCGGCTACGGCATTGCAGAATGTGTCGCTTACCGCGCAGACCAAATCCGCGGAGGGCTCGTTTCCCACCAGAGCCGACTGGCCATCACCCGAGACAAGCGTCAGTCGATAGGCTTCGCGGGGCTGAACATCGGCACCGATCCGCAAGGGAGAATTCCGCACCCCATCGGCGCTGATCTGCACGAGCTGACTTTTCTCGCCTGCCACAGGTCCCAACAGCCATTCGCAGCGGACTTCGCCGACGGTATTGCTCATCAGAACGACCGACTCAAGATCGTTAACCCGCCCTCCGCCTTCGACAATGCTGAACTGGACCGGGACATCCGCCACTCGATATCCCGATGCATCCCTGACAATAATAATCAGCGAATCGTTTGCCGGTTTTCCAGCAATTCCAATAACCCGGCTGGGCCAATACCATTCGAAAAACGCGGGGACACGGCGAGCGACGGCGGCAACCTCAAGGGCGTTCTCGGGAGCCGACTCTTGATAGATCTGCAGCAGTTGCTCCCCAGGTCTGGGGCCCAACCGCCAGTTAACCTCAGCGATGCCCTTGCTATCGGTCACAATTCGCAGAAAATCCAAGTTTGCGATTGTGCCGCCGCCCTCTACGACCTTGAAGACCAGCGTACGACCAGGCTTACCCTGGTTTTGATCATCCACCAGTCCAACCCGGACAGGTTCGGGCAACTCCTCTCCGGGAGCAGCGACCTGATCGGCACCGGAAAGCAGAGAGAGGTGTAACACTTTCTGCTCTTCGGCAAACAGTTGAAAGGTCACCGCGGATTCGGGCCGACCGGAGAGCTCGGCCGTTACCATGAAGAAACCCACCTGCGCCGGCAATCGATAAGAAACATGAACCAGGCCAGACGAATCGCTCAGCACGGGTTGATTCGGAACGATTTCACCGTTCGAAGCACGGAACTCGACCGCCGCGCCACGCACGGTTTGTCCATAGCGATCGCTGACCTTCACACTCAGAGGTTCGGTCAGCAGATCGCCGCATTTGCCGTGCTGACCATTGCCGCCGGCAATGTCGAGCCGTTCCGGTTTGCTGAAACGCACA
>JAFGJN010000154.1 GCA_016929055.1 Candidatus Zhuqueibacterota bacterium
AAGCCGCTGTCCTTCTCTACTGTCAGGCTAACATTTTCTGAATGAATCTCAAGAGTTTTTTTATCAATATTAACATACGAGCCGCCGGAGGATCACCCCCGCACCAATCTCTTTCCATAAACCGGTCTATTCTGTTCTCCGATCTGTTCTGCGTAACTCCCTTTTAATAGCCATTGCGGTTGAGATTGGTGCGGGGGTAGCCGGAGGCGAACACAAAACAAATGAGCTCGGTTTAAAACGCGAGTGAAAAGGAAAAAGAACGTTTAGCCCTTCTTGCTCTCCTTGTTGTCTTTGACCACAGTCATGGCGCTGGCGATCAGGCCAGCGATATCGGCGAAATTGGACGGAATGATGAGCGAATTGGTCGTTTTGGCAAGGTTGCCGAATTCGCTGATATACTGTTCGGCAACGCGCAGATTGACGGCGTTGATGCCGCCTTCCTGATTGATCGCCTGGGCGATGCGGATGAGACCGATGCTGGTCGCTTCGGCCACGCGCTCGATCTCGCGCCCCCGGCCCTCGGCTTCGTTGATGCGGCGCTGCATCTCGCCCTCGGATTTCTTGATCGCTTCCTGTTTTTCACCCTCGGCGCGGTTGATCTTGGCCTGCTTGTCGCCTTCAGACTGGGCGATCAGCGCCCGTTTCTCGCGCTCGGCGCGCATCTGCTTTTCCATGGCATCCTTGATGCTCACCGGCGGCTCGATGTTCTTGATCTCGTAACGCGTCACCTTGACACCCCAGGGATCCGAGGCCTTGTCCACGGCATCGACAATGGTCGAATTGATCGTCTGCCGCTCTTCAAAGGTCTTGTCGAGCTCCATGGTGCCGATCACGCTGCGCATCGTCGTCTGCGCCAGCTGGCTGGATGCGAATTGATAGTCGTTGATCCCATAGGAGGCTTTGCGCGGATCGACAACCTGGAGATAGAGGATGCCATCCACCTGAACCGATATGTTGTCCTTGGTGATACAGGTCTGTGGAATCACATCCAGCGCCTGCTCTTTCAGAGTGTGGCGATAGGCGATACGGTCGAGAAACGGAATGAGAATGTGAAATCCCGCTTCCAGTGTGCCGGCGTACTTGCCCAGACGTTCGACGATAAAAGCCGATTTCTGCGGTACAATGGTGATGGTCCGCGAAAAGACCACCAGGGCGAAAAATATCAACCCGATGAGAACAATCGTCGCTAAACTCATGGCACGCTCCCTATAATGGTTCGACTATCAATGTGAGATTGCGTTTGCTGCGGATCACAACCGGAGTGCCAACCTCGATTTCCTCTTCCGCTTCGGCCTCCCAGCGGGTGCCATGCAATTCCACTTTGCCCGGAAAACGGGCGGAAATCGCTTCCACCACCACAGCCCGTTCGCCGATAAACTGGTTTTGATCGTCCAGCGCATCCGGTACGGTCTTGAAAAACCATCGCTGCAGGTTGCGGCGCAGGCCAAAGAGCAGAACGAGCGAGGCCGCGATAAAAATCAACAGCTGCTGCTCGAGCGGCAACGGCAGAAACAGCGTCAGCAAAGCGGTGATCCAGGCGCCTGCGCCGAAAAAGCCGATCACCACTCCCGGAATGATGAACTCCAAAAACAGACAAACCAGTCCAAAGAGAAACCAGACCATCGCCGGCGAAAACTGTTCCATTGCGCTATTCCTTATCTTATTAAACCGACTGGGCCTCAAGTATCCAGCAAAATTCTCTGCCCTAAAAAAACAGCGATCAACGGATACTCGAATGACGAAATATAGCGTTTTATTTCTATCAGCAAAACAATTTTTATTGGCTGGATTAGTTTTTTTATTATATTTCATCACACCTGTCCAAAACAGGTTTTAGCAGCATGATGAGTCAACTGATAAATAGAAATTTAGGCCAAACGGCAAAATATCGAACCTGATCTGCAATTCATGAAAACCTCTGTTGTTTTTACATCAGATCGGTTGTGTGGTGCCCCCGTTTGGGACACCAGTGATATTTCATCATATATTCTTACCATCAGTCAATTATTTACCTGGATTCTGTGTCAACAGAATCAAACAATAAATATCTTACTGCTTTTATTGTATATGCAGCAGTCACCATTTCCACCCGATTGATGAAAATATCCTATTGTATTTATTGGGGATTCGGTGCTTCGCACCGAATCCGGGAATTAATTGTCGTTCACCAACAAAAACAGGATCGTATGGGAATTGCCGAACGGCGTGAGCGCGAACGGGAACAGCGGCGACAAGAGATCCTCGACGCCGCCGAACAGGTCTTTTTCAGCCAGGGACTCCATTCGGCGACCATGGATCAGGTGGCCGAATGCGCGGAATTGAGCAAAGGGACGCTCTATCTCTATTTCAGAAACAAAGAAGATCTGCTGAGCGGCGTCTGTTTGCGCGGACTGACACGCCTTAAAGAATTGTTCGAAAAAGCCGTCTCCGGCACCCAATCCGGCCTGGATCAAGTGAAAGCCATCGGACAGACCTATTTTCGCTTTGCTGCCGACTATCCCGACTATTTTTCGCTCATGATCTATACGGTTACCTTGCTGGATCAGGTGGAGGAACTCCCCCACCTCGAGCAATGCCGGGAGATGGGAACGACCCTGCACGGCATCACCGCCTCAGCCATCGACACCGGCAAAGCCGACGGCTCGTTCTCCACGCGACACAGCAGCCGCGAGATAGCCGTTCTTCTGTGGGGTATGACCACCGGTGTCATTCAGATCGCGCACCAGGGGCGTGAAAAAAACCGAAAAAGATTTGATGTCGATCCCGACACCCTGACCGAAACCTATTTCGACCTCATTGTCGCTGTTTTGTCCTGATCCCCTGCTCCTGCACGCCTGGACACAGGAGCCTGATGAGAAAAAAAGATCTCTCCGGCAGTCTCGCGACTGC
>JAFGJN010000155.1 GCA_016929055.1 Candidatus Zhuqueibacterota bacterium
ATTCCAATGTCCTTGGCGCCACCATCTGTTTGTGGGGAACCAACAACCTCGGCGATCGCCTCATCACCCTCTATGCCGGAGCCGATTACCTGTGGACGCCGCAGACGCCCGTAAGGGAAGGGTGGGATCACTATGGCGAGGATTTGCGTTTCCGGTTCGAACGGCACATGCGCAACTGGCAGATCGTCTTTGCGGATGCGGGGCCGGCGATGCTGGAACGCGATCGGGGTCCTGAGGTTTTTCTCGGCCGCTATCTCTGGCCGCCCATGGCGGGCCAAGCGGTGGCACCCACCATCGATTTTCGGCCGCAGCTGCCGTGAACAAAAAAAAGCCTGATCCGGGCAGCAGGAGTTGAGCCGAGAAAGAAATGACGTGCCCACCATGCACCCGACCCGGGAGCTCGACGATCCCCCATACCCTCGGAATGCCTGACCCGGCCCGGGCAGTGAGCCCTGTACGGTACAACCCGCCGAACCCGCAGGCGGGTGCCCCCGTTTTAAGAACCTATCACGGTTTAGCAAAAATTGCTAATTCTTACAGGGCTTTGTCATACGTCCGTACTTTCGATTTTATCCGCATGTCGGTCTTGGGTGAAATCCAGGTCATAATCCATCCGCAGGCCGAGCCCCAACATTTTTAAAAATTCTTCCATCAATACTTTACCCGGGTGCAATGGGGGTATCTTTATTGAGCATTCTATATCTCCCCAATGGGCTCGATCATAATCTCATGTTCGTTTCCATCATTCTGTCACTCCCCTCAAAATGAGCTTGCTTTTGATCTCAAATATAGCAACCTTATATAGGTTGGTGTGAAAGGGTGTCCGCCTGGTCGTCTGGACACGCGGATGAATGTTCGATCGATAAAAGGGGTGAAATGAATCTCTGCTAAACCTCCGCAGATCCCTCGCGACCTGTATTGGATTTTAGAGTCCCAAAAGAGGGTCTATCATGCGCAAACGAATCATCGTCGGTTTTTTATCCTTGCTGGCCGGAACCGTGCCGGGGATGTCCAGAGATGGAGACGATCAAACAGCCGATCAGATTGCGGTATTGGGCTTTATTGAAATTCAAACCACGCCCGCCGGCGCAGAACTCTCGATCAATGACCAGCTGGTCGGCGTTACACCTTATAAAGGAACCCACCCCTCCGGGCTTCTGACCCTGCACCTGCAAAAAACGCATCACGAACCTCAAAAGCTTACCATTTTTTTGGCGCCGCAAGAACACCTGAGCCTTTCTCTCATTTTAAAAGAAAAAGTCGATGATAGGAAAATCAATTACGGAGCGATCAGAATCAACAGCGATCCTCCTGAAGCAGAAATCTGGATAGATGGTCGGCACAAGGGCGTCACACCCTATCGCGATCCCAAATTGCCTGAGGGAGAATATCATATCCTGTTGCGCAAAGCGTACCATTTCGATCTCGAACGGACAATTGCAGTCGAGAGGGGAAAGTTGCACCAGGAGACGTTCACCCTGGTTCCCACGTGCTCAAAAGTCGAGATTCGTTCCCCGCGCAGCACGGAAATCTGGATTGATGACCGGTATGTCGGCAGTGACACCGTTCAGATTCGTCTGGATGCGGGAGAACACGTTTTTACCGTCCGAGCAGACAAGCATAATCCGGTATCGCGCACACTGACTCTGAATCGGGGTGAGAGTCGGATTCTCACACTCGCCCCCGAACCTCGAATCGGCATCGTTTCAGTGAGCGCAGCCCCGGTTAAAGGCCAGCCGGCTGAAATTGTTTTAAACGGTGAATTTAAAGGATTTGCTCCGCAGACCCTTCGACTCCTCGAAGGGGCGTATCACCTGCAAGTCCGCAAACCCGATTTCCTCACCGATTGGCGCACGATTGATGTTGTTGCTCAGCAAGAACAGGAGATACGAGTACAACTGGCGGCCTATGCCGGCAGTTTAAAAGCGACCAAAGACAGATGGGGACGACGTCGAAACAGATCTCTTGGGGCTGCAGCCGCCTTTCTCGGTGCCGGCGGATTCTGCAAAGTCCTTGCCGACCAGCGTTACGACCAATACCGCCAGGCACCTACGGTGGGCCAGGCAAACAGCTACCGGACCCAGGTGGAAAATTATGATACAGCCAGTTTGGTATTTTTTGCTGCCGCCGGGACGAGTGCACTGTTGAGCTTGTACAGCCATATTTGTTGGGCTCAAACAGATGTCCCCGGCGAACGAATCGCTGTGCAGATCGACCCGAAAAACAGAGCGATCGGTTTGGCGTTGAATTTTTAGCTTTCGTTTCTTGCAGAATCAGCTGCAGCATAATGATCGGGGTTTCTGCCCCGAGGAGTGGGCCATGCGATTGATTTTTCTGGCATTTATTTGCTTTCTCGCCCTCACCTGTTCTTGTCAACGGGATTGGCCTAATCCAATGGATTCGCAAGCCGTTCTGCATGGTCTTCTCGAATTGCCGGCAAACAATGATCTCGTCTATAATCCGCGGCCGACGTTCCAGTGGAATTCAATACCAAACGCAATGGCTTATCAGCTGCAGGTCGACGATGCGATGGATTTTCGCGATCCCCTGGTGAACGAGTCGATCGACACCTTGGTTTTTACACCCGATTTCGACTTGCAAGCCGGCTCTTATTTTTGGCGCGTACAGCCGATCGATATCTGGAGCGATGCGGGCGGCTGGTCCGAAACCTGGACGGTTCAAATCGGCCACATGGTTTGGGATGTCGATGGCAATATGTACCGCGCGGTTAAAATCGGCGGCCAATTGTGGATGGCTGAAAACCTCAGGGTGACCCATTACCGCAATGGGGATGCCCTCACCCACATTACAGATTATAGCGAGTGGGCCTATTCTCAGCGAGGCGCCTATTGCATTTACGGCAATAATGAAATCCATGCCGCTGTCTATGGCAATCTGTACAACTGGTACGCAATTGTGGATGAACGCGGACTCACTCCCGAGGGCTGGCATGTGGCAACGGATGAGGAATGGAAACAATTGGAAATGGCGCTTGGCATGGATCGATACGAAGTGGAGGAGAGCGAATGGCGGGGGAGCGATGAAGGGGGAAAATTAAAAGCGATCAGCTTTTGGAAAGATCCGAACACAGGCGCAACAAATACGAGCGGCTTTACCGCTCTACCGGCGGGTAAGCTGTCGCCAGCAACCCGCCCAAATAATTACAATGGCATGGGGAGCGCATCTTATTTTTGGTCCACTACCGAACGATATGATCTCCAGCTTTGGACTCGCTCTCTCTCGTATTTGTATTCGAGCATTGGCCGCTATCATACCGGCAAAAACACGGGCCTTTCGATTCGGTGTGTTCAGGATGGGTCTTCGGTAGATCCTCAGGATTAGAGCGGGGCTGTAAAAAGGGTTTTGTTAAATGCCATTTTTTATCGATGCAAATGCGTTGCGACTTCATCTGCATCGCAGGGAGTTGATCATGCGTTTTTTATCTCTTTTGCCGATCGGTTTGCTCGCTTTTCTGTCGTGTGAGCGGCATTGGAGCAATCCTGTCGATCCGGAAACCAGCGCAGCGATTCCCTGGGTCGAGTTGCGCGCACCTCAGGATCGCTCGATCACCGGCAAAATCCATGTTGACCTGAATTGGAGCGAAGCCCAATACGCGAGCGGTTACCAGGTGCAAATCGCTGCGGACAATGACTTTGCTTCGGTTAAAGTGGACACGGACAGGGTCGAAACGACCTTTTCGACGCCGCCCCTGCGTCCCGATGCAACCTGGTACTGGCGGGTTCGGCCGCGGTTTGGTCGAGACGGTTACAAAGGG
>JAFGJN010000156.1 GCA_016929055.1 Candidatus Zhuqueibacterota bacterium
AACAGGCCAAATTTCCAACGAAAAAAGAGGTTATCAAAAAAATCACACTATGCAACTAACCTATTAAAATTTATGCATTCTTGCAGCAACAATCAAGCGTTTTTTCTCTGCTGCAAAATACCCTTCTATTTTAGGCTCCAGCGATCAGATCGGGCAAGCATTGAAGCAATTCCCGATGAGCAGGCAAAACCACATCTGCCTGGGCCAATTCTTCAGGAGCAAGGGTTGTGCCCAGAGCCACACAAAACATACCGGCAGCCTTGGCGGCTTGAATGCCCAGAGGCGCATTTTCAATCACCAGACATCGATTCGGCGCTACCTGGAGTCGATCCGCGGCACAAAGATAGGGCGCCGGATCTGGCTTGCCCTGCTCCGTATCTCCGTCTGTTACGATACAATGAAAGCGCTTGAAAAGTTCCTCAGTCACGACTTTTTTCAAATTTTTATAAGAGGTGCCGGTCACCAAACCGATTCGGCAGGAAAGGTCACCGAGACAATCGAGAAGGGACGGAATCTCGGCGTAGATCCGGCTCGTACTCTTTTGGCGGAAAATTCGATTTTTGGCTTGTACATAGGTTCGAGCGCTCTCTTGGTCGAGCGGACGGTTGTTATCAGCAAAAATGGCCTGAACGATTCGAAAGGCTGGCGCTCCCTCCCGGCGCCGCACCATCCATTCCCGCAGCTCGATTTCTTGGGGTAAGACGGAACGCCAGGCGGCAAAATGCCCGGTAAAAGTGTCGGCCACGACTCCGTCAAAGTCGAACAACACGGCGCGTATCAAGACACCTCCGCCAAACGAGCGGTAAAATGACGGAGCAGCGGTGCCTGATAAAGCAAACGCAACCCCTTTATCGAGTCGCGCTGTTTATGGATCTGCGCAATGGCGTGCGCGACGTATTGCATATGCATGGAGGTATAGACCCGTCGCGGTATGGCCAGGCGAACCAGCTCGAGCTCTGGATATCGTTCTTGCCCGGTTTCCGAATCCGTCATTCCAAACATCAAACCGCCGATTTCGACGGCACGGATACCGGCTTCCCGATACAAGGCGACGGTTAATGCCTGGGCCGGGAATTGTGACTGAGGCAGATGGGGCAAAAATTCCCTGGCGTTCAGATAAACCGCATGGCCACCGACAGGCTTGAGAATCGGTACACCCGACTCGCTCAGCATTTTCCCGAGATGGCGCACCTGTCCGATGCGAAAAGCGAGATAGTCCTCATCCAATACTTCCTGTAGCCCTCGGGCAATCGCTTCCAAATCCCGTCCAGCCAGACCCCCATAGGTCGGGAATCCCTCGACCAAAATCAAGAGATTGGCCGCTTTTTCATACAGCGCGGTGTCGTACATGGCCAAAAACCCACCGATGTTGACCAAACCGTCTTTTTTGGCGCTCATCGTGCACCCGTCGGCATAGGAAAACATTTCTCGAGCGATTTCCACAATTGATGTTTTGGCAAATTCGGGTTCGCGCTCTTTGATAAAAAAACAATTTTCAGCAAAACGACAGGCATCCAAAAAAAAGGGGATCTTGAATTTTCGGGCGACGCGGTGTACCTGGCGAATATTTTCTATCGAAACAGGTTGGCCTCCGCCGCTGTTGTTGGTAACGGTCAACAAGATAATGGGAATTTGCCCTGCTCCTTTTTCTTCGATTAATCGCTCGAGCTTGGCGATATCCATATTGCCTTTGAAAGGATGTTCGCAATGCGGATCCAATCCTTCGTCGATCACCAGATCGACAGGAACAGCCCCGTTGTGTAAAACATTGGCCCGGGTGGTGTCGAAATGAATATTATTGGGCACAAAATCGCCCTTTTTCAGAACAACTGAGAAGAGGAGGTTTTCCGCCGATCTGCCCTGGTGGGTTGGAATAATACAAGAAAAACCGAAAATATCGCGAATGGATTCTTCGAAATGGTAGTAATTTTTGCTGCCGGCATAAGATTCATCGCCCATCATCAAACCGGCCCATTGATTGTCACTCATCGCCGAGGTGCCGCTGTCGGTGAGCAGGTCGATAAACACCATTTCTGCAGGGATATTAAAAACATTGAGCCCAGCTTTTTCCAGCTGTTGGATGCGCTGTTCTCGGGTGGTTTTTTTAATCGGCTCGATGACTTTAATGCGAAAGGGTTCGGCCGGAAAGTCCATCTTTTCTCTCCTTCTCTTTGCCTGGCTCACAAAAGGAACGGGTGGCCAGAATCAGTTGTCCGTATCTGCCGGACCCGACCGGGGTTATGCTCTTTTGAGCGGCTCAAAATTCATAAAGTCGGCGTGATGGACGATAATCGCTTCGGGACATCGATAGCCCGAATCCCCTTCTTTGGCATGAACCGCGATGATATGGACGATTTTATCCGGCAAGCCGTGCTTGATGGCCAGTCCGGCGCCGCTGAACGGGTGGCGTAATAATTTTCCCGAATCGCTTTTGACAGTCGCGTTCTGCACCCGCCGGTATTCGAGCAATTTGCCGATATCGTGCAAAAGTGCGCCTGAAACCAGGGCATCGAAATCCAGGGTATACTGCTCTGCATAATGCCGTTGCATAATCTTTGCGCTTTCAACAGCTATCTGAGTGACGGCCCGAGTATGCGTTAAAAAACTCACCGGGGTATCGGGGATCAACAAAGTGAAAGGAATCCGATCGAGGTCGTCGAAATCCCAGCCACCGGTCTCCATGGCATCCTGCCAGCATTGCACTGATTTGTTCAAAAGTTCCGCATTCTCGATGAGATTGAATTCCGGAACGAGGTTGATCAGCCTTTGAATCATCGAATGATATCCTTTACGGCGTAAGGGTAAATGCAATTTGCATTTATCAGGGCTTAATGTTCTTTAAACTCTCAATGGTACGGTCAATACCAAGCAGAATCGATCGGGCGATGGCAGCTTTGCCGATATTGTACTCTTCGATATAGGGAATATCGCACAATTCCCGAATAGTTTGAAAAGAAAGAGAGCGGCCGACAGAGACACCCAGTCCCAATTTGTTTGCAGCCATGGCGACCGAACGAATCCGTTCGATCTGGTCGTGTAAGACGCCCAAATCCTGCACCTGGGACAGAATAGCGGTATCGATTTGTACATAATCCATCCCGGCTCGCGCTGCAGCTTTAATTTGGGCAACATCCGGTTCGATCAGGGCACTGACGACAATTGTGTTGGCTCTGAGCTCGGCGACCACATCTTCCAAATACTCCAGATGGTCGACCACATTCAACGCTTGACTTGCTGCCGGTTCGGACGAGCTCGGCGCGCATAGCGTGACCATATCCGGCAGTAATTGGATTGTTCGTTTGAGCAAGTCCTGCTGTAATGGTATCGCCACGTTCAAATGGGTTTGCACCACTTCCTTTAGCACAGCCACATCTCGGTCAACAATATCCGAACGGTCTTCCTTGAGATGTACAATGACTCCATCAATACCGGCGATTTCCGCTGCAATGGCGACCGCAACCGGGTCAGGCTCTTTGCTACGATTCATCGCCCGCAAACGGGCCACCTGGTTTAAACAGAGACAGATCCTCGCCATCGACGACCCCTATTTTTTTCAAAACATCACTATAGATTATAAAACCCGTTTTTCCTCCGACTCGCGAACGATAACCAAAAGCGCTGCCTGAGGGCAAATTAAAAAAGGCTCGTCGTCCAGGCGGATCTCGATCGCTGCCTTTCGCAGAAAAATAACATAGTCACCAACCTGTGCTTGAGGCGGAATATAATTCTTTTCTTGCCGTTTATCCTTCCAGGGTTCCTCTTCTATATCTGTCGGAGAAGGCAGGGGTGTACCAGGACCGACCTCGACGATTCGCCCGCCTTGTACGGTCTCTTTTTCAACCGCCCATTTGGGCAGATAGAGGCCGACCTGGGTTCGGTCTTCACCTATATCCGGGACGATCAGGACGCGATCGCCGACAACTTTGATCTCTTTATTATTCTTTTTCATCGAGTTTTCCCAAGCGTTCGACATCCGACTGCATTATAGATCAATCTCCTCATGAAATCGATTTACAACTCGAGCACGGAAGCAGCGACAATATTGGCGATCGTCGCTCTTAACCAATCTATGGAACCATCGTCTCGAGGATGTACCCGGT
>JAFGJN010000157.1 GCA_016929055.1 Candidatus Zhuqueibacterota bacterium
AAATCTGATGGATTTGGGAGATTGTCTGACTTTTAGGGACGGCCGTTACGACATACTTTTCGGCCGGGATGAGATGCTTTTGGCTGGTCTGGCGATTGGCGTCAAGGGCGCAATCGGCACGTTTTACAATTTCGCAGCTCCTGTTTTTAATCGGCTCATAGATGCGTTTCAGAACGGCGATCTGGCTCAGGCGCAAAAGATGCAGGAAATCGCTCGCCGTATCGTCGCCGTGTTTTTCCGCCACCAGGGATCGCTTGGCGCAGCTAAAGAAATGATGCGCCTGACTGGCATCGATTGCGGACCGGTGCGGTTGCCTTTGCGTTCCCTGGACACACAGACGGCCCAAGCGCTTGAAACCGAATTGCGACAAAGCGGATTGCTTGAGTACTGGATGTGTTTGGAATCCTGACTTTTAAAACATAATCCGGCAGATAAAAACTGCGGCCAAAATACCAACAAAATCAGCTATCAGACCGGCGGGTATAGCAAAACGGGTTTTCTTGACCTGCACAGCGCCGAAATAGACAGCTATCACATAAAAGGTGGTTTCGGTACATCCATACAAAGTGGAAGCGAGACGGCCGATGAACGAATCGGGGCCATGGGTGTTGATCAGCTCGGTTATGATGCCCAGTGCCCCGCTGCCGGACAAAGGCCGCATCAGAGCGGCCGGCAAAACCTCCGCCGGCATGCCGATCAGGGAGGTCGCTGGTGAGAGCAGACGGACAAAAAATTCCATTCCGCCGCTGGCCCGAAACATGCCCACTGCCACGAGTATAGCCACCAGAAAGGGAATGATGCGCACCGCCACATGAAAACCGTCCTTGGCCCCCTCCACAAATACTTCATAAACCTTGATTTTGCGTGCAAAGCCGATCATCGGTATGGTCAGCAAAAGAAAGGGAATCGCCCAGCGCGAAACGAACATGACACTGTTGCGAAAAAAGTCGGCCGGCAAAAAGCCGGTCGCGTGATGCAGAACGCCTGTTCGCAGCAAGAGAACGGCGCCTGCCACCCCAAGGATTACCATCACAATCCCTTTCCAGGCAGAAACCAGAGTTTGCCGAATTTGCGCTCGGCCCCCCTCGACAGCGCTGAAAAATTTGACTGCAGTGATGGCGGTCAATGTGGCCATGCCCGAAGCAAAAATCGTCGTTCCGATGATTTCTGCTGGATTTTGTGAGTTCAAGCCGGCGCGGACGGCGATGATGGTCATGGGGATAAGCGTGATGCTGGCTGTATTGAGCGCCAGAAACATGATCATAGCATTAGAGGCAGTTTCTTTGTCCTCGTTCAGGGTCTGCAAGTGCTCCATGGCTTTGATGCCGAGCGGAGTGGCTGCGTTGCCCAGACCGAGCCAATTGGCCGACAGGTTGAGAAGTATGGCGCCGATCGCTGGATGATCCGAAGGAACATCAGGAAAGAGGAAGCGACTGAGTGGGCGGATGGCGTTGGCCAGCAATCTGATCAAGCCAGCCTCCTCGGCAATTTTCATGATGCCGAGCCACAGCGTCATGATGCCAATGAGATTGATGGCGATTGTGACGGCAGTACCAGCACTGTCCAGTGCTGATTGGGTTACGGCTTCGATCGAGCCTGTAAAAGCGGCGGTTATCACCGCAATAGCAACAAGAAAAAGCCATACATAATTCATCATGATCAAAAACGCTCCTATACCGAATGACGGATCGAGACCACCGATTGCAGTATCTGTTCCGGCGGAGGTGATCAAGGTTTTACCAAAATAAGATTTTTACAGCCAGAAACAAGGTTTTTGTTGTCGGATAATTCAGCTGTGTCAAACAAAACACTTGATAGATTCAAATCAAGTTTGTACATTTAGCCCGTTTCAAATAAGTCGGGTCTAGAGATACCGCCCAACCAAATTTAACATTTGGGGGGATTTTCCCAAGCGGTTCAGGATGACAAGCCAACCAGTCCAACAAATTGTTTTTCTAATCATTGTTTATTCAACCCGGTGTTCGGTCTGCAAACCGGATTCCACCGATGTCTACAGAATCCGTACTCCGGAATCTGAGAATCAAAGCGAGGAGGTCTGAAATGAAGGTGAAAATTGATCCCGATCTCTGCACCGCCTGTGAGCTGTGTGTTGAGGCTGTCCCGGATGTGTTTGAGATGAGCGATGATGTTGCCGTTGTTAAGGTGAGCACAGTTCCGAGCGATCTTGAAGATGATGTGCGCGATGCGGCGGATTCCTGCCCGGCTGAAGCCATTATTGTCGAAGAATAAGCGCAATTTTTTCCGCCTCGCTTGAGGCAATAAAAATCAAATGCTTGAAGGCTGATTCAGTCGAATCGGCCTTTTTTTTTCATTTTCCCTTTACGCCAAATGATAACGGGTTTATTTGTTTGACAAAAAAGCGCATTATTCTTACATTGAAGGCGATTGAACCGGTTTGAAGTAATTGAACCCGGACTTTTTCCCATTGGACGGCGGCAGAGATGGCCCTTACGATTTCCGATATCGCGAGACTGGCAGGTGTTTCCCGCGCTACGGTTTCAGGTGTATTGAACGGAAGTTCAACCGTCAGTGAAAAAACCAAAAAAAAGGTTTTGGCCATCATCGAGAAACACAATTACCGCCCAAATGAGGTTGCACGGGCGCTTGCTTTGCGTCATACGGGTTTGATCGGTTTAATCATCCGCGATATATCCAATCCGCTTTTCAGCAAAATAGCTCTTGGGGTAGAAGAAATTTGTATTCGCCGGGGATACAGCGTCATTATCGGCAATACCCGCAAAGACCCCAAACGGGAAATCACCAACATCAACCTATTGCGCCGACGCCGGGTCGACGGTTTGATCATCATTCCGCTGCAAAACGTTACGGATTTGAGTCACATCTGGGAACTCAAACGCGAAAACTATCCCTTTGTTCTTCTGGCCGAAGTTCCAGGCATCGAAGCGGACGTGGTCCGCTGCGACGATGAGCAGGGCGCCTATCTTGCGACTCAACACCTTATCGAGCTGGGGTGCACGCGAATCGTCCATGTCACCGGTCCCGAGACCGCGATCGCTGGCAACCGAAGAATTCGCGGCTATCAGAGATCGCTGATCAAGAACAATCTTTTGCCCAAAGATGATTGGATAGTCCCCGGTGGATATCGTCTCAGGCACGGATATGAAGCGGGGAAACGTATCGTGGCTGAATTCGATCAGTTGCCGGATGGTCTCTTTTGTTATAACGATTCGGTTGCGGTGGGACTGATCCGAGCCCTGTCTGAATCCCGTGTACGGGTTCCAAAAGACGTTGCTGTTATCGGATTCGATGATTCCGGTGCTTCGGCTTATCTGGAAACCGCTCTCACGACTGTGGCGCAGCCGGCCCAGGAAATCGGTCGAAATGCCGCAGAACTTGTTTTAGAACGGGTTGAAAACAAAAAAACCGACCGTCCAGTTCAAACGATTTTATTGGAATCAAAGTTGATGATTCGCGAGACCTGTGGTGCCAATCCCAAAGGCACGGTACAACCGCTGGAATAGAGAGATTTCGTGTTTCGTCGTTTTTTCACAGCTTGGTATCGCTTGCCCACCCCTTGAACAGCTCTTTCATTGAAAAAACACCGTTTCCGGAAAACCGTACGGCTGTTGGGCTGAATTCCACTTGGTATATTTTGCCGCCCAACGGATTATTTGGTATAGACGATTTTTTGGGTAAACCCCTGCCCGCCGACGCTAAAGTGAACGAGATAGACACCGGTGGCCACCGGCCGATTCTGATCGTCCAGACCGTTCCATGCCACCTGGTGCCTTCCCGATTGGAGTAGCTGGTCCAGCAGGACGTTCACCGTTTCGCCTTTGAGGTTCAAGATGGTGCAGGTCAGGTGTTGAGATTCGATCAGATCAAAGACCAGGCGTATTTCGCTGTTAAAAGGATTGGGATAGGGCGCCTGCATTTGCATCAGACTTACCAAGGCAGGTTCGACCTCGAGTGACTGCGACAAGCTTTCGTTGCCCTGCAAGTCGATTTGGCGGAGACGGTACCAGTTTTCTCTGGCTGAAGGCGAGGGGTCGATGTAACGATAGTCATTGCCGCGGTAGTCATCCCCTCCTGCGGGAAGAAAGGCCTGGTCCTGCCAAAACTCGCCGTCAGAGCTGCGTTGAATATAAAAGCCAAAGAGATTGCTTTCATGAGTGGTTTTCCAGGCCAGGATGATTTGCCCTTCATCTGAAATCCTGACGCGAAAATCCACCAATTCGACCGGTAGAACCCGCACCTGTGAAAAGGAGGATGTATTGCCCTGAAGATCGGTTGTCAGTGCCCGGACAAAAATGGTGTCGATTTGCGTTTTCAGAATGAACCGACCACTGCTATCGGCGCGAGTGGAACCGAGGAAGGATGTGCAACCATCATTGCCGCCGGCATAGATTTCAACTTGCGCAAAGGGGAGTGAGATCCCATGTATGCCTTGTCGATCGATAAATGTGAGCAGCGGTGGTTCGGCAGCGTCGTTGGCACCGTCCTGGAGCAGAATTTGATTGGGGTGGTTGTTGCGCAGTATGTTGCGCGTGATGTGGTTGAAGCGTGTTTCAGCCCCGAGTATCCAAATGCCGTTGCGTTTGTTGTGCAGGATTCGATTGCCGGGTCCGATCGTGTTGTGAATTGCTCCGTTTCTTAGCAGAATACCGGTGTTGTATCGCGTTGACAGCGCACCATCAACTGTGGTTCCGATTCGGTTTTCTGTGACCGCCACGTTGCGGCAGGCGTTGAGATCGAGTGCAGCGATCGGTTCATCCGAACAGTCGTCCACATCAGCGACGATACGGTTGTCGGGTCCGATTTCAACCTCGATCGGAATCGGCCCGTAGGGTGATGGGCGCAAAGAGATGCCGTGCGAATGATTCGAGCGGATTGCTCGCGCATCGGCGTCCAGTCCGATGATGTTCCCGGCTATCCGGGTTTTCGGGCAGGATCCTTGCAACAGAATTCCTTCTCCGGAATTCCCCGAGATAATGTTGCCTTGTTTCGGGTTCACTCCACCGATCTGCGTAGCTCGTGGCCCTTCCGATTCATCCATCGATGACGGGCGAATCGCAATCCCCGCCTGGCCGTTGCCCGCCTGGTTTTGGCCGGTATTGTCCATTCCGATCCAGTTACCGATGATCCGATTGCTGTCGGTTCCGGCTCCCTGCAGACAAATTCCGTCTCCAAAATTCCCGGAAATGATATTTCCCCCACGCTCTCGATCGTCACCGATCTCATTGTTCCGGCTGCCGTCATTGAGGCACAGTGCAGGATAATACGACCTGTCTTCCGTATTCTGTGAAAGCCGTTCCCAACCGTTGCTGCGATTCGATTGTCCCGATTCGACGTTGCCGATGTGGTTGCTCAGGATGTGATTGTGGTGCGCCCCTTGGATCAAAATGGCGCAGCGGGCCAACATCTGAAAGCGATTGCCCTGATTCGCTTCCCTGCCGCCGATGTAGTTTCCAGACGCACCATCGGCGATGTGAATACCGCCGGAATATTCGGTTGCTTTGGCAGGCTTACCGTTTGCCAGTATGCCGAAGGTGCAGCCGACGATCTCGTTGTGCTGTGCCGATGCCCCGGTAATGACAACTGCATAGGAACGAAAATGAACCCATCCCAGGTTGGTGATCCGGTTTGCAGTGGATCGTATTTCCAGTCCGGCTTGGCCCACGGGCAAACGGCTGCCGTCGATCACGACCAGGGGGGTGCCGGGCACAACGGCACTACAATCGGCTTCAATTCGGGTTTCGTCATCGATCAATATCGGCAATGGGGTCTTGAGAAAGATGGTCCAGGTTTCGGATTGGGTGTCATAACGAGGATCGGAGATCGAAAGAGCAAAGCGGATGGTATCGGGACCGATGTGACCCCGGCTTTCGAGCAGAGCTGTTCGCAACGTCCCGGGTCCCTCATCCGCTGCTGAAGAGACCCAGAGAATATCCGCTCTGCTCACAATCGGCGTTGTGTAGAGAATGATCCCGATTGTCAGCTTGAAAAGAAAACAGGAATGACGATTTTTTGCAGGTAAATTGAAAAACATATGTTTTCAACTTTTAGTTGATCGATGCCGGACGACGGTTTTGATCCATGCCCGGCCGAATGAATCAACCGTATTATAGCCTTTTCCTAATTGAGATGCAAATGAAAAGAATGAAAAACACGTGGGTGTCCCGCTCAAGGACACTCGTACGTGAATTTGATTTGTAAATGTCGTTCTGCTTTGGTATAATTAATTTTAACGAGGCCTCGAATGATTGGACAAAATAAGGTGCACATGCCATTTCTCATGGTCAGCGACGGACAAGGCAAGCTGTTCGACATCTCAGAACTCTATATGCTGGGCATGAGTTTGAATCGACCGGTGCTACCGGACATGGATGAAGTAATCGCCTTACCGCCGGGCAGCAACATCTTTCATCTGCCCGACCGTATCGCGCTCGGCTATGACCCCAAAAAAGACGAAATCGTCGAAATCGAGCGCTATCGCGGCCGACGTGTCTATCCAGTAGCGGCGTTTGTGGCCCCTGCCTACACCCAACTTTATCGCGCGGCTTTTATCCGCCAGGATGAGAATACAGTTCGTTTGCCGCTCTATGCTTACACTGCTGCGGGTTGGGGGGCGGAGGGATTTGTCACCACGGCTGTTCGAGTGGATGACGATTGTCGACAGGACTTTGATCGTTTCGATGAGGGGGCGATCGAAAAAGGCGCTGAAAAAGTGTTGGCTACTTATCCAAACAATCGGTTGGTCAGTCATCTGGTCGAAAACTGCGTCCGATGCTATGGCTGTCCTGCTGCACGTAACTTTGTCCTCGGGCGCTGGGAATGCCCGGTGCCTACCAGCCCGAGTTGCAATGCCCGGTGTGTCGGGTGTATTTCCCATCAGCCCGCGACAAGCGGTGTAGTCGCCAGTCAACACCGGTTGAGCTTTGTTCCCACTGTGGATGAAATCGTCGAGTATACGGTACCGCATCTGCAAACCGCTCCCTCCGCCATCATCAGCTTTGGCCAGGGATGCGAGGGTGAACCCTTGCTGCAGCCTGATCTTTTGGAGCAAAGTATCGCTGCCATTCGCAGCCAAACCAAACGCGGAACTATCAATCTTAACAGCAACGCTTCCAAACCTAAAGTCATAGACAAACTTTGCCGTGCCGGTTTAGACAGCCTTCGTGTAAGCCTGAGCAGCGCCCAACCCGATTTGTATCGTCAGTATTACCAGCCCGTCGGTTATTCTTTCTCCGATGTTGTCGAGTCGATCCGCGTCGCCAGGGAAAACGGCATCTGGATTTCCCTCAATTATTTTATTTTTCCGGGTTTAACCGATCAGGAAGCCGAGATGCGAGCTCTGTTCGATCTGCTCCTTCGCTTTCGTATCGATATGATTCAAATGCGCAACTTGAATATGGACCCTGATTGGATGATCGATCTTTTACGACTTGATGTAGAGGTACCACCCGCAATCGGTATTTTAAATTGGATGCGGCGAGTCGAATCGGTGGCGCCTTGGGTGCGATTGGGATATTTTAATCCTCCTCTTAAAGCCGAATCGAATTGATGTAAAAGAACACGGGTGTCCCATTTGGGGACACCACATACTCTAATTGATGTAAAAACAAAGTCAAATTCAAAAAATGAAAGACCAGGTTGAACACCATTTTTGATTATGAAAAGTCATCGATTTGTTGAAAGTTATTTGAATCGTCAAACAACCGTTCGGGACAATAACAAAAAAAAATTAAAAAAAATCTTTTCTGCTTTGCGCGAATTCTTTAGATTGCTTGTAGTATAAAATTGAAACGCCTCAGATATGCTAACGGAACATCTTTTTGTTCAAGAGGCTTGACTTGTTGCCAATCGGTTTTTGTTTTCAAGCGGAATGATCGCTGCAAAGACCGGTCTATTGGTGACGGCAATCGGCCTCTTAAACAGTCTCGGATGTGGGGACTGAGATCAGTGGGTGGAAAGTGTTTCGAACGCACGGATCGCAACGGTAACGGCATTTGCGCTAATTGGTTCTGCAACAAGAATCGTGAGATTTTTGTTGCTTATGGGGTGCAACTCATTCACGGTAAGGGGTCATTGATGAAGATTACAGAGATCAGCATCAAACTGAGGAACGAAAAGAAATTAAAAGCTTTTGTGAATGTTACCTTTGACAATCTTTTTGCCGTCAAGGGTCTGAAAATCATTCAGAGCAAAACCGGCCTTATTCTTTGCATGCCCTCGCGCCGCACCGAGGATGGAAGTCAACGCGATGTTGCACATCCGATCAGCAAAGAATTTCGTGCCCACCTCGAGCATGAAGTTTTCTCCGAGTATGAACATGTACTGGCGCGGGCTGCGGACGGCGATCGCAGTGTTTTTGTCGACGCCGACGATGACCACTATGTGATGGAAGATAGATAGAACAGCAACCCTCTGCCGCCGATAGCTTTGCAGAGGAAAGGTTCCAGCATCCTTGATCGTTGCGCCGACCATCAGGCTCGGCCTTTCGAACCCCTCCCATCCAATTTATCGCTCTTATCGGGTTGCATGCCCTTCGAGCCGGAACATGGCATTCACCCCGGGGTGCTCGCCACCCCGGGGTGATACCTAATTTCCTTGCACGTTTTCCCGGATTTTATTAGAATTGATAAATCGTGCTTGTTTTCGAAGCCTCCGACTTACAGCCTCTCAAGTCATGCAGTTCCAATGCTCGTCGGCTGTTCGATATGAAAGCATGCTCTTTTAACGAGCGGTTAAAGCCATGCAGAATAAACTTTTCACCATCGCTTTGATCGGTTTTTGCCTGGGTTTCGCTGCACTTTCGGTACAAGTGATCTATTTAAGAGCGTTTCTGGCCGTTTTTTTCGGCAACGAGTTGTCCGTCGGACTGGTGTTGGCCCTTTGGTTGATGTGGGGTGGAATAGGGGCCAAGCTGGCTGGTAAAGGCATCGATCGGCTGGTGATTCTGCCAAAAACCGTATTTTTTGCACTGGCTTTTTCGGGCGCGGCTCTGGGACTGGTTGCGGTGCGCTTTGTCCGGATTGTTTTTTTTGTTTCCCAGGCGCAACCACTCAACTTTACCCATCTTGTTCTGGGTTCCGCCATTTTTTCAGCCCTTCCCTGTCTTGTTTTCGGAATGCTTTTTGCCTTAACCAGTCGGGATTGCACGTGCGACAATTCTCCGGCGCGGGTCTATTTTTTTGAAACCCTTGGCAGCCTGGTCGGTGGTCTGATCACCACCTTTCTCGGATTGCAGCTGGGAAACGATTGGCTTGCTTTTGGGCTGGTGGCAACAGTTGTGCTCGGGTCCGTTGCCTGGGCCGAAAAGAGATCTTGTTCCTGGCTTTATCCGCTGGCCGCTGCTATTATATTTCTGGGTTTCGAGTTTTTTTCTGTCGATCAACGGCTCGAGTCCGTCT
>JAFGJN010000158.1 GCA_016929055.1 Candidatus Zhuqueibacterota bacterium
AAGCAAGTGCGGCGACGGTTAAAATGCTTGATGATTCTGTTTTTTTTATGTATACTGTTACATCTGCAATTTTAAATTCTGAAGGGATCCGGTTTATCGATTTTGTCGGCTCTTTATTTATGGGTGGTTATCATGCAAGTCGCCAATATGCTCACACTCGGCCGCATTCTATTGTCGCCGGTTTTTATCGCGTTTTTTTTGGTTGATTCCGACTGGTCGCTGTTGGTCTGTGTCATGCTTGCAGTTGCGATCGAACTTTCAGATTTTTTTGACGGGAAAATGGCGAGGCGATTGGAGCAGATCACTGATTTCGGCAAGTTGATGGATCCCTTTGCGGATAGCATTGCCCGGTTCACGATTTTTCTCTGTTTTTTGGGGGCGGGATGGGCGCCGATTTGGATTGTGGCGACTTTTTTCTATCGCGATATGTTGGTTGCTATTATTCGGGTTTTTTCGCTGCGGTCAGGGGTGGTGGTGGCTGCGCGCAAGAGCGGCAAGATCAAGGCTTGGTCTCAGGGCATCGCGATATTGCTGGTTTTATCTCTGCACGGCCTGGCGCGGGTCAGTTCATTGCCTGCTTTTTTTGGATCGACGTTGTTGCGCTATACGACCTGGATCGCTATCGGGGGAGCGGCCCTGGTCACGCTCTGGTCAGCCGTCGATTATTGGCAAGGAAACAAATCGCTGGTCTTGCAGGCGATGCGGCCGAGTCCTTCGGCCGAGTAATAGAAATTTAAAGATAGGGGATCAAGTCTTCGACTCCGGGGATGATCAGATTTGCTCGATCGCTTGTTTTTTCAGCCATTTCAGCCGAGGTTTCTCCGCTCAGCACCAATATCCCGTACATTCCCGAACGGTGCGCCATGCGAATATCGGTATAGAGTCTGTCGCCGATAAACGCAATATTTTCCGTCTCACATCCCGCGCGCTCGACGATCGCCTCCACGGCTTCGGTGGAGGGTTTGCCTGTCACTACCGGTCGGATGCCGTCGGTTGCCGCTTCAAAAAGAGCGATAAAGGATCCGACATCGGGCTTGAAGGTGTTTTTGCTCACCGGACAGAGAAGATCGGCGTGGGTAGCGACAAAGGGAAGGCCTTGCAGGATCAGCTCATAAGCGACGTGTATTTTTTCATAGGTCAGAGTGGTGTCGAAGCCGAGTACGATAGCGCGTGGCCTGTGATTTTCTCTGATTTGAGCGGCGGACAGCCGCACGAACCCCTCGCGATCGAAATCGTGTTCCAGGTCAGGATTGCCGATCAGAAAAATTTCCGGAAAAAGTGCATGGCGTCGGAGATAGCTGATAGCACAATCAGTGGACGAGATTAACGAGTCCTCCAAAGCAGGAAAACCGATACGGAGGAGGCGGCGGACGGTGTTTTCGCGGGAATGGGACGAGTTGTTGGTGAAATAATAGAGGCGCCGCCCGGAATCCTTCACCCTTTTCAGGAACTCCAGCGCACGTGGAAACGGGTTGCCGTCCAGATAGAGCGTTCCGTCCAGATCACAGACCACAGCTTGGCACGCTTGAAGGCGATCGATTTGATTTTTACTGATCATGCTCGCTCCTTTCGACACGTACAATAAACTCAATTCGGCGTAAAAAAGCAAGGATCATTCCTGGGTTCAATGCGAGGCGCCGAGTCGCCAAAAAAATCAAGGGTTAAACCACAACAGGAAGACGAGCTGAAACTTTCATAACTGATCACTGGTGTCCCCTTTGGGGACACCACAAACCCTAATTGATTTAAAAACAACAAGGATTTTTCTTAACAACAGATCAGGTTTGCAATTCCAGCGTTTGTTGCAAGTTCCTATTTATTTGAAGATTAGTCATTTCAAGATAATCTGTTTTGGACAGTAGTGGACCAATATAATAGATTGATTTTAATACAATTGTAGCGGGGTGTCCGGTCGAACGATCGGACACTATTGATAAAATTATATAATTGCTTTTTATCGTCGATGTCGCATTCGTGAGCACCGCCAAGCTTAATGCCTGTAAAACCAGCTTATCTTCTTGATTCTATTATCAAAATATCCGGGTTAGTGGTCCTGATGAATCCCTCGGGATTAAAAACCTTGCTTTGGTTTTAAATTTTGTTTAAATTATTGTTCCATAGCGACCTCAAAAAGATACATTTCTTCACCATTGCGGTTTCCTGTACTCTCCCACGAGATTGTTTTTTTTGTCTAATTAACCAGCGTGTATGGAGGTTTACGAATGTCCAAAAAAATGATCACTCTGGATGGCAACGAAGCGGCGGCCTTTGTCGCTCACAAGGTCAGCGAAGTTATTGCCATTTATCCGATCACCCCTTCATCTTCCATGGGTGAATGGTCGGACGCGTTTTCTGCGGCCGGTCAAAAGAATATTTGGGGGACGGTTCCCCAGGTCACCGAGATGCAGAGCGAGGGTGGCGCATCGGGTGCGGTTCACGGTGCGTTGCAAACCGGTGCATTGACCACGACCTTTACGGCTTCGCAGGGGTTGTTGTTGATGATTCCCAATATGTACAAAATCGCTGGTGAATTGACCGCTGCGGTTTTTCACGTCACGGCTCGAACTGTTGCATCGCACGCTCTTTCAATTTTCGGCGATCACAGTGACGTCATGGCCACCCGTCAAACCGGGTTTGCGTTGTTGGCGTCGGCGTCGATCCAGGAAATCATGGATTTCGCTTTGATCGCTCATGCCGCCACCCTTAAATCGCGGATACCTTTTGTCCACTTTTTCGACGGCTTCCGCTCCTCGCACGAAATTCAGAAAATCGAACCATTGACCATGGATGATATGCGGGCGATGATCGACGATGAGCTGGTTATCGCACATCGTCAACGCGGGCTTTCACCGGACCGGCCGGTTTTGCGCGGAACCGCGCAGAATCCGGATGTCTTTTTTCAAGCGCGTGAGACAATCAATCCCTTTTACGCCGCCGCTCCGAAAATCGTCCAGGAAACCATGGATCAATTTGCGCAAATCGTCGGTCGTCAGTACCGGCTTTTTGATTATGTCGGTGCACCGGATGCGGAACGGGTGATGGTGCTGATGGGATCCGGCGCCGAAGCGGCGCATGAAGGAGTCGAGTATCTTGCCGCTAAAGGCGAAAAAGTCGGTCTGGTCAAGGTCCGATTGTACCGCCCCTTTTCAATCGACCATTTTATCGATGTTTTGCCGGCCAGTGTAAAAAAGATCACTGTCTTGGACCGCACCAAAGAACCCGGAAGCGCGGGTGAACCGCTCTATGAAGATATCATCACCGCGCTCAACGAAGCCATGGTGGACGGCAAGCTGCCCATGTCCGCTCTGCCGCACGTGGTTGGCGGCCGTTTTGGTCTTTCTTCCAAAGAATTCACGCCGGCCATGGTCAAGGGTGTGTTCGATGACCTGAAAAAAGATCGCCCCAAAAATCATTTCACCATTGGTATCAACGATGACGTTTCACACACCAGTTTGGATTACGACCCCCATTTCAGCACCGAAGGCGACGATGTGGTACGGGCTTTGTTTTACGGATTGGGCAGTGACGGCACGGTCGGCGCTAACAAGAATTCGATCAAGATTATTGGCGAAGAGACCGACAACTATGCTCAGGGCTATTTCGTCTACGACTCGAAAAAGGCCGGTTCGGTCACCGTTTCTCATCTGCGTTTCGGTCCGCGTCCAATCCGTTCCACCTATACCATTTCCAAGGCTAATTTTATCGCCTGTCACCAACAGTTTTTTCTCGAAAAGCTGAATATGCTCGAAACGGCTGTAGAGGGCGCCACCTTTTTGTTGAACACTCAGGCGAGCGCAGATGAGGTCTGGGACACGCTGCCCCGGCCGGTGCAGGAAGATATTGTCAATAAGAAAATCAAATTTTATGTCATCGACGCCTATAAAGTCGCCAAAGAAAGCAATATGGGGGTTCGTATCAACACCATCATGCAGACGTGTTTCTTTGCGATATCCGGTGTTTTGCCACGAGAGGAAGCGATCGATAAAATCAAACAGGCGATCAAAAAGACCTATGGCAGCAAAGGCGAGCGCGTGGTCGAGATGAATTACAAAGCGGTCGACAACACCCTGGAGAATCTGCATCAGGTCAAGGTGTCCGCTCAGGTGACCAGCACTATTGAAATGCCGCTGGTTGTTTCCGATCAGGCTCCCGAATTTGTGCGCACGGTTGTTGCGGCGATCATGAAAAACAAGGGAGATGATCTGCCTGTGAGTGCCATGCCGATCGATGGGACATTTCCCACCGGAACCACGCAATGGGAAAAACGCAACATCGCCCTGGAAATACCGGTTTGGGATCCCGAAACCTGTATTCAGTGCGGCAAGTGCGTCATGGTGTGTCCTCATGCGGCAATTCGTCACAAAGCCTATGATTCCAAGATTCTGGAAAAAGCACCGGAAACCTTAAAATCCGCGCCAGCCAAGGGCAAGGATTTTGAAGAGGGATGGCACTACACCGTGCAGGTTGCGCCCGAAGATTGCACGGGCTGTGCTCTGTGCATCGATGTCTGTCCGGCCAAAAACAAGAAACAGGTCGGCCTCAAGGCGATCAATATGGCGCCGCAGCCGCCGATTCGTTTGCAGGAGCGGGAAAACTACCGATTCTTTCTGGAAGAGATTCCCGAAATGGATCGAAGTGCGGTTAAGATCGATTCCGTCAAAGGCTCGCAGTTTTTACAGCCTTTGTTCGAGTATTCGGGTGCCTGTGCCGGGTGTGGTGAGACGCCTTATGTCAAGTTATTGAGCCAATTGTTCGGAGATCGAACAATCATTGCCAACGCCACCGGCTGTTCCTC
>JAFGJN010000159.1 GCA_016929055.1 Candidatus Zhuqueibacterota bacterium
AAGGGTGCCGTTGGTGAGCAGGGCGATGGGAATGCCGGGCAGGGTTTGGCGCACAAAGCGGATCATCTCTCCGAGCCCGATATGCAGGGTCGGCTCGCCGGAACCGGAAAAGGTGAGGGTGTCTGGCGCCGGTTCCTCGGCGGCAAAGCGGCTGAATTCTTGTTTGACTGCATCGAGATCGACCCAGTGGTCGCGTTTGACGGTGAGTCGGGTGGTGGCCCCGCATTCGCAATAGATGCAGTTCAGCGAACAGGTTTTGAACGGCACCAGATCGATGCCGAGGGAGCGGCCGAGCCGGCGGGACGGTACCGGTCCGAAAAGATAACGATAGACGACGGCAGAGCGGGACATGGCGAGTTCTCCAAAGGGTGTCGGTTTCAAGCCGACCGTTTTTTGATGACAAAGTCGCCCTTTTTGACGCCAAGGCTTTCGGCGATCAGATCGCATTTGGCAACCAGGACGTAATAGATCGGATAGGGTGCATTCATCAATCCTTCGAGGTTGCCCTGGCCTTTGGAAATCACCACATCGGCCTCGGCCACGCTGCGGCGAAATTCCTCCGAAGCGGATTCCCAGACGGCGCCGGGAGCATCTTCTCCTGTGGTGATCAGGCGAGCGAGGCGATCGATCCCCACCTGACGCGCTTCGACCATTGTGGCGTCGTTGAGGATCGGGCTCGAACGCACCACAAAGGTCACGTTTGGGTGGCCGAGCGTTTCGAGAAAGAGCCGGTCGAGTACGATTTCGCCGCAATTGTCGCCGATATAGAGCAGCGATTCGCTTGTGGTGATTTCTCGCAGCAATTCCGCGCTGTCGTCGTGTCCGAGGTCGGTTTCGAGCACCCGGTCGATGGTGTCGAGAACCGATATGCCGTGATCCACCCCAAAGTCGATGATATTACCGGCCATGGCCAGGCGCAGCGCGGTTTCCTGCGGCCGATCGGATTCGGCGACGAGCTGCCGCAGCCGGGGCAAAAGGTCGAGCATCTCGCGATTACCGGCCGCCTTGATTTCCCGATAGGGATCGGGATCGCCGAGATGGTCGCGGATCATTCGGTGAATGTCGCGGCCGAGCGATGCCGGGGCGCGGTCATACCGAGCTTCGGCCAGCAGTGCTAGAACCCGGCGCATGAGCGATTCCTGCTGCTCGGTCGGAATGCGACCCTCGCGGCAGAGTTTCAATACACTGTTGGCGATACACGGAATACAATCCAGCTTGATGTCCATCGAACACTTTCAGAGAAGGTGATGCGTATCTAATTGCGGATGGTCTGAATGGCTTTATTCAGGAATATAGCAACTTTTAGCCTGCTACCCAAAAGGTTTTTGGAGCGACCGGACGACGCGCGCCAAAGGGTTTGTCACGCGTCGTCCCTTTAGCAGGGCATTCGATCCGGCGCCGGCGATCAGGTATCACGGCACCGGTTTCAGGCTTTGAGGGCTCGAAACAGGGCGTTGCGAATGCCTTTCGGCAGGTTTCGTTGGGCGAATTGCGCCGCTCGGAACATCGAATCGTAAGCAACGTCATAGAGTGTAGAATGCTTTTTAACTTTGATGCGCGCAAGCATTTTGGCGACGGGCAGAAGAACGGGAAAAAGCACGGCGATCCGAAAGATGCGGTAATGGAACTCGATTTCGCTTTTTGTCAGCTCTTCTGTGTCGATGACGGCCACGGGTTCGTAAAAAGAGCCGTTAACCGCGTCGACGTTATATCCCGCTTTTAAGCACTGGTCGTAGAGCTCGGTCCCGGGATAGGGGTGAAAGAGGCTGATGTGAATCTTGTCCGGTCGCAATTGCCGGTTCAGTTCGACAGTTTCGCGGATGGTTTCCCGCGTCTCGCCTGGAACGCCGATCATGTTGTAGGCGAAAACCTTGATGCCTGCCTTTTTGATCCGGTTGAATGCAGCGATGAGCTCATTATTGCTCATTTTGCGTTTGAGTATATCGCGGCGCAAACGCTCGTTGCCCTGTTCGACGCCGATACGGATCTCCTCACAGCCCGCTTCCCTGAGCATTTCGATGATTTCCTGTCCGGCGGTCTCTGCGCGAATATTGCAAACAAAGGGCAGGCCGATTTGGCGTCGATAAAGCTCGCAAAATTCGGTCACCCAGTGTTTGTTAAAGGTAAAGGTGTCGTCCTGAAAACAGACCGATTCGATGCCGTTATAGCGGTTCAGCACGGCATGAACTTCCTGTACAAGGTTATCCGGACTTCTCAGGCGCACATAACGTCCGGGCGCCAGTCCATGCAGCCAGTTATTGACACAATAACTGCAGCGGTAGGGGCACCCTCTGCCGGCGATAAAATCGGCTCGGTGGTCGACGTCGAGCGATTTTTGATAGTCGAACAACTCGCGATCCGAAAAAGGCAGCGCATCGAGATCCTGAAGGAACGGCCGCATCGGATTGGTCTCGATCGAACCGTTGCGGCGATAGGCCAGATTCTCGATCTCCTGTAACGGTTTTCCCTGTAGCAGTTCAGACCAGGCCTCTTCGCCTTCACCACGGCAGGCGCATTCGATGTGATCCAGGAAATCCTCCGGCGCAATGGAAGGATGAATCCCCCCGACGATCGAAAAGATTTTGCGCGGCGCCAGATAGTTCATGTAGGCTTTGGCCAGTTCCTTTTGATCCGATGTCACGGAATAGGCGATCAGATCGGGTTTCGTTTCCACTAGGGCTCGATCGATTTCCGCTTTTGAAAGGGTGTGGGTCAGAAAAAGAGTCGTGCTGTGGCCCTGCAGTTTGGCCAGCGCCGAAAGAAGCGCCAGACCATGGTGGTAATCGACAAAGGTGTGTTTGGGCGACGGAATAGGGTAGATAAAGAGAACATGCATAACATTCTCCCAATGAAAAGGCATAGACAACCCGCACGAATAACTCGGGCTGGATCGATTGCGATAAAATAGGGTTAGGACGATTGTCTAATTCAGCAGCGAACAGTTTATGATATAGAGCGAGGCGTAAAGAACGGGATTCCCGGCAGGTGTTTCATTCTCGTCGAAATAGAGATCTAAAAGTTGAATCGGAATGCTGGGGAAATCGATCCAAAACGTGCTGTCGATATCGGTTATTTTGATTGTGGGTTTTGTCGAGTTTTCAAAGTCTGTTCGCTCTTCCTCGCCGTCGTCAGTGGGGGCATCGGCCGGATAGGTGCCGACCAGCTCGAGGAGGGTGGCTTCGTTCAGGCAAACGCGCACAGAGCCGGGCATAAAAGCGTCGAGATTGCAGGCATCCCCGAAAAAACAAAAAAGGAATAGCAGGGAAAGAAACCCGAGGCGATTGAGGAACAATTTTCGCAAAGCGATCATAAACATCTCTTGATTCTGTGCCAACAGAATCCAATAATAAGTATCTTTCACTGGTGTCCGGTTATCGGGCACCAACCAATTTAACTATATAATAAACACCAATGATTTCGCAACATTTGATTCAGGCCGATTTTTTTTTCGACCAAAGGAATGAATTGATTTTAATCGAATTGCAGCGGGGTGTCCGATCGAACGACCGGATACGGGTAAGTATCTTTATATTTTCATTCACTGGTGGCCGGTCAAACGACCGGCCACCAGTGATTTTTATTTTAGTTGCAGCAGCCACTTTTTTCATCCGTTTGATGCAAATACCCAATTCTATTTATTGAGGTTTCGGTGCGACGTATCGAAACCGGGATATCTATCCGCTTGGAATAGCCGTTTGTTCCATCAAAAGATAACAAACCAAAGTCTGACAATCAATGAAATTCGCTGCTGTCCCATTCAGTCATGCCAGCGGATTTAATTGATGTAAAACTACACGGGTGTCCCAGAAGGGGACACCACACACCCTAATCGATGTAAAAACAACAAAGATTTTCATGAACTGCAGATCTGGTTCCCTATTTTGCAAATTTCTATTGATCAGTTGACTAATCATGCGACTAGAATCTATTTTGGAACAGAGTGGGTAAAAAAACGCAAAAAATCAAAATCGACAGCTCGGGTTGCGTGCATCTGTTTATTCTGCCGCTGTTTTTGTATTCGAGAAAAAACAATAAAAATTGCGAAAAAAATAGCAAAATAATAAGAAAAAGCTTGACACAAAATCGAAAAAGATTATCTTTCCTGAAGAACATGGCGTGGGGCGCTGGGCGTCGCGCGCCTGTCGAAAGGGGACGGATCTTGAAGGTGTGGAGCCGAGTTTTGCCGTGGGGGGCATAGTCCACAGGCGAACGCGGCTGATTTGGCGTTCGAATACGGCAGCGATGGAATCCGGTACGGGGTGTGCGGGAGAGGCATCGCATGATCGGTTCGGAGTCGAGATACCGTCTGGTGCGTCAACTCGAGCAGGCCGATTGCGGTCCGGCCGCTCTGCTCAGTGTGCTGCGCTGGTATGGCGGCGACGTCGAGTTGGTTGATCTGCGCGAATGGTGCAGCACCGATAGTCACGGCACCACGCTTTTGGATCTGCAGCGCGCGGCGCAGCGGTGCGGTTTTGTGGCCCAGGGCGCTCGCGGTTCGTATGACGATTTGAGCAGAACGCATCTGCCCTGTATCGTTCACCTGGTGGAAGCGGACGCTCTGCACCACTATGGCGTGGTCTATCGGGTCACGCGTCGCCGGGTCGTGCTCGGCGATCCGGGCCAAGGAGTGCGGCGGGTGCCGCGCCGCGATTTTTGTCGCCTGTGGGCCAAAGGGGCAGTTCTGTTGCTCACACCCACATCGAACCTGCTGCAGCGTCCTGTTTTGCACTGGTGGCGCTGGATCGCCTCCTACCTTTTTTCCCAACGCGCCTGGATTCAGCAATCGGTTTTTCTCGGACTCTTGATCACGCTTTTGGGGCTGATGACCGCCCTCTTTGTGCAAACCCTGATCGACCGCCATATTCCGGCAGGCGACAGTGGGCATATCTTGTACGCCGGCATGATCGTTCTCCTTCTGTTGCTGTTGCGCGCCGGTCTGGGACTGGTGCGGGCTTTTTTTCTCGTTTCTTTGAATCAGCGCATCACTCTGGCCATGACCCGCGATTTCATCGAGCGACTTTTTCGCCTGCCGCGCTCGTTTTTTGAACGGCGAAAAACCGGCGATATCACCGCGCGCATCAACGACAGCCTCAAAATCCACCAGGCCGTTTTGCTCTTTAGCCACTCGGTCATCCTCGATTCGCTGGTCGTTCTCGGTTCTTTGAGCCTGATGGCGACCTATTCGCAGAAACTCGCCCTTCTCTGTCTGGCCGGATTGCCGCTCTATGCCGTCCTGGTGGCGATCGGGTCGCGCCGTGTTCGGGATGAGAATCGCGCTGTGCTCACCGAGCATGCGCGGGTGGAATCGGAC
>JAFGJN010000160.1 GCA_016929055.1 Candidatus Zhuqueibacterota bacterium
AATAGAGATGGATGTCTGGGCAAAAACAGATCCCGCAAACATCAGCAAAGCGATGAACAGAATTACCCAAGACTTGGGTATTTTCTTACCTCCATGCACTGTCCTGCGCTTGCTGGTTGTATAATCAACAAGCACGATTTGAGTGCATCTGGACACCTCCTGATCGCCGCGGTAGACGAACAACAAGGTCTTTCAACCTGTCCGCAGATCGTCCCTGCCCACAACCCAATAGGCACCATGCACCGTTGCCTGTTTTTCTACCCGTCCCAAGTAGAAATTTTGTTCCGATCGCTCGAGCTTTGCCGTTAGACTGGAGTTCGGTTTGCGCGAACGGTGATGGGGGTGTCGGTTTTGTGGTAGCGATAGAAAATGAATGACTGCAGATCGTCCGATCCCGGCAGTCGTTTTTAAAAGGTGGTGATGGTGAATGCTGCTTTTCTTCGATGCCGTCTGTAAAAGCAATGCGGCAAGTGGTGACAACGGAAGATTGAATTTGACTCCAAACCTCAGAAGCCAATAGCCCTTATTCCGTCCCCTGGAATTGTTGCCCCTCGTAATTGATTGCTATCAAGTTTTTACCGCTCTTTTCCTCGTCTGGAATCAAATTGATTCGTGATAAATAGCTCTGATTAGATTCGCATAAAAACCAGTCTGAATACTAGAAAAACGCCTTAAAAAATTCTTCACATCCGTAAATCACTTTTGAATGTGATTTTATTCCATGCGCCCGGGTTCAGGATGGGGTGCACAATGATGACACAGACGGCTATTGGGGGACAAAAAAGCGACACTTTCAGCCAAAACCGGGACGAAAATGCGCCACTTGCTCCCGTGCCGGTGGATACGCATCTAGTGCGTTTACAGCGTCTATCGATTCAGAACTTATTATAAGTTACAATAAAACAATCCGAAAGTAAAGAAAAATCGTATTGTTTTGCTTTTCTTTCAATTTGGCCCATTCTTTGCAAGAAAAAATTCAACTGTATATTGAGCCAAGTCCGGCCATCCTGGCCGGGTAAATTTTTACACGGATCCTCATTTGACAGGCGAGGCCTCATGAACGGAAACCGGCAATTGACACGGTTTGAGTACCTGATCTTACTCTTGGCGATTCTTTGCCAGGTTGCCGGAGCACAGACGAGCACTCTGGATCGACCATTTGAACCGGTCATGCTCACCGGCTCGACTATCGCCCAGGCGATCGGTTGGCCATTTGATGAACTGGCTGTTTGTCGTTATGACGCATCGACGCAAACCTGGCAGCGCATCGCCGCCCAATTCGATGACGTGGGCAGCGACGAAAGCTATTTCAGTGAAAACGACGGTATTCTCGATGCCAACGATGAGCTGGTCCTGATGGCAGGGGATGCAGGGGACCAGGCTCCGGCGGAGCACTGGATCGATGATATCGAATCGGCTTTTTGGCCGCGGCTCGAGATCGCCGTATCCAACAGCACCGATCCGAGCCAGATCGGCTGGGTCTATCTCTATCGGTCGTCTGCATTGGCGGGTCAGTCGACGGTGGACTATGTCGGGTGGGACGGTTCCGCTGTTTCCGCTGCCGGCTATGATCTGGCCCACAACGGGCGTCCGTTTTTACAGCAGGCCGCGGTTACAGCTGCCAATGGCGGCAGTGGAGTCGATTTCATCGATCGCGAAAAGATTCGTGTCGCTGGACAGCTGCTGGGTGCTCCCTATGTCCTGACCGAAGATCAGCTCGCTCTTTCGGCCGAGCACTACAAGGATGGCCCGGTGCGGGTTTTGCGCGAAATGACCGTTTCGCTCGGCACCACCACCCTGATGACTGAAAAAGCGATCAGCGAGCGCTATTACCCCTACTCTTCGGTGACCGGCGGCAGCATCGGCACGATTTCAACTTCCTATGGCGTGACCTATCTCCGCCAGTCACTCGATCTCAACGCCACAGCATCGGGCATGCTCTTTTACAGCGCAGGCAATACCGCCGTCACGATCGATGGTGTGGCAGATGGCGGTGTACAAACGACTCTGCCATCCAGCGGACTGGTCTGGAGTGCGGTTACCGGGGCACCTGGATCGATGGTGCAATTTGTCGATCTGCCTGCACTCGGCAATCCACAGCAGCTCTACTACCGCGACGATGCTGTTGGCGGCGTTTCCGATCCGGTTTCCGCCGGTGGCGATACCGGCGACCTGATTTCTTATGGCGACATCGGCGTCTCGTTTGTCGATCCCTCGGTCGGAACCTATGCTCTGGGATATACCCGCTATTTTCTGCCCGCCAATCTGTCACAATCGGAAATCCTCGATCAGGTGCAGAACCGCCTGGAGCCGCTGACGCCCAGCACGACCGAACAACTGGTGCAGGAAAACGGCCAAATTGCATCGCGCATTGTCAATGCCCGGATCGAGAGTGGTCATTTTCTATGGGATGTCGAAATCAATCGCCTCAACGATTGGTCGATCACACCAGTCGCACTGGCCGATCTTCAGGTTTCCTTTGTCTATAACCCGCTGGGTTTTTCTTCGCCCATCGCCACGATCGTCGATCGTGCTCCTTTTCTGGTCGCCAACGCCAATTACAGCCTTTCGGTTCACTATAGCACCGTCGGTGCCAATACGGTGCGCGTGACTTGGGATCCGCAGGGGGGAGGTAGCGATTATTTTCCGCCTTTGAACACCTGGGAACCGCTGCTGACCCTGTCGCTGCCCATCGCTGACCCAGGCCAATCCGCCGATCTTTTTTGGGATGGCGTTGACACCGGATTTATGCACACGGGCGGACAGCTTTTGCAAAGCGATCTGAGCGGATCCGGCGATATTCCGCTGCCGATCGAGTTGCTTTCCTTCACCGCTGCGCCTGTTGCCGAGGGTGTGCTGCTCGAGTGGAGCACGGCCTCGGAAACGGAAAATCTCGGTTTCTGGATCAATCGCAGCAGATCGGTTGATGGTCCGTTTGTGCGATTGAACGATGGCTGGGTGCAGGGTGCAGGCAACAGCCTGCAGACTCGGCGCTATTCGCTTCTCGACAGTGAAAACCTCGTTTCCGGCAATACCTACTATTATCAATTGGTCGACGTTCGTTTCGACGGCGTGCGAACCGCTCATCCGGTCTGCGAGGTTGTCTTTCAGTCACCGCAGAGTTTTGCGCTGGAACAGAATTATCCCAATCCCTTTAATCCTCAAACAACCATTGCCTACCAACTGGCGCAGGACGTGCAGGTCTCTCTGATCGTTCATGATCTTTTGGGCCGGGAAGTTGCGGTGTTGGTGGACGATTATCAGCCGGCCGGCAACCACTCTGTGATTTGGCAGGCCGACTCGCAGCCCAGCGGCATCTATTTCTATCGCCTCGCCGCCGGCGAATTTACATCTGTTCGCCGCATGGTGTTGCGCAAATAGCGACCGCTGTTTTAACGCGATTAATCGTTGCAGCTTATTGGTGTCCGGTCGAACAACCGGACACCCCGCTATATTTCTATTAAAATCAATTCATTATGTTGGTCGAAAAACAGAATCGATT
>JAFGJN010000015.1 GCA_016929055.1 Candidatus Zhuqueibacterota bacterium
GATGTCCTGCACGACAACCGGCCGGGTGGCGACTACCGTGACCTCCTGACCTGATATCACTTCGGTAGTCAGTTTCATGTCGACCCGAGTCGTCAATTCGATATCGACTCGCACGTTTTGTACAGTATAAGTCGAATAGCCGATCATCGATGCTCTCAAGCTATAAGAACCCGGTGGCACATTTAAAATGTTGTAGCGGCCTTCGAGATTGGTCGCCGCTCCCATTGTCGTGCCCTCGATCAATACATTCACTCCGGGCAATACCTCACCCGTCTGAGCATCGGTCACCTGGCCGGCAATTTTGCCGGTGGTCGCCGCAAACATACACGGCGCCAATGCCGCCACGAGCAATAAAGCTAACAAGGACCTCATTGCGAAACCTCCAAATTTAATGATGGAGAAAAATGACTTCAGGCAAGTCGGTGCGATCGGCCGGCTTGATCGCAATTCACATGAAATTATTCGCTATAGAACGATTGGTGCTTATAGCTTAGCCCTTTTCCGTGAAAAAGTCAAGAATTTTTTAATCAAATCACCCATAAATCCATAAAATGTGATACCTTACCCGCCTTTCAGGCTAATTTTATTTAGATAAAGGCTTCTTTCTTTTAATTAAATAATATTTTGAATCGGTTTGCAGGTAAATAGTTTTCACAAAACGCGCCATCAGGCAAAAGAAATTTAACCGTTTTGCCGAGTTCTCGCTGGACGGACAGTCTTGACCGGTGACGCACCACCCTATATGAAAACGGTACAGACAGTCAATCCCTCAACCTCAAGACGCGATTCGATATATTGTTTTATCAGGTTTTAACAAGGTTTTGCGGTGAGAAAATATTTGCACTGCAGACCAAAAGCGAGGGCTCAAGCCGGCATCAGCAACGACCAACGAAAAACGATGAGGGATCTGGTAATTCGAGTTTTATCCCCGTACACGGTGGTCATGGCAGGCCGTCGGGCAGGATAAACCGTTTCGAAAGGAATCGGCGTCACCCCTTTTTTCTATCAACGCCGGATTCAAATAGTTCGGTGGACTGCTGAGGTCAACAGCCTATTATTCGGGCATATGAACCACTGGCGGATTGGGCCGCCTGACAGCGACCCAATCCACTCTGCTAACCAACTAGAGAATAAACAACATTTCCGAATATTTAGGCAAAGGCCAAAGCGAATCTTCCACCAGCTGTTCCAGCCGATCGACCGGAATGCGCGCCTCGATTAAAAGATCGACGAGATGATCGGATATATATCGAGCCCGCTCCGGCAAATCATCGATGCTTTGAACCTTTAGCAACTCGCCACTCAGCTGGGCGCTGAATTGGGCCAGACGATCCACCTGGATCTGAACCTGGCGCAAAATCTCCAGCTCGCGCGATCCGGCCTTGTCGCCCAAAACTGTTTTCAAACCACCGACGACGGCGACCAGACGCTCTTCATAGGCAAAAGCCGCTGGCAAGACCAGGGTTCCGGCCATATCGATAAAAGTTTCAACTTCGATTTCAAGAGCCTTGATGTACTGCTCCAGCTTGGTGTGGTAGCGTGCATCAAGTTCACGTCCATCGAAAATTCCCTGCCGCCCCAGCAGTTGGACGTTCTTTTCATCCACCAGTGCATTCAATGCATAAGCGGTGCGTTTGATATTTGGCAATCCTCGTTGTTCCGCTTCCTTTTCCCAGGCCGGATCGTAATTGTTGCCCTCAAACAGAACCGCGCTGTGCATCTCGATACTCTCGCGCAAAACTTCCATAACCGCACTGTTCAATCCCGAACCGTTCCGAACCTTCTCTTCAATATCGTCGACGATGCGATCGATGGTATCGGCAACCGCTGCGTTCAGAACCGTATTCGGCAGTGACACAGAAGAGGAAGAACCGACAGCGCGAAACTCGAATTTGGAACCCGTAAAGGCAAATGGCGACGTGCGGTTGCGATCCGTATTGTCGCGCATAATCGAGGGCAACTTGCTGACACCCAGATCGATGATCAAATCGGTCACAGTCTTGGCCGACTTGCCGGTGCGGATATAGTCCAACAGCTCGCTCAACCGGTGACCAAGAAAGACCGACATAATAGCCGGCGGAGCCTCGTTGGCACCCAACCGATGATCGTTGCTCGCCGATGCGATAGACGCGCGCAACAAATCGCCATGTTCATGAACCGCCTGAATGACGGCAAGCAGAAAAACCAGAAACTGCAGATTTTCTTCCGGCGTATTTCCCGGATCGAGAAGGTTGTTGCCCTCACTGTCCTCCATCGACCAGTTGTTGTGCTTGCCGCTGCCGTTGACGCCGTCGAACGGTTTTTCGTGCAACAGCAACGCCAGTCCCATTCGATCCGCCACTTTTTTCAGGATTTCCATCACCAGATGGTTGCGATCAGCCCCAACATTGGCCTCGGCATAGATCAACGCGATTTCATACTGCTGCGGTGCAACCTCGTTGTGACGGGTCTTGGCCGGTACACCCAGCTTGTAAAGCTCCTCTTCCGCCTTTTCCATAAAAGCCAAAACTCGATCCTTGATCGAACCGAAATAGTGATCCTCCAGATCCTGACCTTTCGGCGGTTTGGCGCCCATCAGGGTGCGCCCCGTGATGCGCAGATCCGGACGCAGATTGTAAAAGGCCTTGTCCACCAGAAAATATTCCTGCTCGGTTCCGATGGTCGTCACCACACGCGATGCCTGATCGTTGCCAAAAAGGCGCAAAACGCGTAACGCCGATCGATTGATGGCCTCCATGGAGCGCAACAAGGGCGTTTTTTTGTCCAATGCCTCGCCATTGTAACTGATAAACACCGAGGGGATGCAGAGAATGCCGCCGTTCGGCCCTTCCATAATAAAGGCCGGACTCGAGGGATCCCACATGGTGTATCCCCGCGCCTCAAAAGTGGTGCGCATGCCACCGCTCGGAAAGGAAGAAGCGTCCGGTTCACCTTGCACCAACTGCTCACCCCGAAAACGCTCCAACGCCACACCTTCATCGAATTCAAGAAACGAATCGTGCTTTTCCGCCGTCAAGCCCGTCTGCGGTTGAAACCAGTGGGTGAAATGGGTACACCCTTTACCGATCGCCCACTCTTTCATGGCATGAGCCACCGTGTTGGCGATCGCCATATCAAGCTTGGTTCCACTGCGAATCGTATCGCGAAGCTTGCGATAGACCTCTTTGGGCAATCGCTCCCGCATGACAGCGTCGGAAAACTGATTCACTCCGAAATAACTCATCGCGCTCTCTCCGCGCGATTCGTACAATTTTCGACCGTTGGCCGCTATCTTGAGCAGAACATCCTGCCGTAACGACGACATCACACTCTCCTTTCGCTTTCGCTTTTGCTCTCCTCACCCGCCTTTGCCGATGATTTAAACTGTGTGAATATACGCAATTTCAAAATGCGATTCAATAGATTTATTGAATTAATCGAACAATAAGGATAGTTTTCTTGCTTTTTTTATGCATAACATATCATATTCCTTAATATTTTAATCGGCATTTGTGCTTTGGTTTTGCTGCTGTGAGCAAACCTGGATGAGCAGGAGCTCTCATGCCCGCTCGAAGCCGGCACATAAAAGCCATATCTGAATGCAAAATACTTGAAATACCGATCCAATCGAGGACGTTTATTTCTTGATAACATATTACAGCACAATTCAGATCCAATCGATCATACCACAGATTCTAAAAGACCGCAAATCAGGAGGAGACATGCCACGCGCCAAAGTTTGGTTGCGGGCGACGCGCCCGTTTTCTTTTACCGTCAGTATCCTGCCGCCCATCGTCGGCACCCTGACCGCCGCGCTGGAAAATTCGCATTCGCCCATTCACTTTCCCCACATGATCCTTGCCTTGCTGGGGTGCGTCCTGGCCCATGCGGCCAGCAACCTTCTCGCCGACTATCGCGATTATCAAAAAGGCGTCGATCGCGAAGGAACCTTTGGTTCGAGCGGGGTTCTGATTGAAAAATTATTGCAGCCTGCGCAAGTGCTGCGCGCTGCGGTGATTGTCTATGTCGCAGCCGGGATTATTGGCATCTATTTTATTCTCACTCTCCCGAATGGACTTTTCTTGCTCTGGCTCATCGCCCTCGGCGCTATTTTTGGATTGTTTTATTCCATCGGGCCCTTTTCCTGGAAATATAACGCACTGGGCGACATTGCCGTCTTAATCTCGTTCGGCCCGGCCATGAGCCTGGGCGCCTACACCGTTCAGACCCAGACCTTTTCCTGGACGCCCATCCTCTACATCCTCCCCCTCGCCCTGCTGGTGGATGCCGTCCTCCATTCCAACAACCTCCGCGACATTGAAAACGACCGCGTTGCCGGCATCCGCACCCTGGCGATGCAGATCGGCGATCAAGCCTCGCGCATCGCCTATGCTGTTCTCGTTTTGGGGGCTTATGCCGTGACCTTGATTCTCATCCTCTTTTCCAGCCTTCCCTGGTACGCTGCTCTGACCTTTGCATCCGTGCCCCTGGCCGTTCGTCTGCTGAAAAAAGTTGCCGACAAGCCCCGACAGACAGAAAAGGAATTCGCTGGGATCGACGCCGCCACGGCACAGTTGCATTCAGTCTATGGAATTCTGTTTATCGCCGCGCTTTTGCTGAATCTGTGGATCGGATGAACACATGACTCTGCATATACCAACTGGGCCGAATTTATCCCGTTCCCGATCGACCACGGGAGGCGCACGCATGAATCGTGCCGTCTATTCAGCCATCGCTCTGGCGTTCGTCCTCTGGGCAGCGATGTTTGTGTGGCGACCTTGTAATTTCTGGCTCATGATGACGCTGAGCACGCTTTTGTTATCGGCTATCGCTTTTACACTCGGACGTCCGCTGTTCCAGCGACCGCTGCCGAATGTGCGGGATCTGCTGCACGGCGGCGTCTCAGCCATCGTGCTTTATTTGATTTTTGCCATCGGCCATCGACTGTTAGGGCTCTTTGCACTGTGGCTGCCCGATCTATTCGCCGGTCTTGAAACACAGATCATATCGGTTTATGCCGATCGCGGCGCGCTGCCGACGACCCTGGTTGCTGCGCTGCTCTTTTTTCCCATTGGCTTTGGGGAGGAGCTCTTTTGGCGGGGATTGGTGCAAAAGAGCTTCAGCCGCCAACATTCCGCATTCGCCGCATTCGCCCTGACCACACTTTTCTATACAGCCGTACATCTGGTCACCGGCAATCCTGTGTTGCTCCTTGCCGCCGCTGTCTGTGGACTCTTTTGGGGCGGGCTCTATTGGATAACCGGCAACCTCTGGATCGTGGTGATTTCGCACATGATCTGGGATCCCTTGATTTTTGTCTGGATGCCACTCGTTTGATGACACCCGGCAGTCAAAAATACAAAGACAACCGATTTTTAGGGAACACGATTCGATTTTTCGGGGTTTTATCCGGTAAAGAAACAACCCCCGTTTGCACCTGCCAATCGCCAGGTGCCGAAGTCGCTTCTGAACCATCAATAAACGGAGCATCACCAATGAAACAGATTTTGGCTATTTCGCTCGCTGCACTTCTAGGTCTCGCCGGCTGCCGAAAAGCCGATGAACCTCAAATTCAAGCCAGAGACGCCAATCAACCTAACAGCCTTTACAACATTGCTGTGGTGACGATCGACGGCGATACAACGTTGCTGAACAAGTATCAAGGCAAGGTGCTGCTGATCGTCAATGTCGCCTCCAGGTGCGGGTTCACATCCCAGTACGAAGGACTGCAAAAGCTCTATGAAACCTATGCCGACAGCGGCCTGGTGATACTCGGTTTTCCGGCGAACAACTTTCGCAATCAGGAACCCGGAAGCGATGCCGAAATCCTCGCCTTTTGTTCGACCAATTACGGGGTGACCTTTCCGATGTTCAGCAAAATATCGGTCGTCGGCGAGGACATGCATCCGCTTTACCGTTATCTAACCGGGGAGGAAACCAATCCGCAACACGGGGGTGCGATCCCCTGGAACTTTACCAAATTTCTCATCGACCGCCAGGGCCGCGTTGTCGCGCGTTTCAATCCAGCGATATCGCCGAGCAGCGACGGTGTGATGCAAGCGGTGCGATCTGCGCTCTGAAAACTTCAACGAACGAGTGAGAATGACGCGATTGATCAAAAAATGGCTGCAAGGAATAGCCGCAGTGCTGCTGTTGACCGGGGCGAGCGGAGAAGCGGCTCTGCTGTCACCACTCGAAATGCGACTCGAGCAAGATATCGCCGACCACCGGCTCGACGACTTTGGCCCCATCGAAGCAGCCTTTATTCTTTCGGGTATCGACCGCAGCGACACGCTTGCCGCTTATCTCTCCTGGTATGACGAGCTGCTGCAAACCCTGCGCGACTATCATTTTGATACCGCGGACCGGGTGGGATCGGCCGCCAAAGTCTTTTCCTACCTGCATGCAAACTGGTTGCTGGATTATCGCGAAGAGGCCACCACGCTGATCGATGTCGTCCGGCGCAAGGAATTCAATTGCGTCGCCGGAACGCTTCTCTTTAACCTGGTGTGCGAAGATATGGGCTGGAGCACGGAAGCCTTTGAAACGCCTACCCATACCTATACCGTCTTTCCCAATTTTACCGAACAGATCACGGTCGAGAACACCACGCCGATGGGATTCGACATCATGCGCAATCTCTACGACTATTCGCTCTATCTGCAGCGGTTTTATCCGCAGAACCAGGTTTTGCAGATCGGACTCGACCGTCTCTATGCCTATGAGAATTCCAGAGGACGCCGGATCAACAACACCGAACTCCTGGGATTGCTGGCCTACAATCGCGCCTATTTCGCCAAACAAAACCGGGATTATGCAAGGGCCTATGCATACGTTCGCCTGGCCCAAAGCTTTAATGCCGATTCGCGGTCGAACGTGCAGTTTGAAATTTCGCTCTATCAAACCTGGGGCAGGGTTTTATTCGACCGACACGACTTCACCCTTGCCTTTCAAGTCATGGCGGATGCGGCCTATCGCTATAGCGATATCGAGGAATTCAGGCACAACAGCAAAGCAGCCTATTTCCAGGCTATGGAGCGTTTCTGGCGTATGAAAGACTGGCAAGAGTCGCGGCGGCTGACCGAGGAGTTGCTCGATCTGGAGATCATCGACGTTCGCGACGCCTCCCACGTCGAACGCCGCTTGCGGCAGTGGAGGGAATATTTCGGTCGATTGGATTATTCAAGAGAATCGCGGGAAAGCGCTCGCTTGTTGCAGCGCGTGAATCAAAGCGTGCGCACGAGGTAGGTCAGAACCAGATAAGCCAGCCACAAAAAAACAAAAAGTCGCGCGCCCAGCCACAGATCGCGTTTAAAAGCTCGCCAGATGCTGCGCAAGGCGCCTGGTTCGAACAGCTTCCCGTCCACTGCAAGAGCAAAAAGCTTGAAAGCAACGATCCCCAGGAAAATCAACCCCAGAATTGCCGCCCAAAAACGCATTCGATACCCTGCTCATGGATTTCTGTGTCTAAAATGTCAACCCCGACAATCACCTGATCTGCCGCCTTGCGGCGCATACAGGTTCTTTTAGGCCTGTCGCTCGGCGACCATTTGGATCAGTTCAAACAAAACTCTGCGTGCCGGTGATGCAGGAAACAGCTCCAATGCCGACCGCGCTTGATCGAGAGCGTGTTCCACTCTCTGTTGGGTTGCCTGCAGGGTACCTGCGCTCTTGAACAGATCGATTACATTGCGAATATCTTCGTCGCTCAGATCGGCTTTGCGCAAATATCCGTCCAGCTGACGGCGGATTTCCGGCGTCGCGTTTTCGCGCGCATGCAACAACAGAAACGTTTTCTTGCCTTCTTTCAAGTCGCTGCCCACATCTTTACCGAGCACTTCCTGCGCTGCCACCAGGTCGAGCAGATCATCCTGGATCTGAAAAGCGAATCCGAGCTCGTGGCCATAACGATTGGCCGCCTTCAGCTGCTGAGGTGATCCGTCGACCAAAAGAGCGCCCAGTTCGCAGGACAAGCCAAAAAGACAACCGGTTTTGAGCCGGATCATCGTGTCGTATTGCTCGAGGGTAACGATTTCGGCGGTCTCGAAACTTTTATCAAAAGCCTGACCCTCACAGACGCCGATGATATCCTCGGCGAAGCGCTTCAAAGCAAGAGGCAAATGGGGGGAGGAAACCGCGGCTAATGCGCGAAAGGCTTGTACCAACAGGCAGTCGCCGGCCAGGATGGCGGTATTTTCATCCCAGTGTTTGTGGACCGTGGGACGACCGCGGCGCAGCTCATCATGGTCCATGATATCGTCGTGCACCAGGGAGAAATCGTGGACCAGCTCGACAGCTACCGCCGCATCGAGAACCGATTCCGCATCGCCATCGACCGCCTCGGCAAAGAGCAAAAGCAGCACCGGTCGTAATTTCTTGCCACCCGCGGTTACCGCATAGCGCATCGGCTCATAAAGCGATTCGGGATCGGTTTTATCGATCCAATGGCCTAGGCGGCGATCGATCATTTCCCGCCAGGTATCGATTTTCATGCGGCTTGCGGCGTTCATCCTCGCTTCCCTCTTGTCCGACCGGTTCGGAAAAGCTACCACAATTTACCGCAAACCGCAAGCATTTTATCGACCCCCATGTCCGCGAAACCAAAAACTGGACTGCAGCGGATCGGTCACTGTTCGAGCCCCTGGACACCTTCCGTTTGAGCTTGCTGAAACTGTTGCGGCTGAAAACGGGCGTTTTTCAAGGACGCCTGGCGCAGATCAGTGTCGTTGAAAGAAGCGCCGGAAAGATCACTGCGTTCCAGATGGGCGTGTTGCAGATTGGCGCGGTCAAGACAAGCATTGCGGAGATTGGCGCGTTTCATACGGCCGCGCGAAAGATCGCAATCGCCGAGATCCGCTGACTCGAGCGATGAACCGAACAAACTGACATGATGCATTTTTGCACCGCGTAACGAGGCTTTTTCGAGATTGCTGTCCTGCAGGTTGGTGTTCTCGAGAATCGCCCCATCCAGGCGGGCGCCGAAAAGATTGCTGCCGAACATAAAGGCGCCGCTCAGATTGGCACCGCTGAAATTGGCACCTTCCAGATTAGAGTTTTGCAGATGAGCATCACTCAGATCGGCTCCGGTAAAATCGATTCGGCGCAGGGATTCATATGACAAATCGATATCGCGTAGATCGACACCGGCCATGGATTGACCACTGCGGATCCGTTCGAGCGCTTGTTCTCGCGTCAGTGCTGGCATAAACCATCCTCTATTTAAAACTGTTCACGGCACTCTCTATCGAATCGAATTCCTGAAAAACCTGATCCAACCGAGTGATTTGTATCGGCCGGCGCGAACGTTCGTTGAGATTGGCCAATCGCAGATCACCCCCGCTGCTGCGCAAACTGGTCAAAGCGCTGATTAACATACCCAGTCCCGAACTGTTCATCCAGCGCACTTTATCCAGATCGACGACCACATCGACAGCCTCTTTTTCGATCGACTTTTCGATCGTTCGGCGCAAAACCTCGGTCTCCGAACCGCCCATAAGTTCGCCTTCGAGATGCAGAACCAATACATCATCGATCATTTCTTCACTGATTTGCATATCTCCTCCGTTGCTGCCCGGTTGTCAAACCGGCGACTTTTTTTTCTGAACAATTGTTTATAGCCGTCAATTTCCTTCCAGCCTTTCGGTATTCCGATTTTTCGATCTTTCGATCGTACACCCAAAACCCTTTGCCTCACTCATTCATATCGCAAGGCAACGATTGGGTCGAGACGCGCAGCCTTGGTAGCCGGATAGACACCGAAAATCATCCCGACCGCCGAACAAAAGATCAGCCCCAGCACCACGGTCCATAACGGCACTGCCGCCGGTATGGGCGACACCAGCTCTACAAACTTGGCCAGGGTCAAACCGAGCAAAATACCGATCAAACCTCCTACCTCGGACAACACAATTGCCTCGACCAAAAACTGCAACAGGACATCGCGCCGTTTGGCGCCGATGGATTTGCGGATGCCGATCTCCCGGGTGCGTTCCGTCACGGAAACCAGCATGATATTCATGATTCCGATTCCGGCGACGAGCAAAGAGATGGAGGCGATGGCGACCGCAACAATCCGCACATAGCGGGTTAGATTATCAAAAAAATCGATCAGTGTATCGTTTGAAAAGATATCAAAATCGTTTTCCTGACCAGGCGGCACTTTGCGAACGATACGCATCACACCGATCGTCTGTTCCATCGCCGTGTTGTAAAGCTCGGCGCTTTGCGCTTGCACGGTAATATTGAGCGATCGCTCTTTGCCGTAAATCTTGACGAAACTGCCGATGGGCATTGTCACGTAACCGTCGCGCGATTGTCCAAAGGTGTTGCCCCGCGATTGCAGCACACCGATGACCTGGAACCGTTTTCCGGCTATCTTGATCTCCTTTCCCAGCGGATCCTCGTAGGGAAAGAGCTGGCGAGCGACATCGGCTCCGATGGCAGCGAATTGCCGGTTCAAATCCACGTCCTGTTGGGTGATAAACCGGCCTTCGGCCATTTCATACCCGTTGTTATTGAGGAATTCCGGAGTACATCCGACAACAGCGATCGTCGGCAAGGTTTTGCGTTCCTGACAGCGAATCTCCTGCCCCCCCTGCCAGTATTCCGCCCCGACAAAACGCGCCGCTGTCACAAACCTCTTGACCGCCTCATACTCGTCAAGAGTGATATTTTTGCGGTTGCGATAACGGCGAAAATCGTCGCCACCGGTATGGATCGCCGGCCATTTCTGCACCTGAAAAACATTGGATCCGAGCATGCTCACCTGCTGGTTGATGCTGTTGCGCAAACCGCTCACCAGCGATTGCATGGTGATAATGGTCATCACCCCGATGATGATGCCCAGCAGAGTCAAAAGCGAACGCAACTTGTTCGCCCGGATCGCCGTCAGCGACAGCCGAATACTTTCACCCACATGCACGACACACCTCTCAGATTCATTCGCCGTTTGCAGCGCTGCCGTTATTCATAGCGCAGCGCTTCGATGGGATTGAGACGCGCAGCCTTACCGGCTGGATAAATCCCGAAAAACAGACCGATCGTCACAACAAAACCCAGGCCGAGAAACGCCACCCACCAGGTGATCGAAGCCGGAAGAGGCGTGGCTGCGGCGATGCCTTTGGCCAGTGCGACCGCCAGGGCGATGCCGATGAAAACACCCAAAGCGCAGATCATCATCGATTCAATCAAAAACTGCAGGAGGATATCGGAACGCTGGGCACCAATAGCTTTGCGAATGCCGATCTCCCGCGTTCGCTCGGTCACCGAGACCAACAGAATATTCATAATCCCGATGCCGCCCACCAACAGCGAAATCGCGCCAACGCCGATCGCCACCGCCCACAGCGTGCCGGTGAGACGTTGATAGGTGTCCTGCAGCATATCTTGCTTGTTGATGGCGAAATCGTTTTCCGCATTTCCGCTCAGGCCTCGAATCCGCCGCATAATGCCGGTCAGCTCGAGTTCGGCTTCATCCAAAAGTTCCGGAGATTGGACTTTGATCTCGATTTCCACCGAACGGAATTGAGCGCCAAAGCGGGCCTGAAAAGCGCCAATCGGCAGATAGGCATAGGTATCGAGATTGTTGCCGAAAAAGGATCCGCGTTTTTCCTGAATGCCGATAACCCGGAATTTGTATCCGCCGATTGTCACCCGCTTTCCAAGGGGATCTGAATGCGGAAACAATTTTTCGGCGACCTCGCTGCCCAGCACCACGACCGGACGATGATGGCTGACATCATTGGCCGTGAGAAACCGGCCGAATTCCGGCACCACATTCGACGTCACCAGATACAGCTCTGTGGTGCCGACGATAATCGCTCCCTCGACCTGGTTCTCCTGGTATTTGATCGGCCGCCGGGTCATGAGCGTCGGTGCCACCGCTTCAGCCAGTGTCGACAGTTCGGCCACCCGCTCCGCGTCGCGTAATGTTATGTTTTTGCGATTGCGATAGACCCAAAAGGTGTTGCCTTCCATCATCCAGGGAAACTTGTCTATATATAGAATATCGCTTCCCAAAGCGGATATCTGGCTGGTAAAGGCCTTGTTCAGCCCCTGTATGAGAGCGACAATGGTGATCACGGTGGTGACACCGATGACGATCCCCAGGGTCGTGAGAACCGAGCGCAACTTGTAGGAACGCAAGGCTTCATAGGCGATTTTGACGCCTTCCCAAACATAAATCAGTAATTTCATACATTACCCGCCTGCATTCACGGCATCACATCGAAACGAGGTGACGCCGCGGTCTTTTTTTTTTCAGACATGTCCGTTGGTGGCCTCATCGCGCTCGATCAGACCATCGCGCAACCGCACGATACGGTCCGAATGTTCGGCGATATACTCTTCATGGGTCACCAGAATGATGGTATTGCCGGCTTCGTGCAGCGTTTCAAATATCTCCATGATTTCGTCGCCGGTCTTGCTGTCCAGGTTGCCCGTCGGTTCGTCCGCCAGGATGATCGAGGGATTGTTGACCAAAGCACGGGCAATAGCCACCCTCTGGCGTTGCCCCCCGGACAACTCGCTCGGTTTGTGGTGCACCCGGTCGCCGAGCCCCACCTTTTCCAGTGCTTCCATGGCCTGACTGCGACGTTTGGACGCTGGCGTTCCGTTATAAATCAGCGGCAGTTCGACGTTGTGCAGGGCGTTGGCTCGGGGCAGCAAATTGAAGGTCTGAAATACAAAACCGATCTCCCGATTGCGAATTTCGGCCAGCTGGTCGTCATTCATGTCGCTGACATTCGTATTGTTGAGCAAATAGGAACCGCCGCTCGGTGTGTCGAGACAGCCAAGTATGTTCATCAATGTCGATTTTCCCGAACCGGAAGGGCCCATGATCGCCACATATTCATTTCGCTCGATGGTCATGTGGATGCTTTTCAACGCGGTGACGCTGACCGTCCCGATTTGATAGTTTTTGCTGATATCCTGCAACTGAATCAACATACAATCCTCTCTCAATCTCGGATTCCGCTGCCGCGAAATCCATTCCAAAACAGGAGCCGGCTCGTTTGCTGATACCGGTTCTTTGCTCAGACCCTTTTCGACAGTGCAAAAAAGGGTCGATTTGCATCGCATAGAGACTATCGGGCGCTCTATCCCCTTCAATCGGATGACTTGCGATAGCCGAGTTCTTTTGTGACCTTGACCCGGCTGCCGGCACGCAATTCGGAAGAAAGGGCCTTATAGCTGCCGGAAACCACCTGTTCCTCCTCCTGGAGTCCGGAAACGATCTCGATATGGGTGTCATCGCTGATTCCGGTCTCGACCTTGACTTGCCGCACGCTATCGGCCTCGACCACAAAGACCACCTCTTCCATTTCCGGCTTTTCGCTTTTGTTGGGCGAGCCCGGATTCTCGGCTTTTTCTTCGCCCTCTTGCGGTTTTTCTTTTGTAGTCGCACGGGCGGTCACGCACTGAATCGGAATATACAAGACATCGCGATGGGTTTGGGTTTCAATGTCAACCGTGGCCGACATGCCGGGACGGAGCTTTACGTGGCCCTGCGTCAGCGCTACCTTGACTTCGAAATTGGTCACTTGTTCCTGAGTGCCGCGGCCACGGGTGGTGGCCAGATGGGCGATCTCCGACACCACGCCCGCCAACAGCGTGTCCTGAATTGCATCGACTTCGATTTTGCTCACATCACCAGGCTTGACATAGACGACATCGTTCTCATCGATTTCCGTCAGAACCTCCATGCGCCCAAGATCGGCTACGTTGAGGATGGGATCGGCCTGAAATTGGGAACCCGTGACGATTTCGCCTTTTTCTTTATAGAGTTTGATCACGGTGCCGTCCATGGGGGACAACAGCCTGGTTTTACTCAGATCGTCTTTGGCCTGACGCAGTACGGCCTCCATCTGGCGCACCGAGCTTTCTGCCGACATCGAACGCGCTTCGGCGGCATCCAGATCGGCCTGCGAAGTCAGGTTCTTTTTGAACAGATCCCGAGTGCGGTTAAAATCCGCTGTGGCTTTTTTGAATTCGGCACGCGCAGAAAGAAGTTGCGATTCTGTCTGCTCCAAGGAGGCTTCATGACGGGTCCGATCCAGATCCACCAATAACTGTCCCTTCCGGACCTTTTCCCCTTCGACCACATGAATCTCGACGATTTCAGCTGGAATACGAGCGGAAATATCCACCTTGACGGCCGGCTGTACATAGCCCGAGCCTGAAACCGTTCGAGTGATATCTCCGCGCTTGACCGACTCGACCGACACTTGAATACTATCGGTTTTGTCTTTTTTCAGTGTCACCCCAATCATGATGGCAATGACCAGCAAAAGACCGATAAAGAGAAACACTTTTTTTCGTTTCGACATGGATGCACTCCGTTCTTTGCTTTAGAGATTATTCAGGCCCATGGCCGTTTCCAGACGGGCGCGCGCGATTTTTGCATCGTACTCGGCGCGTACATAATTGCTCTGCGATTCGATCAACCTGACTTGAGCCTGAGTGACCTCCAGTTCGGTCCCCGATCCGATACGGCGTTTTTCCTGCTGCAACCGCAGATTTTCCTCGGCTGCGACAATGTTTTCGCGGTTGATCTGCAAAAGATCCTGATAAGCAGACAGGCGCAAAAAATACTGTTTGACGTCGGCCGTAACCACACGCTTGGCTTCGATCAGATTCTCCTGAGAGATCTGATGGTTGAGCTGCTGACGTTGCACAGCAGCTTTGTCGGAAAAACCATTGAACAGATTCAGATCGAGACTGACCCCCATATTGACCGAATAATCCTGATCCAGTTTGTCGGTATAAACGCGAGAATAATCATCGTTGCTGCGGCGATAACTGGCGCCGAAGCCGAGTGTGGGCATGTAACGCGCTTTGGCAGCCTGAAAAGCAAAAAGAGTGCTGCGAGCATCAAATTCGAGCCGCTTGATTGTCTTATTGTTGTCGATCGCCGTTTGCACCGCTTGTTCGATGCTCAACTCTGGAAAAATCGGCTCACTCGAATCTTCGCTGACCTCGATCGGCAGTCCAGGATCCCGACCCATGGCAAAGTTGAGATCGGCTCGCGCAAATTCAACCAGATTTACCTGCTCCAGATAAGCGGCACGATTGGTACCCAGATTGACCTTTGCCTCATAAACTTCAGCCTGAGAGGCCAGTCCGATCTCCAGACGGGTCTGTGCCTCTTCTACCTGTTGCTGTGCCAATGCCACCGCTTTTTCATACACCGCATTCAGCCGAAGAGTCTTGAGCAATTGATAATAGGCCTCCTTGACCTGGAGAATAACCTGCAGCTCGGTCTGTTCTTTTGAATAACGGGCGGCGTCCCGCATGGCTCTGCTCTGGCGAATGCCGTTGCTGCTGCGGCCAAAATCCCAAATGTTCTGGCTGAGTGAGATCGAGGCCGAGTGGGAATTGCGCTCGATGCGCCCCTGCACGATCTCTTGTTGCTCGTACAGCGTGCGGCCGGTCGTGGGATCGATTCCTACCGGTACGTCACCCTTGACCACTCGAGCACCCTGGATATACTTGCCCGCCGAAAAAGAGGAGGAAACGGTGGGAAGTAAAGCCGACCAGGCGTCGGTAACCTGTGTGCCGGCCGCTTCGACCTGGCGCTCGGCGTTGCGCAGGGTCGAGTTGTTCTTCAAAGCGACGTCAATGCATTCTTCCAGTGTCAGAGATTGCGCAAACCCCAACGAGATCCACGTCAAGAGAATAAACAAAATACGTTTACCGATCATGTCACAACTCCCAAGTTTTGGGCTCGTTCCCACACTATTGCGGATCCAACCGATTACATGCCGCCAAGCATAGCACTCAAACCGGTCATGGCGGCGGCACCCAGATAATAAATCACATACACGGCGATGACCCAGGGTAAAACCTTGTTGAGCGGTTTTTGCGTCAAAACCGCCAGGCCGATGGCCAAAACGGCGATGCCCCAGATGCTAAAAATCTCGATTTTTGACAGCAAAGAATAGACAAAATGCCCCCCAAAACCCTTGGGATCCATATCGAGAAAAGCCGCGATGCTGAAATGAATGTCCACTGTCTGTTTGACAACCACAAGAGGCAATTTAATGCAGGTTCCCAGCAATCCGATAAAAGATTGGTAGACCACTAGCCCGAGTGTCTGCGGGAAAACGATCTGGCCGCCGATCATCATCTTGCCCACCACCAGCCAGACAGCGGCTATTATGACAAGGGCGATCGGTCCCACCACTAGCGCTATAATCATTCCCACCGCCGGATGGCGCATGACTCGCGCGACCGGATTTGTTTTCATCACTTCCATGGCCTGGTCGATCTGTTCCTGACTCATGCCGCGGTCTTGCATCGTCTCGACCGCGCGCTGGGTCTGCTCTTTCATGGCGATCGGTTGCACCACCAGGCTCGATAACGCACCAACGACCACCAGAAAGATCATCGGTATCAGCCAGGCGGGACGGATCCGGACAGCGGCAAAGGTCTCGGCAGGTGAAAAGAAAACATTGGTAATGCGGGACAGGATGCCCATGTCGCGCAAAGGCTGGGACTCGACTGGGGTGGTTTCATTCATTGCACAATCCTCCTTTGAGGCGATTCAGACCAAAACGACTATTTGAGGTACAGGCATCAACAATGAGCGATAAAAATGGATGATTCACACCGTTCTCCTTCCGGGCTGCAACCGTCACCGGTAAAGCGAGCGATGGGTAATGTCGACAGGGGCAGGGTCCGGCCAGGGAAACCATTATATCAAAAAATGCAAGGCTTCTGATATGATTGACCGGGCGCAAGTGGCACCACAATACAAAAAAGGACGAAAACCAAAGGAAAAAGTTTCGAAGGCAAAAAAGTTTACTCGGGGATTTGGAGAAATCGCTCCTTGATCTCCAACAAATAGGTATAGGCAGCATCGTGTTCATTGGCAATCTCGCCGTTTAGGATCGCCTCTTCGATAGCTTTTTTGAGTTTTCCGACCTGCGGTCCCGGGGCCAAACCGCAGACGCGCATGATTTCATCCCCACGAACCGGTGCCTGAAAAGCGCGCAGACGATCCTTTTCCGCGATCTCGTTTATCCGCTCGACCAGACTATCGAAATTCGCCAGGTGCCGCGCTACCCGCCGGGGATTTTGCGAGGTGATGTCTGCCCGGCATAGCAGGATGAGATCATCCAGATCGTCGCCGGCCTGTACCACCAATCGCCGGATGGCCGAATCCGTTACCCCTTCTTCCGCCAGATGAATGGGACGCAAATGCAATCGAATCATCTTCTTCGTGTAATTTAACATGTTTTTCGACAATTTCAACCTTTTTCCGATTCTTTCCATCATTCGCGCGCCGATTTCTTCGTGACCGTGAAAGGTCCAGCCCACATCGGGACGGAACTCTTTGGTCACCGGTTTGGCGACATCATGATAGAGAGCGGCGAAGCGCAGATTCAGGGAATCGGAAACCCGAGCGACATTGTCCACGACCTTAAAGGTATGCAGCAAAACATCCTTATGCTGGTACTTGCCGATCTGCTCGAACCCGCGCAACTGGGCAATCTCGGGCAAGACGCTATCCAGAACGCCGCTCTCATCCATGGGGGCCAGGCCTACAGAGGGACGATCGCTTTTAAGGATGCCAAACAGTTCTTCGGTGATGCGTTCTTGCGAAATGATGGCCAGTCGATGGGCTTCCCGGCTCAGGGCCTGAAACGTTTGTTTTTCGATCTCGAATTGCAGCTGCGCGGCAAAGCGGACGGCGCGCATGATGCGCAAAGGATCGTCGAAAAATGTGGTTTCCGGCGGCAGCGGTGTGCGCAGAATTTTGTGTTTCAAATCCTTCCAGCCGTCAAAGGGGTCGATGATCTTGCCAAAATTCTCACTGCAGAGATCGACAGCGATGGCATTGACGGTAAAATCACGCCGGGCCAAATCGGTCGGAAGGTCTGCACTTTCAACGCTGGGACGGCGAGAAGCTTCGCCATAGCTCTCTTTGCGCGCACCGACAAATTCGAGCATCGTGTCGTGATGCTGGATCATGGCGGTGCCGAAATTGCGATAGAGCGTCAGACGCCCGCTCCCCAACTCGTGAGCAACCGCTTCGGCAAACCCCGGACCGTCGCCGACCACCACAAAATCAATATCCTTGACCGTTTTGCCGAGCAGCAAATCGCGCACAAAGCCGCCGACGGCATAGACCGAAACCCCGAGCCGATCGCCAACCGCACCGATGGAGCGGAACAGCGGTTGATCGATTTGCTCGAATTGATCTCGAGTGAGATTTTTTTTCTTTTCGGGCAATACCTTTCCTTTATCTATGACCGGGATTCTCTGACAACAGAATTCCATAAAAATTCACTGGTGTCCCAAACGGGGAGACAACACAAGCCATCTGATATAAGACAGGAATGTTAAAATTATCTTATAAATTTTATTGGATTTGCATCAGCCGTCATTTCCACCCGTTTGATTCAACCACCCTAGTGTATTTATTGGGGATTCGGTGCTTCGCACCGAATCCGGATACGGCTTCCATGGAGCCGGCACAAAGCACCAGCGCTGCGATCGGAATCAGAGTTTTCCCCGCCGCAAAATGGTTATTATCAATCCCACGCCGAGAACGGCGGCAAATAGATAACCGATGACCCCGAGAACTGGATAGCCGAACAATAATGCCCCGCGATCCTGGATCATGATCAGCGATGAAGAGACGACAAGCGCTGCGATGATCAGACTGAGAGAAAGCCGGTTAAAAGAGCGGTCCATTTCACGAATAAAAGTTTGAATGCCACGATGTTGCAATTCAATAGCAAAGCGCCCTTGACGCATACGGCGCAGAATGAGTTCCAATTCCCGCGGCACCATTTTGCCAAGATCATAGAGATCGCGCAGGGTCTTGGCCGATTCGTATCCGATTTTTTCCGGATCAAGACGGCGGAGCACCAGTTTTTTGATATAGGGCCGCAATTCGTCCAGCAGATTGAATTCCGGGTCTAATTGCCGCCCAAGGTCTTCATAGGTCCCGATGGTTTTCGCCAGCAACATGAGATTGGTCGGAATGCGCAAGCGGTGACGGCTCACCAGATCGATTCCTTCCTGCATCAGCTGCTTCATGTTGATGCGGCTCAGCGGTAAACCATAATAGCGATGCAAATATTCCGACAGCTCGAATTGCAGAGAGCGGTGATCGATATCGATAGAGAGGGCACCCAGATCGACGAGCACACGAATGATGAGATCGACATCGCGCCTCCAGACACCGATCACCAGATCTGAAATCTTGGCCATCATCCATTCATCCAACCGGCCCATGATACCGAAATCCACCGGAGCGATCCGCCCCTGGCGAGTGACAAACAGATTGCCGGGATGGGGATCAGCGTGAAAGAAACCCTTTTCAAAGATCTGCCGCAGAATGAATTGTGTGCCATGATGCGCCAGATCACGCAGAGGGATGCCTGCTTGCCGCACCTCGTCCAGATGGGTGATCTTGATGCCGTCGATGAACTCCATGGTGATCACGCGTGGGCTGCACAGATCCCAATAGAGCCGAGGTACATGAACGTGCGGATTGTGGCGATGCTGTGAGCTAAACAGCTCGATGCTGCGCGCCTCGTTGCTGAAATCGAGTTCGCGCAACATGCTGCGCCGCAGTTCGGTGACCATACCCACAGGATCGTACTGATCGGCTTCCTCCACATGGCGCTGTATCAATACGGCCAGATCGTGCAGAATATCCATATCGATCTGGATCAAACCGGCGAGCTGTGGACGCTGCACCTTGATGATCACCGACTCTCCGGTCTGCAGGAGTGCTCGATGAACCTGGGCGATCGAGGCGGATGCGATGGGATCGGGATCGATGAAGGAGAAATGAGCTTGCGGATCTCCGAGGTCGGTTTCGATGATTCGATGAATGGCTTGAAAAGAGAACGGCCGCACATCGTCCTGCAAGCGCGACAGTTCGTCGATAAACTGCGGCGGCAGAAGAAAGGAACGTGTGCTTAAAAGCTGACCGATTTTGATAAAAGTCGGCCCCAGCTCTTCCAGTGCCATACGCACACGCGTGGCAGCAGACAGATTCTGCGGCGAACGCGCACTCTTGCGAAACCAGGAGCCGATGCGCAACACGCCGGCGAGGCTGAGCTGATCAAGAAATTGAGCAAAACCGTATTTGCCAAAAACGCCGACGATGCGCCGATAACGGCTGAGATAACGATATCCCTTGTCAAAACGATAAAATTTCAATATATTTTCCCTCAAAGGGCTCCGGCGGACGGACCGGGTGTCCCCTCTCGCACCCCCAAATAAATCGAACCATCGGCGCTGCCGATCGAGATCAGACCAGCAATCAACGACCGATCCTGAACGACAGATAGGATCGATATCACGACCGCCAACATGCGTACGCTTGTATTGACTATCACTGGTGTCCGGCAACCGGATACCAGTAATTGAATATAAAAATATAACTGTTAAAAACAATACTTTTCAGGCAGCACTCCAGACACGGCAGTTGTCTCATGCCAGCACAAATGTTTCATCCCTACACGAAACTGATCTGAACCGGAACAGGCAACTCGATTTGATCCAACGCAGCTATTTTTCCTATCATATTGTTTTTATTCTATTAAAAGCTCCGTCCTTTCCGATGTTCGGCGGAAAGGCGACGACAACAAGCAGCCGGTAATCCTGGCACCGATTTTGCGTTCTATACGTCAACGGACCATCCCGTTTTTGCCCGTCAGTGATCTCTTTGGATACGTGGATTGGCGCTTAAAATTTGGAGGAAAAACATGAGGCTCAAATCGCTACTCATTGCCGCGTTTTTGAGTTGTCTTTTGATCCAAACCGGCTATGCGCAGTGGGGTACGATCACCGAACGCATAACCGTGGATCCGGAAGACACCGGAACGGCGCGATGGATCAAACTGACCTTCCTCAATTCGGCAGGAGGCAGCAACCAGTTGGACGACAACTTTGCCGGAACCTATTTCAAGATCAATCTCGACCTGGACGGCGACGGGGATCCGAGCAATGATCCGCCGGGAACCAACTATGTCATCACCGGCGATTCGATCAAAACCCACTGGAACAGCTCGGATGGCAAGAATGATTCGCACATCTATCTGCCCATCCGTGGTACACATCACACCAACATCCGTCCACGCGTCAAACTCACTTCATCCGGCGCTCTGCGCATCGGGACCGGCGTGTTCCGCTATCCCATCGCTGTGGATACGGATTTTTACAAATGCACCGACGGCATCAAACCGAAAATTTACCGCGCTTACTATTACGACGACGGCAGCGGCCACACGGTTCCCAACGCCAACGCACCCGCGGGCAATCGGACGGCGTTCGACGGCTATGTCGACCGCATCGATCTGATCTGGAGCGAAGCCATGAATCCGGCCATCACCGACATCCCGGCCGGACTGTTCAGTGGTCTGGGCGTCACCATTCACAGCGTAGAAGGCACGGGACAATGGTACGATGATTACGGCACTAGCACCAACTATCGACGTTTGACCCTCTTTGTCACCTCCACCCAACCGAACACCGGTGTGGCCATGAATATCACCTACAACAAGCCGGAAACCGAGGCACAGCAGCTCAAGGCGTACAACGCCTACAGCGAAGCCGGCCTGCGCTATGCGGCCGACACGCAAACGGCGGTGGTGATCGACAAGGCTGCACCTGCCGTGGTGGAAGCCAAGACGGTTCGCGCCTATGGCAAACGACGCCAGCCCCTGGCGAATGCTTTGCTCAGCCGGCGCGTGCAGGTCACGTTTAGCGAAGTCATCGACCGCACCACACTCGCTCTGGGTGACACCTCGTTGAGTTTCGAAATGCAGGCTTTCCCCGGTGTCATTCAGGGAATCGACAGCATCGCTCATCCGGCCAACGGCAACAGCCAGGTTTTCGAATTCGCTCTCGACAGCATTTTTGTCGCCGAAAACGATACCGGCATCGTTCAATACAGCGCCGCCAACCGCGTCGCCGACACGCAGGGCAATTACAACGGCAATTTTATGGCTCTGGTACCACCCTGGCCACCGACTGATCCGGCGATCCCACTCGGGCCGGTAGTCCCGGTCAAGGACGGCATCAATCCCAATATCCTCATGGTGGAAACCCACGACGCTATTGTTGTTCCGGCACCACCGCCGGTGGTGAAACGATCTCCTCAAAACGAGCGTATCCTGGGCGCTGCGGCCGACGAGCTGGCCAGCGGCGGAGCCAACGGCTGGGGATTTCTCGACTATGTGGATGTAACCTTTGACCACGCCATGGACAGCACGCGCAAGAGCACAGATGGTTTTGTGGTCGAGGGAAGCGGCATCGCCGGATTGCAGCCCCTGGGCAGCTGGGTTGATCTTTATACCTTTCGCATTCCCCTGATCGCCACCACGTCCAAGATTCCCAATACCGGCGTGATTCCGCTGGTCAGCTACAACAATCCGTTCGGTACTGCCGGTTCGATGGATGCGATGCGCCACGGTTATACAGAAAACATCGTCAACAGCGACACAACCGAAGCGCCGAGCAATCCGAACAACTATAACCGTCTGTGGATTCTCGATAAAGCCGGTCCGGCCATCGTGCTCTCGTATACTGCCGGCAAGCGCAAAATCCGCATCACGCTGAGCGAAAAGATCGATCTCAGCTACCCCTTTACCGCAGCCTGGCCGCTGCGAGCCGGAGCGCCTTATACCTTGCCCACAAACCAGAAATTTCAGTGGTTTGTCAAGAGCACGCCGGCAAACATCGCGTCGGTTTCCGGAACAACGATCTTTTTCACCGGTCTGGACACTCCGCCCTCTGACGATGTCTTTTACCTCAATCACGACGGAGCGGCCTGGACCAAAAATGACAGCGGTGCCATCAACTTTCTCAACCCCGACATCGTGCGCGATCTGGCCGGCAATGGCAACGATCAGTGGGACGACGACACCAGCCTGGCGGCCCATTCGATGCAGCGAACCGGATCGGACATCAAAATACGCCGCGACAATATAGCGCCTAACCTGATTATGCTGGAGACCGTCGATCTGGACCGCAACGGGCGGATCGACCATTATCGCTTCGTCTTTGACGACACCTCCGCCGTCTATCCCAAGACGTCGTTTGACAAAGCCAACTGGACGATCAATTCGTTCTATCTGCGCAACAAGAAACCGATTGTCGGTCTCAACGAGTCAATGTTCGGCATAGTCGGCGGCGACACGCTCGAGGTCTATCTGCGGTTCGAAGAAATCCCGACCGACACCCTTCTGAACCGCCCCTATTTCGGCGACACCGGGGACAAACCCGATGTCATCGTCGGTCCCGGCAAAGGATTCGCCGACTGGGCCGGCAATGCGATGCGCGAGCTCAAACTGCTCGAATTCGTGCCGGAAACCGACGGTGCCGGTCCGGCAATCGTCGGCGCCAAGTCGATCAGCACCACCGGGGTGGAAGCGCTACTCAGCGAGGATCTGCACGACGGAACCGTCGATCGGGATGATTTCGAACTGAAAATGGGCGGCGACTTTCCGCTCACCACCGTCATTCCCCTGTTCAAAGTGCAGGAATTCGCCCCCGAATCGGGTGGTAAACAGGGGCGTGTGGTCTTGACTGCACGCGACCAGTACTACTGGTTGCCCGAGACCATCGGCGAGGTCAGATTCGCCTATACCGGAGCCGTTCAGGATCAACCGATCTCGCAAGCCGTTTTAAACGGCAACGACCAGGTCCATGCGATTTCGGTCAACGACCGCATCGCCAACCATTTTTCCATCGATCTGCTCTATCCCGGCAATCCGGTGGCCGGCGTTCCGTTCCAGATCCGGATCACTGCCCGGGAC